>CADAUV010000060.1 GCA_902791235.1 Oscillospiraceae bacterium
TTGACGAGTGCTTCCGTGATATAAAAAGCCTGATTGATGACGGCAGGCTTTTTGCAAAGGATACCTTTGAGGCAACCGCATCTCAGTTTAAGGACAGGCAGGGAGTGTTAAAGGCTATCTGCCTTCATGTCGCGCACGACTGTAATCTCGCGTGTAAATACTGTTTTGCGGGAAAGGGCGAATACTGCGGTCCTAAGGGGCTTATGAGCCTTGAAACAGGTAAAAGAGCGCTTGACTTTCTTATAGAAAACAGCGGAACAAGGCGTAATCTTGAGGTTGACTTCTTCGGCGGCGAGCCGCTTCTCAACTGGGAGGTCTGTAAAAAGCTTGTCGCTTACGGCAGGGAGCAGGAGAAAAAGTACAATAAGAATTTCCGGTTTACTCTCACCACTAACGGACTTCTCATTGATGATGATGTCATTGATTTTTGTAACAGGGAAATGGGCAATGTCGTTCTTTCGCTTGACGGAAGGAAGAAGATAAACGACCTTATGCGCGTATCCCGTAACGGCGCAGGCTCGTACGATTTGATTGTTGACAAGTTTAAAAAGTTTGCCGATTCAAGGGGACAGAAGGATTATTATATGCGCGGTACATATACCCGTAACAATCTTGACTTCGCGAGCGATATTATTCATATGGCTGACCTTGGTTTTAAGGAGCTTTCCATTGAGCCTGTCGTTTGTTCACCCGATGAGCCTTACGCATTAAGACAGGAGGATTTACCCATACTGAAGGAGCAGTATAAGTTTCTTGCTGACGAGATGCTCAAGCGTTACAGAAACGGCAACGGCTTCACCTTTTATCACTATATGATTGACCTTGACGCAGGACCCTGTATAGTAAAAAGAGTTTCGGGCTGCGGCGTCGGTACTGAGTATATGGCTGTTACTCCCGACGGCGACCTTTATCCCTGCCATCAGTTTGTCGGCGACGAGAGCTTTAAGCTCGGTAACATCTTCGACGGCGTTACTCATCCCGAAATCACACAGCAGTTCAGGCAGTGCAATGTCTATTCTCACAAGGAGTGTAAGGACTGTTTTGCAAAGCTTTACTGCTCGGGCGGCTGTGCGGCTAATGCCTATCATTCAACAGGCAGTGTTAACGGTATATACGAGTTCGGCTGTGAGCTTCACCGTAAACGCATTGAGTGTGCAATTATGCTTAAAGTAGCCGAAGCTGAGGAAAATCTCAAGGTTGAATATTGAGTATATTTATACATTTTGCTTGCTTTACAACAGGGCAATTTCTATTTAATTTGTATAAAAAAGAACATCCATTTTTGTTATTGTTGACCAACTTTATTACAGTGCTATTCAAAATATTGACATTGTATAAAATAATGTTGTAATATAATATGGATGGGATTTTTATGGGGGAATTAATATGACTTGGAGGCAGATTTACAACAGTAAGCTTGTTACCGCAGAGGAAGCGATAAAAGCAATCAGACCTGACGATAAGGTTGTCGTCGGTTTTGGCTGCGGCGAGCCCTTTGCCATTGAACAGGCTATGATTGACAATTATCAGGACTTTAAAAATGTTCAGATTATCAATATGCTGACTCTCGGCGATTCACCCTGGGTGCGACCCGAGATGCAGGGACATTTTGTTCTCAATTGCCTTTTTGCGTCGCAGAGTAACCGTAAGGCTATCTCAACAGGCGCATGTGAATTTACCACTTCTCATTTTTACGAGATTCCCGAAATCATCAAATCTTATATCTGTCCGCGTATTTCAATTGTTATGGTTTCACCACCCGATGAGCACGGATATGTTTCCTTCGGTACAACAGTTGATTATACAAAGGGAACAACCGATTATTGCGAGGTTGTAATTGCACAGGTTAATAAGTATATGCCCCGTACCTTCGGTAACAGTATTAAGCATGTCCGTGATTTTACATATTTTGTTGAGGCTGACGCGCCGCTGCCGGAGGTCAAGAGCGTTGAGATTACCGATACTGAAATGAAAATCGGTGAGTACTGCGCGTCTTTGATTAAAGACGGCGACTGCTTACAGCTCGGCATCGGAGGTATCCCGAACGCAGTTTGCGCACAGCTCTGGGACAAGAAAAACCTCGGTATACACAGCGAGCTTGTCGGCGACGGCGTAGTTGATTTACTTGAAGCAGGCGTCATTAATAACAAATATAAGCAGACCCACAGGGGCAGAACCGTTCTCGGCGCAGCCTTCGGCTCGGGCAAGCTGAACAGATATATTAATAATAATCCTGCTGTCGAGCTTCATCCGATAGATTATGTTAATAATCCTATCGAAATCGCCAAGAACGATAATATGGTTTCGATTAATTCCTGCCTGCAGGTTGACCTTCTCGGTCAGGTTGTATCGGATACCGTTGGTCTTAATCAATATTCTGCAGTCGGCGGACAGGTGGATTTCGTAAGAGGCGCAACAATGAGCAGGGGAGGCAGGTCGATTATCGCAATGCCTTCAACCGCTAAGAAGGGTCTTATCTCAAGAATTGTTCCTCTTATAACCGAGGGCAGTGCGGTTACCACTCCTCGTAACGATGTTAATTATGTTGTTACCGAATACGGTATTGCACAGCTTAAAGGTAAATCCCTGAAGGACAGAGCGAGGGAGCTTATAAGAGTGTCCCACCCAAAATTCAGACATCACCTGATAGTTGAATTCCGCAAGCGTTTTAATGAGGAACCCTTTGACCGTAATGAGTTTAAGGAGCTTATTTTTGAGGACAATGTTGAGGCGCTTCAGGAAACACGCGCGCATATCAGGGAAAATGTCAAAAGTCATATGCATATAAATAATAATGATAAATAATTTTCAGGAGAGAAATAATGGCACTTTACAAAACAGAACACTTCGGAATTGCAAGAAAAATCGTATCTAATATGACGGCGCAGAGCTGGGAGGAAATCCCGCACGCTACAATTATATATGATGCGGATGTTACGGAGCTTTTCGGAATTGTCAAAAAGCTTAACGAGGGCGTCGAGGACAAGTCGCAGAAAATCACTATTAATACAGTAATGATGAAGATTATCTGCGAAGGACTTAAAGCAGCGCCTAAGATGAATACGCATCTTGTTTTTAACAGACACCTTGTAAGAGGTACGCTTAAGTATTTTGACCATATTGACATCTCAATGCCCATGATTTTACCGTCAGGCGAGATGATGACAATTAATATGCACAATATGGACAACAAGTCTCTTACCGAGATGACCTCCGCTATTAACGACTCTGCTGCAAGAGCGAAGAATTCGGATATGAACGAGGTTATGTACGAGGTTTCGCTTGACAATACGCTTCAGGGTCTTCGCGAAGGAAAACTTCTTCAGGCTGTAAGAAGGCTTTACGGCTCTAAGATGCCGGGCAAGCATCAGGTGCGTACCTTGAGCGGCGATAAGAAGAAGGCTTATTATTCCATTCCTGTAAGTAAAAGACTTACAAAGCACGATATCGAGCAGGGCACAACAACAATTTCTAATCTCGGTTCAATATACAGGGAACAAAGAGGCTTTTGTGCATTGCTTGAGATTATTCCGCCTCAGACAACTGCGTTTGCAATTAATGCAGCGCAGAAGCGTCCTACCTGCGTAACCGACGATAACGGTAATGACTCGGTTGTTGTAAGGATGATTATGCCTATTACTATTGCAATTGACCACAGGGCGCTTGATTACGGCGATGTTGTTCCGTTTATGCGCCGCCTTGATGAGATTTTCGCAAACCCCGAATGTATCCTTGAGTGGAAATAATCATCATTATTTAATAATAAGTTTGGGCATCCTGAATATTCAGGATGCCCTTCTTGTGCCTTTTTCGACTTATGCGATTCTTACAACATTAAGGCTGATGCCCGAGGTCGGTGTAGGAGTTATAACCGTACCTGCTGCTACATTTACTGCAACATTCTTTGTTTCACAAGGCTCAACCTCTACAATATAGGAGCCCGATGCCGTTGTGTTACCCGTTACATCAACTGCGGACGCAGGGATTGCAACTGAATCCTCAGTGATAACGAGCTGAGCGTCAGTGAAGTCTGCGCTTATCTGGTAGTTTACAAGATAGGTTCTGCCGTGTCTTCCGGCGCTGAGCGCTACCGAGCCGTTGTTTCTCTCAATCTTGTCAGGGTCGGTGTTGAAAACCGTTGTCGGGAATGAAATGTTAGTTCCTTCCTCGTAGGTTACACCGGGTGCCTGAGCGTTTGTGAATAGTGCGTAGTCGCCTGTCGGAGCGTTTCTTCTCTGAACTCTCGGACATCCGTCAGGCTCAAAATTATCAGCATTGTTAATGCAGTTCATTATAACAGGCTCTCTTAAAACAGGAGCGGCATTTCTGTTAAGAGGAGCGTTAACTGTATTAAAGTTAACAGGGTTTGCGCCCTGATAAATAGTCGTGTTAATATCAGATAATCTGTCAGATAAACAGCTCATAGTATTTCCTTTCATTATTTATTGACTTAATTAAGCCTAATTCATACTATGATGATTTCTTAAAAATGTACTAACATCAAATATTATTCTTGATATTATTATAAAAAGATGTTATTATATTCACACATAAATGCGGGTATGGTGGAATTGGCAGACACGCAAGATTTAGGATCTTGTGGGCGACCGTGCAGGTTCAAGTCCTGTTACCCGCACCAAAGTAAAGGCAGTCCGGCTTTGGACTGCTTTTTGTTAATAAAATAAAACAGGGCTCGTAGCTGCAAATACAATTTGTCGACGAAACCTGCACCGTCGCAGAAGGACTTTTGTATTACTGTCTGAATCTATGCGCAAAATCCACAAAAATCAGGTCGCAAAGAGTAAATAATTATCACAAAAATCTATTGACAAATTTGTATATTTTGTTACAATGTTTACATTAAAAATAATATTTTGGCAAAGCTGTTGAAAGGCAGTGACGCAAAGCTATGGTGTCTAAATAGTTTACTATATGATTGACCGGCCGCAGAGATATTGCATCCTTTATGCAATAAATTTGCGGTCGTTTTTTTATATCGGGTGAGGTTATGAATCAAGTTATTAATCGTCTGGCAGAAATCATCTGCCCTAAAGTTTCTTTTGAGATTAACAGTGAAATGGATAACGCAAACATCAGGAATATTAATAACATTTCCTTTATGGTTATACTGTATGAGCTTTTGTCTTATATATGTGTTGTTTCGGGAACCGTGAAGGTGAGAAATGTTAAACTGAGCGTTTTATCGGTGTTTTTTGTGATCGCATTTTGTCTGTTTTCTTATTCTTATTCAGGTCGCGCTAAAAGACACGAAACGATTTCTCATATCAAAATCACTGCGATAACCATTATTGCCTTCTTTTTAATGAATGTATACAGTATCTGTCTTGCTTATGACCATTACAGATTTGGTAATGATATAATTACCTTTTATATAGTTAATGTTACCTTTGCGGCTTTCATTATCATAAAGCCGTATATCAGTATGCTGTTGCTTTCGTCTTCATTTATAGCGTGCTATTGTGTGCTTGACAGAATCGACAGGGCGTCGTCAGTTAATACTATTAATTTTTTTGCACTTGCGTGTATTTGTATTGTTGCAAGTATAGCAAAATATCATCTGATGCTCAAGGAGCAATTGAGTAAACAAAAGGTTGTGCAGCTTAATGACGCTCTAGGCAAGGCAATAAGATACGATGTATTAACCAAGCTTAAAAACCGCTATGCGCTTATTGAGGACAGTCCCGATTATTATAATAAGCCAATCTATATCGTTATGTGCGACTGTGATAATTTTAAATGTATTAACGATACCTACGGTCATATTACAGGCGATAAAATAATTTCAGCAATTGCCGATGTGTTTAAGCGAAATATTGAGGAACAGTATATTTATCGCTACGGCGGTGATGAATTCCTTATCGTCAACATCGGATTTGATGATGTTACTTTTGAAGCACTTAAGAAAAAAATACACGCTGATCTTGATAATATTCAGATGGACGGCGTGAAACAGCGGATTACATGTTCCTTCGGACGAGTAAAGGGTGTTGCGAAAAACGGAGATGATTTTCAGCAAATGATTAAGCAGGCAGACCGGAATATGTATAAAGAAAAACAATCCAAAAATCAATATAAATAAAAGGCAAAACCGTTGAAAGGCGGCGACGCAAAGCAAGGTGTCTAACCATTTATTGTATGACCGACCGGCTGCAATTCTGATTCAAAGTGTTGCAGTCGGTCTTTTTATTTTTGTAACAGATGTAACGGTAAACTGCACGGCAATATAGTAGGAGTCGGTGAATATATGTACTGTGATTAACCGGAAAGCTCTAAGGAATACTGCAATACTTGTTTCTCGGATAATTTGTTTTAGGAGGCTTATATGAAAAAAAGATATATGGAATCGGAAGTAGAATCTGATGTTAAAAGAGGATATATGGAACCGAAAATAAAGATTGACCTGTTTAATGTCGGCGCAGTTGTAACTTCCTCATCGTCTGTTTACAGCCTTGAAAACATTGATGACGAGATTAATTTTTAAAAATATCGCTTCATACAGGCGGAGTGATTAATTCCTCTCATCTCCGCCTTTTCTCCTTATCGGCAGGGGGAGGCTGACTACTCCCCCTGCGTTTTTATTTTAAAAAATAACAGAGCATATTAGCACTTTATATAACTTTCACTAAGTTTTTTAACTTTATGCTCTTTTGTAATTTCTGAATACTATCTGACGGCAGATGTATATACTGCTGTCTTTTTTTATATTTTTTTACATATAAATAAATATATGTTGTATTTAAAACTTTACCTGCTATAATAGTATGAGGAATTTGGAAAGAAAGCCGAAAGGCTGAAGGAAAGAATTATGAAACTTAATGAATTAAATAAAGGCGAGTCGGCGCTTATAGAAGCTGTCGGCGGCGAAGGTGCTTTAAGACAGCACTTTCTTGATATGGGCGTGATACCGGGCGCAAGAATTACTATGGTAAAATACGCGCCGATGGGCGACCCTATCGAATACAGAATACACGGCTATGAGCTGACGCTCAGGCTTGACGATGCAAAGCAGATTACCGTAAAAAAGGCTGAAGGCTCTGATGAGGTAAAAGGCGATGTTTACCATATTGATAAGGAGCATCCAGGACTTGGCGAGGGCGGTAAGTACCACAACAAGCAGGATGAGCATCCTTTGCCTGACAGTAAGGTTCTGACCTTTGCACTCGCAGGTAATCAGAACAGCGGTAAGACAACGCTGTTTAATCAGCTTACAGGCTCAAATCAGCATGTGGGTAATTTCCCCGGCGTAACAGTTGACAGAAAGAGCGGTGAGATTAAAGGCAAGCCCAATACCGAAATCGTTGACCTGCCGGGTATTTATTCTCTTTCTCCGTACACAAGTGAGGAGCTTGTATCGAGAGCATACATACTTAACGAAAAGCCGACGGGCATTATTGATATAGCCGACGCTACAAGCATTGAGCGTAATTTATACCTCACTATGCAGCTTATGGAGCTTGAAACGCCTATGGTGCTTGCTCTTAATATGATGGATGAGATGAGGGGTAACGGCGGCTCCGTGCGTATTAATGAGATGGAGGAAGCCCTTGGTATTCCCGTCGTTGCGATTTCCGCCTCAAAGAATGAAGGCATTGATGAGCTTGTAAGTCATGCGCTTCATGTTGCCAAGTATCAGGAGAAGCCGCTCAGAAATGACTTCTGCGATGTTACTGACCACAACGGAGCCGTTCATCGTTGCCTTCACGGTATAATGCATCTTATCGAGGACCATGCAAAGGCTGCCGGGATACCCGTTCGCTTCGCTGCAACTAAGCTTGTGGAGGGCGACGAGAGGATTGAAAAGGCGCTGAAGCTTGATGAAAACGAAAAAGAATTTGTAGAACATATTATTAAGCAAATGGAGGAGGAAAGGGGACTTGACCGCGCAGCGGCGATTGCCGATATGCGTTTCTCCTTTATCAGCAAGCTTACCGCCTCCTGCGTCGTTCAGCCAAAGGAGAGCAAGGAGCGCACAAGAAGTAAGAAAATAGATAAAGTGCTTACAGGTAAGTACACTGCGCTTCCTTCGTTTATTCTGATTATGGGTCTTGTTTTCTGGCTTACCTTCGGCGTTTTGGGTAAGTATCTGCAGGATTTACTTGAAAAGGGTATTGATTATCTTACGCTTCTTACTGACCATATTCTGACCGCGTGGAATACAAATGAGGTCGTTCATTCCTTAATTATTGAAGGTATATTTAACGGCGTAGGAAGCGTGCTGAGCTTTCTGCCGATAATTGTAATTCTGTTTTTCTTTCTCTCGCTCCTTGAGGATACGGGATATATGGCAAGGGTTGCATTTGTAACGGATAAGCTTTTAAGAAAGCTCGGACTTTCGGGAAGAAGTATTGTTCCTATGCTTATCGGCTTCGGCTGTACTGTTCCGGGTGTTATGTCCTGCAGAACTCTGCCGTCCGAGCGCGACAGAAAGATGACAATAATGATGCTTCCGTTTATGAGCTGTACTGCAAAGCTTCCCATATACGCTCTTTTTTCAAAGGCGTTTTTCCCGCATTATTCAGCGGTTGTTATGGTTTGTCTTTATATATTCGGAATTATCACGGGCATAATTACGGCGGTTATAAGTAAGCATACATCGTTTAAGGGCGAGGCAGTGCCTTTTGTTATGGAGCTTCCGAACTACCGTATGCCAAGTACCAAGAATATGCTTCATCTTGTCTGGTCGAAGGCGAAGGATTTTATCACAAGAGCCTTCACGGTTATATTCATTGCTACAATCGTAATATGGTTTTTAAGGACCTTCAACTTCCATCTTGAAATGGTCGATAATTCAAAAGACAGTATCTTAGCTGTTATCGCCGGCTGGATAGCCCCGATATTCAGCCCCCTCGGCTTTGCCGACTGGAGAATGGTTACTTCCCTGATTACAGGCTTTCTTGCAAAGGAGAGCGTTGTTTCAACCCTGTCAATCCTCTATGGAAGCACGGCGGGAATAAAAACAGCTCTTTCGACCGCCTCCGCTCTTTCCTTCCTTGTTTTCTGCCTTCTTTACACTCCCTGTGTAGCGGCAATAGCGTCTGTCAAGAGGGAGCTCGGGCGCAAGTGGGCGGCAGGAGTGGTTATATTGCAGTGCGGTATAGCATGGCTTCTTTCAGGTCTTGTCTACATTATTGCAGGCTTAATATTCTAATTTATCGGAAGTGATATTTTGAGCAAGCTTATAATTAACCTTGTTCTGAAAATAAAAAAGGATGACAGCAGGCAGTCCCTTTCCGTCGCTTGCTCGGTTGTCGGCATTATTTGTAATCTTCTTTTAAGCTTAATAAATTTGATTTATGAGTAAAACTATTTTCATTTTTTTCAACAAATTTCAAAAAGTTCTTCGGATATAAAGTTAAAGCTTCCATCAAATATTTTTCAATAGCTTCTCTTACTTTTTCGCTAGGATCATCCAAATGAATAAAGGAATTTTCAATTATATAATCATATATACTTGTGCTTAAATTTAATCTCTTTCCAATTTTCATAAAAGATATTAATACTTCAGACATTAAAATTCTGTTTGTGTCTTGACTATCATCTAATCTTTTTAATAAAATCTGATACATTTCAGCAATATGGTCATATTTTAATACATCTCCAGTATTTTTTAAATATAATTTAACCAATTGAATACATAAATATCTTAATTCAGCATCCCAATCATCATCTAAAGCTGTTTTAAAATTGGATAAAAAGTCAGAGAAGAATTTTACTGCAATTTCAGGCGTTATTAGTTCATTTTGAAATATATGTATCATATCAACAACTGCAGCCTTTCTCACTTTGTAATTTGGTCTTCCTACTCTCCAACCCATGGAAGGAAATAAGATTTCAGGAAGAATAAATTCTATATAATTTTTAATTTGTTCGAATAACTCCTTTTGACAAATAATTTTATCTAAAAGGACTATCATATCCATTCTTATTTCGATATCTTTTTCACCTGCACAACATTGTGATATAATTAATAAAACTTCTGTCCAATGCTTTTCAAGAGAAGGTCCTGCTAATTTAACATAAATATCAAAAGCGAATCTATCAGGAGAATTCTTTTTCCATGTTTTATAAGTTGATTTAAATCTTTCTAAAATATTACCAATTTCAAAAGAATATAATTCCTCCAAAGACATTTTACAATTTTTAGCAAAATTATTCATTGTTTGAGTTATTTCATTTCTTATAGCAACAGTTTCAGGAAGAGATACTAATAATAGTAGAGGGAAAAATAAAGAATCATGAAGAGTGGCACATTTTTCTTTTAAGCAATTAATTAAAGAAGTAAATACACCTGCATAACTATATAATAATTGTTGAGTATATTGAAAAGTTTGCATATTGAACACATCTAAATTTGAAAGGCATTTTAGTATTGTTTGTCCATTTTCTAAAGATAAATTTTCTAATTGTGATAAATAATTAGCTAAAAATCTTATACGAACATATAAAGTCTCTAAACTAGAACCAACTTCTATTTCATTAATTGATTTTATTATTAAAGGAATTAAAATATCGGGATTTGTATGTTTGCCTATAATCACAGAACATTCTTCACATTTTTTTATTAAAACTTCTTCTGAAGTTAAATATTTATATATGCAGTAAAAAATACCACCGTTTCTTGTAAAATAATCTGGCTCTATTAATTCTCCACAATTTTCAATTACGAAAGATAAACTTACAAATGATTTAACTTTTTGAGGAGTACTTTGCTTGAAATCGCTTATTTGTTCAAGTAGAATATTAAGCAGTGTTTGAAGGTTTCTATGAACCATATAGTTTGTCCCTGATTTATAAGGAATATCTTCCTTTTTAAGGTTTTCATTTTTTTCAATTCCTGACATTATGTTTAAATATTAAATTAAATATTTAAGTTTTAAATATTTAAATTAAAAGAATAAAAGCCCATAATTGGGGATTGGGGATTGGGGATT
>CADAUV010000061.1 GCA_902791235.1 Oscillospiraceae bacterium
ATTCTCAAGAGCCTTTGAAATAAGGAGGTCCGCAAGCTCGGGATTTTTGGGGAGTACGGGACCGTGGGAATATGTGCCGAAGGTGTTTTTATATCTGACTCCCTCAGTGCCGTCCTCACCGTTATTTCCGTTACCCTTAATCACTTTGCCGAGCGGCTCAACATTGCCGAGATATGTTCTTCCGCTATGGTTTTCAAATCCGACTACCTCAATGCCCTCTTTTGTTTTATAAGCATAATTGCCTATCATACGCTCCGGCTTACCCTCAGTATAAAAATCAAGAGCGCCCATATATTCAAGCATCTTACCGTCGTAAGTTTTATAGTATTTTCCGAGCATCTGATAACCGCCGCAGATTGCAAGCATAACCGTGCCGTTTTCAATCGCTTTGGTTATCTCAATGTCCTTACCTCTTTTGAGGTCGTCAAGAAGCACATCCTGCTCGAAATCCTGACCGCCGCCGATAAACAGAATGTCATAATTATCAGCGTTAAAAGATTTTCCCATGGTTATAGCGTCAGTCTGTACCTCAATTCCCCTCTCGTTCATACGCCGTGTAAGAGATATAATATTTCCTCTGTCGCCGTAGAGGTTGAGCATATCGGGATAAAGATGTCCTATTCTTATAATCATTCCCAGAACTCCTTTCCGCCGAGTCTTTTTGCAAACACGGGGCGCATTGTCATCATTGATGTATAGGTCGGAACAATGTAGACATCCCTGCCCTGACTTACGGCAATATCGCAGAGCTTTGAGTAATCCTCGTTTTCAATCACCTTGATTTCTCTTCCCTGAGTTCCCTCATACTTGATACGAATTGCCATATCGTAGCATCTCTTGCCTGAAACATAGATTTCCTTAACATTCTGCTTTTTAAAAATACCGTTGAAGTCAACATCCCAAATCCAGCTTACATCCCTGCCGTCGGCGCCGTTATCGTTAAGGCTGAAAATCAGAGTGCAATCCTCCTCAACACCTCTGAGGAAGTTCGTTGTCTGTGTGAAGCCCGCAGGATTTTTAACAAGAATCAGGTTGATTTTATGTTTGCCGTCGCCAGCGTCAAACTGCTCCATTCTTCCAAAAGCGCCGTCAAAATGCTCGATAGCGCTTATCACGGTTTTTTCGGGAATACCTGCGCTTGAAAGCGCCGCCGCACATCCGATTGCATTATAAACATTATACGCACCGCCGATGTTAACACGGATGATGTTCTCGCTGCCGCCGAGGTCGGCAACAACAACGGAATGGTCCTGTTTAAGCTCCGACACGGCGGTAACCGCAAAGTCGGGCTCAGGTCTTTTATAGCCGCAATTCCTACACTCAAATCCTCCGAGATGTCCGTAAGTATGATATGTGTAGGAATACTCATGCTTACAGAAAATGCAGTACTTGGCGTCTGAGATTTCCGGCGCTTTGGCATCCTCCTCAAACGGAACATTTACACCGAAGGTTACAATCTTATTCGGAATTTCACGGCTCATTGAATAAGTGAGCGAGCAGTCGGCGTCAAGACAGATAACCGCATTCGGAAGATTTTTCACAGACTCCTTAATAGCGTTAAGAGTGTGCGTAACCTCGCCGTAACGGTCAAGCTGGTCTCTGAAAACATTTGTAACAAGAACAACATCCGCCCTGATATATCTTGATACCTCTTTAAAGGCGTTTTCATCACACTCGACAATGGCATATTCCTTAGTGGCTTTACCCGTAATAGTCGAGTTCATAATGAAGGCGGCTGTTACGCCTGTAATAAGATTTGCGCCTGATTTATTAATAAAATAGGACTTGCCTGCCTCTTTAAGTCCTTCCTCGATGATTCTGCAGGAGGTGGTCTTACCGTTGGTACCCGTAACTATAATAACCTTGACATTCTTTGAAAGGTCGGCAAGTACATTACGCTTTACCTTCAACGCAACCTTACCCGGCATGGAGGTGGCTCCCCTGCCCATTTTTTGCAATATAAAGGTTACAAGTCTGCAAACAAGGCAGCTCAGAAAAACTCTCATTTAATCACTCCTGTATCGTTTATCAAAAGGATTATAACACTGATTTAATACACGGTCAACTGCATTTTGGAATGCAACTTGTATTTTAACAGAGCTTGCTATATAATTAAACCATGGAATATCTCAGCTTTAACAAATACCTCAGGGACACCTTTGGCGAAAAGGTTTATAAAATCAGCATCAATGCAGGCTTCACCTGTCCGAACCGCGACGGCACTCTCGGAACAAGGGGCTGTATTTTCTGTTCAAAAGGAGGCAGCGGCGACTTCGCGGAAAGCGCCGAGCTATCCGTTACACAGCAGATTGAAAAAGGGAAAAGGCAGGTTGAAAGAAAAATCAAAAGCGGTAAGTATATCGCTTATTTTCAGGCGTTTACAAATACATATGCGCCTGTTGAAAGATTAAAGGAGATATATTACGAAGCAGTAAGGCACCCCGATATAGCGGCGCTTTCGATTGCGACAAGACCCGACTGTCTCGGTGATGATGTATTAAAGCTGATTGAGGAAATAAACAGGGTAAAGCCTGTATTTGTAGAGCTGGGGCTTCAGACTATTCATAAAAAAAGCGCCGAATATATCCGCAGGGGTTATCCGCTTGAGGTATACAATGAAGCGCTTGAAAGGCTGAACGCTATGCAAATTCACACGGTTACGCATATTATACTCGGACTTCCTGATGAAAGCCGCGAGGATATGCTTGAAAGCGTTAAATATGTATGCGACAGAGGCACAAGGGGCATTAAGCTGCAGCTTCTTCACATACTTGACGGCACTGACCTTGCCGACGAATACAGGCAGGGTAAAATTAAAGAGATGGGCTTTGATGAATATGTGGCTCTTATCCGCGACTGCGTCAGGATAATCCCGAAGGATGTTGTAATACACAGGCTGACGGGCGACGGCGACAAGAAAACACTTATCGCTCCCCTTTGGTCAGCGGATAAGAAACGGGTGTTAAACGCAATAAACAAAGCTATAAAAAACGAGGTGGAATAATGAAAAGAACAATGGCATTAGCGGCGGCAATACTTATGTGCATAATGCTTTTTGCAGGCTGTTCCAATATTGAGGGTAACGAGCCCACGCAAAAAATCGCCGATTACGACAAGGAGATAATAAGCGAAACCTTTGACGAGACGGACGCGCAGGTGGTTAAATCCGTCTGTGATTATCTTTATTCAATCAGAGAAAACAAAATACCTGATATTGATAAAATATTTAAAAGCACAAATGCCCTTGAGCTTAAAGATATGGGCTCGGCAAACAAGATATATGTACTTGTCTATGAAAATGATATTAACCTCATTATTACGGATGACAGCACGACAGTAACTTTTGTCAAGGGCGATAAGACAATGGTTACGGACATAGGCTTTTGCCTGATTGAAAAGCCCGAAGCCTCAACAACAGCAGATACATTATAAAAACAGCACACCCGGGACATTCCGGGTGTGCTGTTTATTTGGATTTTTATTCATAAAAAGCTACCGATTTAAGTATCGGAGTGCTTCGCGACTGACGGATTAACAGGCGCGCTGCGTCGCATTTTTTAGCCGAAAATCGAATTATTGACCTTGAACCGATTACCGTACCCGAGTAAACCTTTTTGTACTTTCCGTTTTTCCTGAGGTATAAATCAAAGGCCTCAACCCTCTGGCTGTATGCGATATCCTCACTTATTATTACGTTTTTAACCTTTCTTTCGCTGTCAAAATTGAAATCGACCCAGCCTTCCCTAAGCTCGCCGACCTTTTGCACGGTAACGGGCTTTTCGTAAAGGCTCATTATCTTTTTACCGAGCTTTTTAAGCACAGCCGCATCCTTTCTGTAAATCACGCCCTTATCACTCGGCGGTACATTTAAAAGAAGCGTACAGTTATTACCGACGGAATTAAGATAGATATCAAAAAGCTCATCGGCAGATTTTACTGTGCTGTCCCCTTCCTTTGAATAAAACCAACCCTTACGGATTGACACATCCACCTCGGCAGGATACCACGACAGAAAGCTGTGGTGTGAAAGCACATCGCGCGAGCCCAAATCCTCGTCCTTTGAAGTAACTGCGTTGAAAGCACCCTCGGTATGCTGACTGTTTTTTGAAACCTTTTCAGCATCGCAAAGCATCGACGGGACAACCGAGTATTCGCTCTTTCTGGTCTTTCCGCCCTCGTTACCAACCCAGCGGATATCGGGTCCGCATATAGCAATATTCGCCTTTGGCTGAAGAGTACGGACTATATCGTAATATCTGTCCCAGTCGTATTCAAAATCGACTGCGTTTGCGCCCTTAGCGCCGTCAAACCAGACCTCGAACACATCGCCGTAATTAGTAAGAAGCTCGGTAAGCTGAGCGCAGAAATAGTCATTATAAGCGGGTGTGCCATAGGATTTTTCATGCATATCCCAAGGCGAAAGATATACTCCGAAATCCATATTCTGCCTTATACATTCAGCCGCAACAATTCGCACTATATCATCGCCGAAGGGTGAATTCATCACATTGAAATCCGTCTGTTTTGTATCCCACAGACAAAAGCCGTCGTGGTGCTTACAGGTGAGAATCACGCCTGTCATACCACATTCCTTAAGCGTTTTAAGCCACTGCGAAACATTGATTTTTTTAATTGTAAAATCAGCCGCTCTTTCACTTCCGGTGCCCCATTCCCTTCCTGTTGCGGTATTCATACCGAAATGGAGAAAGGCGTAAAAGGGTTTGTTTGCAAGGCGAAGCTGATTTGTAGACGGAAGCACGGATATGTACCTGTTAACCTCTTCGCTGTTAAGCTCATATCCGTTATTATCCGTCATCCAGTTTTTTTCAAATTTATTGCTTTTTATTGCCATATTCATCTCTTTATAATCCATACGGACGGCTTTCACCGTCCGTATTATTCATTTAAACTGCAACAATATTTACAAGCTTGCCCGGTACATAGATTTCCTTTTTAACAGTCTTGCCCTCAAGAAGCGGCGCAATTTTTTCATCAGCCTTTGCAAGAGCAATTGCGTCCTCCTTTGAGATGTCGGTAGGAACAGTTATTCTTGAACGGATTTTACCTGTTACCTGAATAACTATTTCAACAGAATTTTCAACTGTTTTTTCCTCATCATATGAAGGCCACTGAGCCTCGTTAACCATACCGCCAAAGCCCATTACCTCCCACATTTCCTCGGTAACATGAGGTGCGAAAGGATTGAGAAGGATTGTGAGTGTTTTAAGCTCAGCCTTATTAACGCCCTTTGAATTCATCTCATTTACAAGGCTCATCATAGCGGCAATAGCCGTATTTGCTTTAAGATTATCTATATCCTCGCCAACCTTCTTGATAGTCTTGTGCATCATAGCCTCAAGCTCGGGAGAATAGCTGTCGCCGTCCTTTACGCTTTCCTGTAAATTCCAGTAACGCTCAATAAATCTCTTGCAGCCCTTAATTGAATCGCTGTTCCACGGTGCAGCCTTCTCAAAGTCGCCTATGAACATTTCATAAAGACGCATTGTGTCGGCGCCGTAGGTATCAACAATCTCGTCCGGGTTAACAACATTGCCCCTTGACTTACTCATCTTCTCGCCGTTTTCGCCGAGAATCATACCGTGAGAGGTACGCTTTGCATAAGGCTCCTTAGTCGGAACAACGCCGATATCATAAAGGAATTTATGCCAGAAACGCGAATAGAGAAGGTGAAGCGTTGTATGCTCCATACCGCCGTTATACCAGTCAACAGGACCCCAGTACTTAACAGCCTCGGGTGAAACAAGCTCTTTGTCATTATGCGGGTCCATATATCTCAGGAAATACCATGACGAGCCTGCCCACTGGGGCATTGTATCCGTTTCCCTCTTTGCAGGCTTTCCGCAGCAGGGACAGGTTGTGTTAACCCAGTCGGTCATTTTAGCAAGCGGCGACTCGCCTGTATCTGTCGGCTCATAGGAGTCAACCTTCGGGAGTCTTAACGGAAGCTCGCTTTCGGGAATCGGCACATATCCGCAGTCCTCACACTTAACAATAGGAATGGGCTCGCCCCAGTACCTCTGACGGGAGAATACCCAGTCCCTGAGCTTAAAGTTAACCTTCTGATGACCCTTGCCCTCTTTGGTAAGCCAATCGGTGATAGCGACCTTAGCCTCCTCAACGGACATACCCGTGAGGAAGGAGGAATTAACCATAACGCCTGTTGCACAGTCGGTAAACGCTTCGTTCTCAACGCCTACCTCAGAGCCTGCAACGACCTCGATAATAGGAAGGTCAAACTTCTTTGCAAACTCCCAGTCGCGCGTATCGTGAGCAGGTACAGCCATAATTGCGCCTGTACCGTAGGAGGTGAGTACATAGTCGGAAATAAAGATTGGAATTTCGGTATCGTTAACAGGATTGATACCCATAACGCCCTTTAGCATTACGCCCGTTTTATCCTTATTAAGCTCCGTACGCTCAAAGTCGGACTTGTGTGAAGCCTCAACCTGATAAGCCCTGACCTCATCAAGATTTGTAAGCTTGTCAGCCCACTTCTCAATAAGCTCATGCTCAGGTGAAATAACCATATAGGTTGCGCCGAAAAGCGTATCGGGTCTTGTAGTATAAACGGTTAAGGTGTCGCCGAGGGTTGTGCCGAAATCAACCTCAGCACCCGTTGACCTGCCTATCCAGTTTCTCTGCTGAACCTTTACCCTGTCGATGAAGTTTACATCGTCGAGGTCGTCAACAAGACGCTGTGCATAATCTGTGATTTTAAGCATCCACTGACTCTGATTTTTTCTGATAACCTCGCTGCCGCAGCGCTCGCAGACGCCGTTTACGACCTCTTCATTTGCAAGTACGCACTTACAGGAGGTACACCAGTTAACAGCCATTTCCTTCTTATATGCAAGATTATTCTTGAAGAGCTGAAGGAAAATCCACTGAGTCCACTTATAATACGAAGGGTCAGTCGTGTTAATCTCCCTTGTCCAGTCAAAAGAGAAGCCGAGAGACTGAAGCTGCGACTTAAAGTGAGCAACATTATTCTTTGTTACCTCTTCGGGATGAATGTGATTTTTGATAGCAAAATTCTCGGTCGGAAGTCCGAAGGCATCCCAGCCCATCGGATAAAGGACATTATAACCCTGAAGCCTTTTCTTTCTTGCTACGATGTCAAGCGCAGTGTAAGAGCGCGGATGACCGACATGAAGTCCCTGTCCTGACGGATAAGGGAACTCGACAAGACAGTAATACTTGGGCAGTGAATAATCCTGCTTTGCGGCAAAGGTATTCCGGGAATACCAGATATCCTGCCACTTTTTCTCAATGCGTTTAAAATTGTAATCCATATACTAATCCTCCAAATAATTTGAAATATCTATCTGCTCTCCATCCTCCCAAAGACGCTCAAGCTGATAAAAATCACGCTGGTCCTTGTAGAAAATGTGAATAACCACGCTGTTATAATCGAGGCACACCCACGCGGATTTTTCACCCTCGATATGATGAGGCTCCACGCCCTGCTCGGAAAGCTTAAACTCAACCTCCTCCGCAAGCGCCTTAACCTGCGTTGAGCTTGTACCTGTTGCGATAATAAAATAATCCGCAAGTATTGTCAAATCCGAGATTTTTATAACCTCAATGTCAACGCCCTTCTTGCTGTCAATTGCTTTTACGGCTGTTTTAATAATGTTAATATCTTCCATAGTACCCCCTGTTATTTCTCAAAATATTTTTTTAAAAAGCTGTTATACGCGCCGACTGTATCGGGATGAAGCGGTCTGCCTTTGCTGACTATTGAATTAATAGTATAACTCGTAGCATAAAGCAGTCCCTGCTCTTTTCCGAGCTCGGTACGCCTTCTTATCTCGTCAATATCCTTGTAGTCCCTGTCGGCTGAAATGAAATCGGCAAGATACACAATCTCTTCAAGCAGGCTCATATCCGCCCTGCCCGTTGTATGATAACGGATTGCAAAGAGAATTTCCTCATCCTCAATTCCAAGCTCAAGCTTTGCAAAAGCCATACCTGACATCTGATGATAAAGCTTTGGCTGTTTAAGCTCAAAATCGCTTATCTCAATGCCTGCGCGTTTTATTAACTCAAGCTGGTCTTTTAAATCGGTTTCCTTAGTCGCGTCGTGAAGAATTCCTGCAATTACAGCTTTTTCCTCGTTTGCGCCGTAGCGCCTTGCAAGCTCACGCGCGCTTTCGCTCACACAGACAGAATGATAAAATCTGTAGTCGCTGAGCCTCTTTCTTATAATCCCGATATAATCATCTGTATTATACAATGTAAAGTCCCTTTTCTTTTATATATTCATAAACACCGTCGGGAAGAAGCGAGGACACATCCTCACCGTCCCTGATTTTACGCCTTATCTCGCTTGAGCTGACCTTGTAAATCTCCCTGTCGGAGAGGATATATTTACCCTTAAGCTCGTCATTATTCACGGCATAATCAAGCATTTCAAGGCGCTCAGCCTCATCCTGCCTTGCCTGCGTGCAGAGAGTTACAAGACTCAGTATATCCTTATAGTGATACCATGTTGTGAAAGTTAAAAACTGGTCGGCGCCTATTATAAGAAATAAATCTGCGTCCGGATAAAGCTTCCTGATATCAAGAAGCGTAAGATATGTGTAGGATTTACCCTGCCTTTTAAATTCAATATCGGAAATCTCAATCTGAGGTATATCCTTTGCAGCAAGGCTTAGCATATTAATCCTGTCGCTCCCACTTACAAGGCCTTCTGCGGTTTTGTGCGGCGGTACAGCCGTCGGGATAATAATGAGCTTATCAAGCCTCAAATCCTCTATATACCCGAGCGCTAAGCGGATATGCCCGTTATGAACAGGATTAAACGCTCCCCCGTAAACGCCTATTCTCTTTTTATCTTCCCCTGTATTTAGGTCTGTCATATTTTGCATAAGGATTCCTCGCCTCAGCCTCGCGCTGACGCTGTCGCATACCTTTGATTTTTACCTTTTTCTTAGCCTTCGCCTTCTCCGTGCCCTGACCTCTTTTTTTGCGTTTTTCGGCAATTCGTTCTTCGTCAGCCTCACGGTAGAGAACAATAACGCCTCCGATTACCTGAATGACATCAGCCTCGAGCGCCTCGGCAAGCTTTTGTGCAAGCTCCTTTGGTGCTTCGGGAGAGGTCTCTAGATGGACGCGGATTTTTATAAGCTCCCTTGTGTCAAGGGTGTCGTCAATCTGACTGATTAAATTTTCACTGATACCCTCTTTACCAATCTGAATGATGGGCTCAAGAGGATTTGCCTTAGCCCTGAGGGCAGCTCTTTCCTTTGATGTCATAATTTACCGTCCTGTTATAAAATCTTTTCAAGCTCATTTACAAGTAATCTGAGCGCATTTCCCCTATGACTGATTCTGTCCTTTTCCTCTGCGGTATATCTGCCGAAGGCTCTTCCGTCGACGAGGAAGAGAGGGTCATATCCGAAGCCCTCATTTCCGTCGCGCTCAAAGCCGATAAAGCCGCGGCATATACCTCTTACCGAAATTTCCCTGCCGTCAGGGAAAACACAGCAGATTGCGCAGACATACTCAGCGCCCCTCTGTTCCATAGGTACACCCTCGAGCTTTTCAAGTAAGAGGTCATTATTAGCCTCATCATTACCGTGGCCGCCTGAAAAACGCGCGGAATAAATACCCGGTGCGCCGTCAAGATAGTCAACGCAGAGCCCCGAATCATCGGCAATTGCAGGCATATTCATCTGCTTACAGGCTGCGTAAGCCTTCAGCCTTGCGTTAGCCTCGAAGGTATCGCCGTCCTCGACAACCTCCTCAAGCTCCTTTCCGAGCATTTTCGCAGTTACTACATTTATGCCAAGCGGTGAAAGTATCCTCTGCATCTCCGCAAGCTTTTTCATATTATTGGTTGCTAAAATAAAATCCATATTATTCCTCGTTATCGGCTGAGTCATTAATAAAATCGGTTATTTCCTTATCATCGTCAGGGATATTTGCATCAAAGAGAGCTGAAGCGAAGGCGTCGGCGTCAAACGGCTGTAAGTCTTCGATTTTCTCACCTACTCCGACAAATTTTACGGGAACATCAAGCTCATTATTTATCGCAAGTACAACGCCGCCTTTGGCAGTGCCGTCAAGCTTTGTAAGAACAATACCCGTAATTCCTGCAGCCTCCTTGAAATCCTTTGCCTGATTTACGGCGTTCTGACCAGTAGTTGCGTCAAGAACGAGTAAAATCTCCTTTGAAGCGTCGGGAAGCTCCCTGTCAATTACACGGCTGATTTTATTAAGCTCATCCATAAGATTTTTCTTATTGTGAAGTCTGCCTGCCGTGTCGATTATAATTACATCACAGCCCCTCGCCTTACCTGCCTGAATGGTATCGTAAACAACTGCGGCAGGGTCGGCGCCCTCACCGTGCTTTACAAGGTCAACCTCCGCTCTGTCAGCCCATACCTGAAGCTGCTCGATAGCTGCGGCGCGCGGACTCGGAAAGAGCATAGTGCCGATGATAATAGTCGTTCTCGGCTCCTGCGTCTTCCGCGTGGTGTGGATATACACGGTGTTTGCGTTCTATAAAACGATACCGTCACTCTATCTGCTGTACTTCTTCTCTTGGGCAATAACCGGCGCTGCCGAGACGCTCTACTTCCGCAAAGTATACAAGCAGTGCATGGCGGGGACGCTGGCGTAGGATTTCCTTTTATATTGAGTTTATATGCTTCCGGTTTCTTCCGGAAGCATATTTTTTACAAAAAAGCAATGAGTAAAAATCTACATTTAGGTAAAAATACAAGAACATCATTTGTTTTTAATACCAAAAATGAACCGGGTGCATTATTAAAAATATTATCCATAATTAATAAATATAATTTAAACTTA
>CADAUV010000062.1 GCA_902791235.1 Oscillospiraceae bacterium
AAGTCCATTTGGGCTGGCGCCCTAATGGACTTTTTGAAGCAGTTATGGCGGAAAAGATGTGAGTTTTGGACTAACCTTCGTTACCGCACCTCGCCTAATCGGCGGCTTTTAGTTTTACAAATCAGAAGTTATCGGGATTCAATTATTGTTTTCAAGTCCTTTCGTGCAATCATTTTGGTATTGCGAAGGGGAGATATTGTATGCATTTTTAAATACAGCGTTGAAATTGCGTATTGTTGAAAATCCTGAAAGCTCCGCAATTTCGGTTATTGTATGCGTATTCTCTTTGAGTAATTTTTTGGCACAGTCAAGACGGTGTTCATTGATAACATCCGAAATACCCTTGTTAAATATACTTTTGAACAATGCCGAGGTATAGGAATAACTGTAGCCAAGCTCCTCGGCAATATCCCTGAGCGTGATTTGTTCTTTGTAATGCTCCTGAATATATATCATAATTCTTGCGGCGGTGTCGTTATCGAAACTGCCGTTTTTATCTTCCGTACCGTTTTTGAAAGCTGCCGCACACAGCCTGTAAAGGACTGCTTTTTTTGAAAACAAGTCCGTGCCCCCCAGCGCTGCTGTATCATTTTTATTAAAACTTACAACAGGATTTTTAAGCGCCTTTCCCTTAACCGTTTTTGCAAAATCGGTAAGGTAATCCGCAGAAAAAATCGCAATGAATACCTTGCTGTTTTCCGGCGTTTCATAGTGATGAATTTCGTAAGGTAAAACCCATATACATTCGCCTTCATTCACCCTGACTTTTCTGTCGCTGAAAACGGCATCCACACATCCCTCTGTAACGAAAAGAATTTCAAACGAACTCTGGCAGTGGGAAATGCAGAGGATATTGTCGTATTCAAGTGTTGTGTAGTAATTCGTTTTGCTGTGCTTTTCTTCAAAGAGCATCGTATCACCAAATCGTAAAATATTACTATAATTGTATAACATATTTCTTGATAATTCAAGGCGTTTTGCGATATTCTTAAAATGGTAACAGTAAAATATTTCTATAAGGAGGATACTATGGAAACGAGCAAAAAGGATTATCCGCAGTTTGCGGGCGGCACTGCCGCAATTTGTGAGGTGCGTATCACAAATACGATTGACGATTTTCGCCTTGCGCCCGCCGTTCAGAACAGGCTGAGGGAGATTGAAACCGTTGAAACAACCGACAGCGGAATAATTGTAACTTTCAAGGTTCAGGCGAAGCAGAGCAGTCTGTGCTATACGCACGCCACACAGCTTTATCTTTACGAGCCTTGCGAGCCCACGGTTGAGCGCCTGTATATGCACATTGAGCTTTGGACTGACCGTATTTTCAGAATTGTTTTCTCAAATGAAAAGGAAATCAGGATGCCGTACGCAAAGCTGCCGAAGGATATGCAAATGCTGATTGCCGAGCGTGAAAAGGTTGACTTTACATTTGAAAACAACACGCTTTCAACGAATGAAATCGAAATACATATTAACGAAAAAACGGGTGCAATCAGTGCTGATTACAAGGACGGCAAGGAGTTTTACTCACAGGTGAGAATTGAGTTCAAGCCCGACAATGTTTATGAAACCGCCGTCAGCGACAGAAACGGCGAATACGCCTGCTTTGAAGCGCTAACGCTTGACAATGATGAAATCATTTACGGTCTCGGCGAGCGTTTTGACAGCGTTATCCGTAACGGCAGAACGGTTGACTTTGTCAACAAGGACGCCATTGGCTCCACCTGCAACCGCACCTATATCAACATTCCGTTTTACTTTTCTACAAAGGGTTACGGGCTGTTTCTCAATTCTGCCGCTAAAACTGACTGGTAGATTGCAACAAAGGATACGGGCGCAGTTCAATTCGCCGTGCAGGACAGTCAGATGGATTACTTTGTCATAGCGGGCAGAACGCCGAAGGAGATTATCAGGGGTTACTGCTATCTGACAGGCTATTCAAAGCTGCCGCCGCTGTGGTCGTTTGGCTTATGGATGAGCCGCAACAGCTATACCTCGTGGGATATTGCAGAGCAGATTGCAAACGAGGCGAGAGAGAACGATGTACCCTGCGATGTCATTCATCTCGACACGGCGTGGTTTACGGAGGACTGGAACTGCGATTTGAAGTTTTCCCCCGAACGCTTTCCGAATCCGAAGGAGCATATCAGGAAGCTGAACGAACAGGGCTTCAAGGTATCGCTCTGGCAGTATAACTTTATTCCCCCGAGAGCAAATAACACGCACTATGCCGAAGCGCTTGAAAACGGGTATCTTGTTACGGATAAGAACGGCAAGCCGTATATTCAGCCCGAGGGCTGTAAGGGTAGCTGGACGGACGATGCCACGATTGACTTTACAAATCCCGCTGCACGCAAATGGTACGGCGACAAAATCAGGGGACTTTTTGACCTCGGCGCAAGCGCTATTAAAACCGATTTTGGCGAGGGCGTACCCGACGAGGGCGGAATTTATCACAGCGTTGACGGCAAGCTGTTTCACAACCTTTACACCTTGGTTTATAACGCAACCGTTTTTGACGCTTCAAAGGAAAATATTGTCTGGGCAAGGAGCGGCACGGCGGGCAGCCAGCGCTTTCCGCTTCATTGGGGCGGCGACAGTCAATGCACCTTTGAGGCGCTTGCAGGCACGCTGCGCGGCGCACTTTCCGTCGGTATGAGCGGTATTCCTTTCTTCTCTCACGACATCGGCGGTTTTATCGGTCTGCCGAGCGACGAGCTGTATATCCGCTGGGCGCAGATGGGGTTGTTTTCTTCACACTCCCGCTGTCACGGCGTAGGAGATTTCACCCACCGCGAGCCGTGGAACTTTTCGAAGGAAGCACTGGAGATTTTCAGATATTACGACAAGCTGCGTTACTCGCTGATGCCGTATATTTACGAGCAGGCGGAAAAATGCACAAAAACAGGTTTGCCGATGATGCGGGCGCTGTATCTTGAGTATCCCGAGGACAGAACGGTAAGAACTATTGACGACGAATACCTCTTCGGCGACAGCCTTCTGATTGCTCCCGTCCTTCAACCAATGAGCAAAGGAAACACCAGAGAACTATACCTGCCGAAAGGCGTTTGGTTTGACTATTTCACAAAGGAAAAAATTATATCAGACGGAAAGTGGATTACGAGAGAAATCGACCTGAAAACTATGCCGATTTATGTAAAGGAAGGCACTGTTTTGAATTATTGCTCTGCAGACACCACCCTTGCAAACGGTATGGGCGAAATCATTAAAACAGAAAAATGGGTATAAATGTTTCATTTTTCTGAAAAATGTTGTATAGTAGAAGTGGTGATATAATGAACTACTATATAGGCATAGACCTCGGTACCTCTGCTGTTAAACTCATCTTAATGAGCGAACAAGCAGAGATTATCAAAACAGTTTCGAAGGAATATCCACTCTATTATCTGCAACCGAATTGGAGCGAACAGAATCCTGTTGACTGGTGGAACGCAGTTAGTGAGGGCGTCGCGAAACTGACAGATGGATATAACAAAGGGGACATAAAAGGTATTGGCGTAGGCGGTCAGATGCACGGGCTTGTGATGCTTGATGAAAATGACAATGTACTTCGCCCTGCAATCCTTTGGAACGACACAAGAACAGGCAAGGAAACGGACTATCTCAACAGCGTTATCGGCAAAGAAAGATTGCAGGCACTTACGGGTAATATCGCTTTTGCAGGCTTTACCGCTCCGAAATTTTTGTGGGTGAAGAAAAATGAGCCTGAGATTTTTGAAAAATGCAAGAAAATTTGCTTACCGAAGGATTACATCAATTACAAACTGACAGGTGTATTTGCTACCGATGTCAGCGACGCTTCGGGTACGCTGTACTTTGATGTTGAAAAGAATTGTTGGTCGGCTCAAATGCTTGAAATTCTTGGTATTAATGAAAGCTATCTTCCGAAGGTATATGAGAGTTATGAAGTCATCGGCAAAACCAATACGCTCGGTCTTGACTGTGATGTTGTGGCAGGCGCAGGCGATAACGCCGCAGCCGCAATCGGAACAAATACGGTAAACGAAGGACAGTGCAATATCTCTCTTGGCACAAGCGGAACGGTATTTATTCCTACGGACAAGTATGTGAAAACAAGCAACCCTGCGCTTCATTCCTTCTGCCACGCAAACGGAAAGTATCATTTAATGGGCTGTATTCTTTCAGCCGCAAGCTGCAACAAATGGCTCAACGAAACGGTATTTGAGAGTGATTACAAGGTGGAATGTTCACCGCAAAACGACTTGTATTTTATGCCGTATATGTCGGGCGAACGCTGTCCGCATAACGACGGCGATATAAAGGGTGCATTTATCGGTATCACCCACGCTACAACAAGAGCTGATATGCAGAGAGCCGTTTTTGAGGGCGTGTCTTTTGCGATTAAGGATTGCATTGAGCTTTGCCCGAATGAAATTAAAAAAGCTACCGTCTGCGGCGGCGGAACTAAAAGCAGGGAATGGATGCAAATTCTCTCTGACATTCTCGGTATAGAATTATCCGTTATTCAAAATGAAGGACCCGCTTATGGCGGTGCACTGCTTGCGGCAGGCATTTCCTGTCAGCCTCAGATTGAATATACCGTTAATCCGAATACGGCGTTAACAGAAGTATATAGCAGAAAATACAGAAAATTCAAAATGCTCTATCCGGCATTGAATGATTTTTACAAGGAGGAATTACAATGAATAATATTCCAAAGGTAAAGCTTGGCATAATCGCCGTATCGCGCGATTGCTTCCCGATTGAATTGTCAATCAAAAGGCGTGAGGCAATCGTAAAAGCTTATGACGGCGAAATTTATGAATGTCCCGTGACAGTTGAAAACGAGCTTGATATGCTCGATGCCGTTGCAGATGTTACAATGGAGGAGTGTAATGCGCTTGTTGTATTCCTCGGCAATTTCGGTCCTGAAACACCCGAAACGCTGATTGCCGAAAAGTTTGACGGTCCTGTTATGTTCGTGGCGGCGGCAGAGGGCGATGGCGATTTGATTAACGGCAGGGGCGATGCGTACTGCGGTATGCTCAACTGCTCCTATAATCTCGCAATGCGTCACCTTAAAGGCTACATACCCGAATATCCCGTCGGAACTGCTGACGATATCGCAAAAATGATTACTGACTTTATCCCGATTGCAAGAGCAGTTATCGGCGTTAAGAATTTAAAAATTATCACCTTTGGACCGCGCCCGCAGGATTTCTTTGCCTGCAACGCACCGATTAAAGGGCTTTATGAAATCGGCGTGGAGATTGAGGAAAACAGCGAGCTTGACCTCCTTGTTGCATATAAGGCGCACGAAAACGACGAGCGTATTCCGGCTGTCTGCGAGGATATGGCAAACGAGCTCGGAGTAAAGGGCAACAATTATCCCGATATGCTTCCGAGAATGGCACAGTTTGAACTCACTCTGCTTGACTGGGCACAGGAGCATAAAGGCGCAAGAGAATACATTGTTTTTGCCGACAAATGCTGGCCCGCATTCCCTGAGCAGTTCGGATTTGAGCCTTGCTATGTGAATTCAAGACTTGCATCCCGCGGCATACCCGTTGCCTGCGAGGTGGATATTTACGGCGCTCTTTCTGAATATATCGGTGCTTGTATCTCTAATGACGCTGTAACGCTTCTCGACATTAACAACTCAGTTCCCGCTTCGCTTTACGAAAAGGAAATAAAAGGCAAGACGGATTATCTGCTTACGGATACCTTTATGGCATTCCACTGTGGCAATACGCCGAGCTGTAAAATGTGTGCCGACAGAGCGGTAAAGTATCAGCTCATACAGCACAGGCTTCTTGAGCCCGAGGGAAGCGATCCGGATTTCACAAGAGGCACGCTTGAGGGCGATATTGCGGCGGGCGATATTACCTTCTTCCGTCTTCAGTGCGACAGCGAGGGCAACCTTCGCTCATACATTGCCGAGGGCGAAATTCTTGATGTTGCGACGGGCTCCTTCGGTGGTATCGGTGTTTTTGCAATCCCCGAAATGGGCAGATTTTACCGCCATGTGCTGATTGAAAAGCATTATCCCCACCACGGCGCGGTCGCCTTCGGTCATTACGGCAAGGCACTTTTTGAAGTGTTTAAGTTCTATGGTATAAAGGACATTTCCTACAACCAACCGAAAGCCCTTCCTTACAAAACTGAAAATCCTTTTGATTAAACTAAACGGAAAGGAATGAATTTATCACTCCTTTCCGTTTAGTATAATATAAGTGCCGTTTTTTTCATCAGTAATATACTTTTTCATTGCATTTTCCTCCAATATTAATGTTTTTAATTATTGTTGCAAAATGCAAAATGCCATAACGATTGGTAATAAAAATACTCCCATTTGATTCATTCAATGGGAGCATTTTCGTTTATCTATTTTTTATAGAAATACGGACCTAACCAATCAACCTCGTGTGTTCTGCAATATGTCCAAGAATAATCATCTGCAGAAAAAACAATATCCATATAAGGATGTTCAAGTTCATCGCACATTTTTTCTATCAATTTAGAATTAAGAATTGAAACATCACTTGCTAAAAACGCAGTATCAATATCATCAATATAAACAACCGCTTTTCTTTTTTCTATTTTATCAAAGGCGTCAATTGCCTCTTGTCCTTCTTTCGCCTTGCCATCTTCATAACTAAAAACATGCCACAATAAGTTGTGTGTTTTCTTTGAAGGTAATGATGCTTTTTTTATTTCATTATCATCAGTAAAGCGATTTACGTACTCATTTTTAAAGCGGAGCATCTCCTTTCTGCTAATATCAGAAAGGCATATACCAAGCGCTGAAAAATATTTTATAATCGCTTGTATAAGCATTTTGTTTTCTTTTTTCTCTTTGCGCTTACCAACAAATAAATATTGCAGTTTCCATATAATAGGCTCTAATATTTTTTCATATATTGCAGTATGCTCGATTTCTATATCTTCACATTTGTCTTGTAATAACCAATGAAGCTCTGCATAGTCCATCGAAATATATATAGCTCCTTCAGGGCACTCTTCGCCTGGCTCCCACTCTGAAGGATTACTGATATCAAAGCTATATTTATCGAATGTAATTTTTGTATCATTAGCTTCGATTTCTGTCTCGTATCTCTGCTTTGACCAATCGAGTTTTTCCGCCTCGTCATATATTTCATCATAAGTTTTTGGCGCTGATATAATTTCGCCGAAAACATAGATGTCTGCATTGCATCCCCAATGCTTTTCTTTTTTTAAAACAGGCGTTGCAATAAGTATTCCGTCGATTTCCAGCTTTGATAAATCAACACACAGTTCATCAAAGAAACGCATAGCTTCATCGGAAGATTTTACATTCAACTGAAAATTTTTATTTGCCTGATTATCCTGAACAGGCAAAGAGGAGTAATACCCTCTCGTTTTTTCCTCATCAATTATTATTTTCCAATTTCCATATTCAAACATTTTAGTCACCATTATTTTCTCTTCATAGCAGAAATTGATTAAGCTGCTTTCTAAAAATAATTATAGCATCATCTGATAAAATAATAAAGAATAAAACTCACAATACGAAAATACTCCTCCTGATTTTTTCAAGAGGAGCATTTTGTTGTTTAATATTTTAAGACTAAAATCCCCACAAATCAGAAGTTGTCGGGTTCAATTCTTTATCACAACCGCACCGACAGGACACACGGATTGGCAGCTCCCGCAATGAAGGCAGTTGCTCTGACTGATAACGGCGGGAATGTTGCTGAAATCAATACAGTTTTGAGGGCATACCGTGCCGCAGGTCTGACAGCCGATACAGCTGTCATTAATGAAGTATCCCTCCTGTGTTTGCTCAGCACCGCCAAAGGTAAAGCCTGCTCTTTCAATCGGTTTCTTTGAAAGGTCAAACCATTCGCCTTCGCCCTCGTAGAGCTTAAAAACGGTCAGCGCTTGTCTTGATTCCTCCGTCGGATAAATCTCAAGCATATACGGATTTTTTTCAAGGAGGTCGGGGAGCCTGTCGCTGCCGATTTCCTTTACCTTTCCTCTGACGGATACGGCAACACTCGTCATCGTGCTTTCGCCTTTAAGTGCCGTCAAGGAAAGATAGCCGCTTTGTATCAACCGTTTGTAAAAACTTTTGCCCTTTGCCGTAAGAAAATATAAGCCGTTTTCGTCCGCGTCCATCATATCCACGGCGCAGGTAACGGGCAAGCCGTTTTCATCCACGGTTGCCACTATGGTTGAGTGTATTTCACCTACAAGATATTCAAGATAATTCATTTTTGTAAATCCTCGAGCACGGTATTAATATCGCCGTCAATGCAGATTGACTGCTTTTTGATTTCCGTCGGTGCGTCTGCTTCGCCTAAGTTAATGCAAACATAGGTGGCGTTTTCATTCTGTGTAGTCCATTTCCAGAACGGGTATTTAATGATAACGGGCGTGTTGTAGCCGACGCCAAGCTCAAGATAGACGATTTTCATTCCCTCGTGGCGGCGGATAAAATCCTCGTACTGATTATATGCCACATACCAACCCTCATCCTGTACAAAGGTGTCATCACAACGAAGATTTGTCGTCATCGGTTTGCCGCAGACGGGACATTTCGGCACTAATTCCGTCGGGATTTTCATATCCTTTTCGGCGGCATACATCTCTTTGACAATCTCTTCATTGTCATAAGTCTGCTGATGGCACGGCTCGCTGCACTGAAACAGCCCGTAATCGCCCTGCGTATAGAATAAGCGCTTCTTATCAAAGCCCGCGCGCTGGAAGCAGTGGTCCACATTGGTGGTAAGCACGAAATAGTCCTTGTCCTTTACAAGCGCAAACAGTTTTTGATAGGTATCCTTCGGAATCGGCAGATAGCGGTTGATATAAATGTTTCTTGCCCAGAACGCCCAAAGCTCCTCGGGGCTATACTTCGCCATGATAAAGCCGCCATAGTACATATTATCGAAGCCGTACTTTTCCTTAAAATCGGAAAAATATTTGTCAAATCGCTCGCCCGAATAAGTCAGCCCTGCAGCCGTTGAAAGGCCTGCGCCTGCGCCGATAAACACGGCGTCTGCTTCGTCAATTGCTTTTTTGATTTTGTCAATCTTTTCCTGATAATGTTCCTTTTCAAATAACATTGTATCACCGCCTTTATTATAGCATAAGTGCACGGCAAAAACAATTTGCCGCACACTTTGATTATTCTGAAATTATTATTCCCTTACAACGGAAATTCTCTGCTGAATGTGGTTGCCCTTTTCAATTTCGTCAACCATTGCGATAGCGTAGTCGGCATAGCTGATAATGCTTTCGCCTGCTGCATTCAGTTTAAGCTCCTCGCCGGCAAGAATGTATTTGCCGGTTCTTTCGCCGTCAGCCTGGAAATCGCCTGCGGGGCTGATATAAGTCCACTTTACATCGTTTCTTTCTCTGAGTTCTCCAAGTGCTTTCGCCATGGCTGCTGCAAGAGGCTTGAAGATGTCGGGAAAATCAGGTCCGCCAGATACGCAAACAGTGTGCTCTGCATTCATGTAAAGGCTGCCTGCGCCGCCTACAACGAGAAGTCTTGTGTTCGTTCCTGAAAGAACATCACAAAGATGAGCAAGCGTTGTGCTGTGGAGCGGAAGAACATCCTCCGTCCATGCGCCAAAAGCATCAACCACTGCGTCAAAGCCTGCAAGGTCGTCCTTTGTCAAATCAAAAATATCACGAACGATAACTTTATCTGCTCCGTCAATTTCTGCGTCCTTTCTCACAAAGGCGGTTACTTCAAAGCCTCTGTCCTTTGCCTCACGAACGATTTTTCTGCCTGCCTTACCTGCGGCTGCTACTACTGCAATTTTCATTCTAATTACCTCCGTAAATATAATTCGTTTCGAGATGGTTTTGTTCTCACCTCTTGACTAAATTGTATCGCAGGTGGTATACTTTGTAAAGTAAGCACAATAAAGTGCCGTAGTTACCAAAAAGTAACTATTGCGTGTTTATGCGGCTTTGCGGCTGAAAATTTTTTGGAGGAAAATGAAATGGAAGCAAAAACAGACATCAATTCTTTACCTGCCTGCCCTGTTGAAACAACCTTAACACTCATCGGCAGTAAGTGGAAGGTGTTAATTTTAAGAGATTTAATTGATGGTAAAAAGCGCTTCGGTGAGCTCAAACGCTCCGTCGGCTCCGTATCGCAAAAGGTATTAACCGCACAGCTTCGGGAAATGGAAGCTGACGGGTTAGTCATCCGTACGGTTTATGCCGAGGTACCGCCGAGAGTGGAATATGAATTGTCCGAGCTCGGAATGACCTTGAAGCCGATTCTTGATAGCCTGTGGACCTGGGGAGAGGAATACAAATCCAGATATGTAAAATAGCCTCTTTCAAAAAGGTATCATCCAAAGAAAAACGGCAAGCAAGACGATGAACCGGAAATCCTGATATAATACTGATTGCAAGCAAAGGCAGACGATTTAACTCGCCTGCCTTTTCGTATAAATTGCAATCGTTTTGCTGACAAATACTGCAGTGCCGTCAGCGTATTTATCAATATTGCTTTTAAAGCGCTCATCGGCTACATACATCTGCCCGAGCCCTGCAAGGATTTCATCCGTGCAGGTATAGTAGTTTTCGGTAATGTAATCCTGCAGCTTTTTTACGAGTGCCTGCGCTTCGGCTGAGATTGGCTCTGCGCCGCTTTGCATAAGCTCTGCAAAGGCGCAAAATGTATGTTCAAGCCCTGAATTGATATCCGCAAAGCGTTCCTTGGAGTAGTCCTTCGTCTTGTTTTCAAACTCTGCATACGCCTTGGTATTCCCCCATTTTTCTTTGGCTTCAGCCTTATATGCTTCAAATTCACTGTTATCAAACGCACTCATAACATTCTCTCC
>CADAUV010000063.1 GCA_902791235.1 Oscillospiraceae bacterium
TCGAAACACATTCCGCAGTCGAAGCAAAATGCAGCAGCTTTTGCTAATGACTGCTTCATATGTTTCTCCTCTCCCCAAAAAGTCAATGACTTTTCGGGGACCCCGAGGTTCGAATCCCGTTGTATTAAAGGAAAAAAACACTCCGTTTGGAGTGCTTTTTCCTTTGGCGCAGAGGGTGGGATTTCGTCGAAACAGATTCCGCAGTCGAAGCAAAATGCAGCAGCTTTTGCTAATGACTGCTTCATATGTTTCTCCTCTCCCCGAAAAGTCAATGACTTTTCGGGGACCCCAAGGTTTGAATCCCATTGTATTAAAGGAAAAAAGCACTCCGTTTGGAGTGCTTTTTCCTTTGGCGCAGAGGGTGGGATTCGAACCCACGTGGGCGTGAACCCAAACGGTTTTCAAGACCGCCTCGTTATGACCACTTCGATACCTCTGCGTTTGTTGCTCAATAATATTAACACAACACATTTGATATGTCAAGAAAAAATTTCTTGTATTTAATCAGCCTAAACCGTACCTATCAGTTTGTTTTTTATTCTCTGAAGGGCGTTATCAACCGATTTCTCGGTTTTGCCGAGCTTCTCCGCTATATCGCCGTAGCTCAGTCCTGACATATAAAGCGCGAATACATCCTGCTCGAATTTTGAAAGTCTGTCATATATTGCCTGCGAAAGCCTTTCAAGCATTTCAAGTCTTATGTATTCATCCTCCGCCGAGCTTTCGCTGTTACTAATAGGTATATCCTCCTCCTGATATTCAACAACATCATTTTTGGGTATATCCTTCTGTCTTGTAACCTTTCTGACAGCGGACTGTACCGCGTTGTCAATGCAGGTGTTTGCGTATGTTCTGAAGCTTGCGCCCTTACTCTTGTCAAAGCTTCTTACTGCCTTAAAGAGTCCTATCATACCCTCCTGCACCAAGTCCTCATGCTCAACAGGGGAGTCGGAGTATTTTTTGGCTATCGCCTCAACAAGTCCTCTGCACTCAACAAGTATCGTTTCTATTGACTTGCTGTCGCCCGACTGCGCTTTTTCAAGGCTTTCGGCGCTTGTCTTTCCGATTATATCAGACATTTTTTCTCCTCTTGGTTAAAGCCTTCGCTTATACATTGAATCTGAAAAGAACAATATCTCCGTCCTTCATAACATATTCCTTGCCTTCGGAACGGACAAGTCCTTTCTCCTTAGCCGCGTTCATACTTCCGCAAGCCATAAGGTCGTCAAAGGAAACGACCTCCGCTCTGATAAAGCCCCTCTCAAAATCCGTGTGGATTTTACCTGCCGCCTGCGGAGCCTTAGTTCCCTTTTTGATTGTCCATGCCCTTACCTCAGGCTTGCCTGCAGTGAGGTAGGAGATAAGACCGAGGAGTGAATAGCTTTTCTTGATAAGTCTGTCAAGTCCGCTTTTCTCAAGTCCCATATCCTCAAGAAACATCTGCTTTTCATCCTCGTCAAGCTGAGCGATTTCCGCCTCCATCTCAGCACAGATAGGCAGCGTTTCCGAGCCTTCCTCAGCTGCGATTTTCTCCACCGCCTTATAGTATTTGTTATTCTCAATGCCGTTAGTAAAATCGTTTTCACCCATATTGCAGGCGTAGATTACAGGCTTGATTGTAAGTAGCGAAACCTCCTTGAGGTACTCCTTTTCATCTTCGTCAATCTCAACGCTTCTTGCGGTTTTTCCTTCCTCCATTTCGGCTTGCAGCCTTTCTAGAAATTCAACCTCGCCTGCAAGCTTCTTATCACCCTTCATAGCCTTCTTTCGTGAGTCGATACGCCTTGAAAGAATATCAAGGTCGGAAAGCACAAGCTCAAGGTTGATTGTTTCAATATCTCTTGCAGGGTCAATGCTTCCGTCAACATGGGTGATGTCGTCATTGTCAAAGCATCTTACAACATGGATAATAGCGTCAACCTCACGGATGTGCGACAGGAATTTATTGCCGAGGCCTTCGCCCTGAGAAGCGCCCTTTACAAGTCCCGCGATGTCAACAAATTCGATTGTTGCAGGCGTGAATTTATCAGGCTTGTACATTTCTGCAAGCTTGTCAAGCCTCTCGTCAGGCACGCTGACCATACCCACATTCGGCTCAATGGTACAGAAAGGGTAGTTAGCGCTCTGCGCTCCTGCGTTTGTAATTGCGTTAAAAAGTGTGCTCTTGCCGACATTCGGCAAGCCAACAATACCAAGCTTCATATTTTTTCTCCTGATTAATTATTTCAACAAAATATTATATAACAAATCCGCGCTCTTTACAAGCATTAATAATTTAATATTTGTATTGACTTTGACAACCAAATAATATATTATATTTATTAAACATTTTACGATAAAATATTTTGTAAAGAGAGGCGGTATTATGAAACTTAACGGTTCACAGATAGTTCTTGAGGTTTTAAAAGAGCAGGGCGTCGATACAATTTTCGGCTATCCGGGCGGAACTATTCTGAATATTTTTGATGAGCTTTACAAATACGGCGATACATTTAATCATATCCTTACTTCGCACGAGCAGGGCGCTGCGCACGCAGCCGACGGCTATGCAAGAGCAACGGGCAAGGTAGGCGTTTGTTTCGCAACCTCGGGACCCGGCGCAACTAACCTTGTAACAGGTATTGCAACAGCGCATATGGATTCAATTCCCATGGTTGCCGTTACCTGTAATGTTGGTACGACTCTTATCGGCAGGGACTCCTTCCAGGAGGTTGATATTAAAGGTATCACTATGCCGATTACAAAGCATAACTTTATGGTAACGGATGTAACCGAGCTTGCGGATACGCTTCGCAGAGCGTTTAAGATTGCTCAGTCGGGCAGGAAGGGTCCCGTTCTTGTTGATATTACCAAGGATGTTACGGCTGCTGACTGTGAGTATGAGCCTCAGCCGGCGCAGGTTCCCGACGAGCCTGTAAAGCCTTCGCAGGACTGTATTGACAGAGCGATTGAAATTCTTAAAAGCGCAAAGAAGCCCCTTATTTATGTAGGCGGCGGCGCAATCCTTTCCAATGTGGGCGAGGATTTAATTAAGTTTGCGGAAAAGCTTGACGCTCGCATAGCTTCAACGCTTATGGGCCTCGGCGCATTTCCTAACGGTCATCCGCTTCATCTCGGTCTTATCGGTATGCACGGCAGATTTGAGTGTAATAAAGCCGCTCACGACTGTGATGTTCTTATCACCTGCGGCGCAAGGTTTTCCGACCGTGTTGCGGGTAACAGAGCGCGCTTTGCACCGAATGCGGAGATTGTTCATATTGATATTGACCCTGCCGAGATGGATAAGAATATCATTTCAAATTTCCATCTCAAGGGCGATTTAAGCGAGGTTCTTCCCGTACTTACCAACCTTATCGGGCAGTGCGACCATTCTGAGTGGAGGCAGGAGATTGCGGCTTCAAAGAGACCTTTTATTCAGAATCAAATCGGAGATTATGTTAATCCGCAGACCCTTATCGAGTATATTGACAGCAAGACTGCTGACGACACAATCGTTGTAACCGATGTCGGCCAGCATCAGCTCTGGGCTGCTCAGTTTTATAAATTCACTCAGCCGAGAACACTCCTTACCTCAGGCGGTCTCGGTACAATGGGCTATTCAATGGGCGCTGCAATAGGCGGTCAAATCGGTAAGCCTGACAGAACGGTTGTTATGTTTGCAGGCGACGGCGGCTTCCATATGAATCTTGCCGAGCTTGCAACGGCGGCTTCTTACAATGTACCTGTTAAAATGTTTATTATGAATAATACCGTTCTTGGTATGGTACGCCAGTGGCAGAAGGTATTTTACGGCAACCGCTTTGCCGATACCGACCCGCACAGAAAAACAGATTTTGTCAAGGTTGCAGAGGCCTTCGGCGTCAAGGGTCTGAGAATTTCAACAAACGACGATATTGCGAAGGTTGTTGATGAGGCTCTCGCCTACGACGGACCGGTGCTTATCGACTGCGTAATCAGCCCTGACTCAAATGTTCTGCCGATGATTCCTCCCGGAGGCGCGGCAGAGGATACAATTGATGAGATGTAAGGAGGAAATACGATGAAAGAAAAATTAGTTTTATCCGTACTTGTTGACAATGTCAGCGGCGTACTTCAGCGTGTTGCAAGCCTTTTCTCAAGAAGGGGATACAATATTTCATCACTTACCGTAAGTGAAACCGAGAATCCGCTTTTCTCCCGTATGACGATTGAGGTTCATACAGAGCCTGAGAATTTCCGCCAGATTAAGCGCCAGCTTATCAAGCTTGAAATTGTAAAGAAGGTTTCTCAGCTTACCGACGAAAGCGCCGTTTCCTCCGAGCTTCTTCTTATTAAAGTTATGGCGAGCGGTGTTGAAAAGAAAAACGCTCTTCTTGCGTTCAATGTAAAATACGGCGCAAGAGTTCTCGATGTATCTCTTAAAACGGTTACTCTTGAATTCACCGGAACAAGTGAAACAATCGACGAGTTCATTGATTATATCGAGGAAAACTTCGGTATTGTCGAGCTTGCGAGAACGGGTATTACTTCGCTTCAGAGAGGCGAGGGCTCGTTTACAGAGAATGTATAATATAATTTTTGACAGAGGTATCGTATTATGGGTATGACAATGACTCAGAAAATACTTGCTGACCACGCAGGTCTTGACAGCGTGGTTGCAGGTCAGCTCATTGAGGCTAAGCTTGATATGGTGCTTGGTAACGATGTTACATCGCCTGTGGCTATCAATGAGATGAATAAATTCGGCAGGGACAGTGTGTTTGACAAGACGAGAATTTCTCTTGTAATGGACCACTTCACGCCTAATAAGGATATTCAGTCTGCTGAAAACTGTAAGCAGGTAAGGCAGTTTGCAAGAAAGCATGACATTCTTCATTATTACGATGTCGGCACAATGGGAATCGAGCATGCGCTCCTCCCTGAAAAGGGTATTGTTACCTGCGGCGACTGTATTATCGGCGCCGATTCTCACACCTGTACTTACGGTGCTGTTGGCGCTTTTTCAACGGGCGTGGGCTCAACCGATATGGCTGCAGGTATGGTAACAGGCAAGGCTTGGTTCAAGGTGCCTTCGGCTATTAAGGTTGTTATTACGGGTAAGAAAGCACCCTTTATCAGCGGTAAGGATGTTGTACTTCATCTTATCGGAATGATAGGTGTTGACGGCGCGCTTTATAAGTCGCTTGAATTTACAGGCGACGGCATTAAAGAGCTTTCGATGGACGACAGGCTCTGTATTTCAAATATGGCAATTGAGTGCGGCGCGAAAAACGGCATTTTCCCCGTTGACGATATAACTCTTGAGTATGTTGAGGGCAGAAGCTTAAGACCTTATAAGGTCTATGAGGCTGACGCTGACGCTGAATATGACAGCGTGGTTGAAATTGACCTTTCGTCGCTTAAGCCGACAGTTGCCTGTCCTCATCTTCCCGAGAACACAAAGACGGTTGACGAGCTTCCCGAGATTAAGATTGACCAGGTTGTTATCGGCTCCTGCACAAACGGCAGAATGGAGGATATGCGTGCCGCCGCTGAAATACTCAAGGGTAAGCATGTGGCTGACGGCGTGCGCTGTATAGTGATTCCCGCAACACAGGCAATCTACCTCCAGTGCGTAAAAGAGGGCATTGTTGAGACCTTTATTGAGGCGGGTGCAATCGTTTCCACCTCGACCTGCGGACCCTGTCTCGGCGGTCATATGGGTATTCTTGCTTCGGGCGAGAAGGCAGTTTCCACCTCGAACCGTAACTTTGTCGGCAGAATGGGTCATATAAAATCGGAAATCTATCTTGCTTCTCCTGCAGTAGCCGCTGCTTCGGCAGTCAAGGGCTGTATTGCAGACCCGAGAGCTTTATAAGGAGGGCTAATATGAAGGCACAAGGTACAGTACATAAGTTCGGCGATAATGTCGATACCGATGTAATAATCCCTGCAAGATATCTTAACAAGAGCGACGAGGCTTGGCTTGCCTCTCACTGTATGGAGGATATCGACGCGGAGTTCGTAAATAAGGTTAAAGAGGGCGATATAATGGTTGCCGAGGCTAACTTCGGCTGCGGCTCATCAAGGGAGCATGCTCCGATAGCCATTAAGGCGTCGGGAATTTCCTGTGTAATCGCTTCGACCTTTGCGCGTATTTTTTACAGAAACGCTATCAATATCGGTCTTGCAATCCTTGAATGTGATGAGGCTGCAAGGGATATCAGGGACGGCGACGAGGTTGCTGTTGACTTTGACAGCGGTGTTATAACAAATGTTACAACGGGTAAAACATATCAGGCGCAGCCTTTCCCCGAGTTCATTCAGAACATCATAAGAAACGGCGGACTGATGAAATCAATTGAGAAGTAACAGAGGCAGATTGAGATGCAACTTAAATTAACACCTCAGACGCTGAGATATGCGTGGGGCTCTACTACGGAGTACTGGTTTTCAAGGACTGATTACCGTATTTATCAGATTAATGATTTACCTACGGAAGATGACTCTGAACTTGTTAAGCTCGGGTTTGTTCCGTTCATTACAATTTGCAATGAAGAGGTTATAAGAGCGTATATCAAGTCGCTCAATAACCCTAAGGTTTCAGCGGTTTTCGATAAGCTTTCAACCTATGATTGCGTTGAAACCTTCTGGAAATACTTTAATGCCTATCCCGATATTTCAGGCGGCTTTGACAGCTTTGAAAATAGCTATGTCGTTGAAAAGGTCGGCGAGTGGTGCAGGTCTTACGGTATTGATTATGTAATAGCGGAAGAGTAATATATGCAGGAGCGTTAACCCGTATTTAACTATGAAAAAGATGCTTATAATCAACGGCTCGCCGCGCCCTGACGGCGTGTGTGCCGAGCTTATAAAACAGGTAACGCCTTATTTTGCAGGGTGTGATATAAAGCAGTACGACACCTATAAAATGGCGCCTGCTCCCTGCACGGACTGCAGGTGGTGCGAGTATCACGACGGCTGTTCAAATCCCGACCTCAATATATTCTTCGCGGATTTTGAGGAGGCTGATTACATCGTTTTCTTCACGCCCGTTTACAATAACTTTTTCCCTGCGCCGTTAAAAGCGGTTATCGACCGCTTTCAGCGCTATTACAGCGCGAGGTTCAAGCGAGGAGCCAATCCCCCGATTGCAAAGCACAGGAGGGTGGGGCTGCTTATAACAAGCGGCTCGAATTCCCGTCAGAGTGCGGATTATATGACCTCAACGCTTAAACAGGCGTTCACGGTTTTGAACGGGGAAATCGTTTCGCGTTACTATATTCCCAATACCGATTCAAAGCAATACACCTTCAATTTGGTGGAGCTTGAAAAATTTGTATCCTTTCTTAAAGGTTAAAAGGCATCGACGAGGTGCGATGGCGACAGGTTCCGACCTCGTCTTTTGTCCCCTAATACATTAAAAATCCCCTGAAGGCGTCCACTCCATAAGGAGGGTGGATGCCTTCAGTTTTTTATCAGCCGATGTTTGATTGTAGGTATGAAAAAACATAATCAATTAAGCATACGGAGGATTATATTATGAAAAAGTATATTAGTGATGAGAAAAACGGGCTGGATTATACACTTGTAAACGGCGTGTATCTGCCAAACCTTATTTCAACCGAAACGAATTATGAAATCGGTATTTGGGGTATGAGGTATTATGATTACATCAAAGAACACCGTCCTGCCTTCTGTACCTCGTTGAGGGTGCAATGCAAATTGAATACGCATTTACACGAGGTTGATGTCAGAGCAACCGAGATGTATGACCGCCTTGTGAAGCAACTCAAAGAGCAGCAAGGTATCACCGAACAACTAAAAGCAAATGATATGATGGCTTGGGTGCAGGCAATGAATGGCATTACCAATCAGGCAAGAGAGATTGTCTATAACGAAATCATTTATACGAGGTGACGATATGGACATTCTTGAAGAGCTTTGGTACGGTAATATTACACCGACAGAATACAGTCGTATTGAGAACAATTCTAATTACAAAGAACTGCTAAAAGTTGTTACCCAGAATCAAGAACGCTTGAAAGCAACGCTAAATGATGAACAAAAAGAGTTGTTAGAAAAGTTGCTTTCAGCAAACGAGGAGTTTTCAAATATCATAGAGCTTGACTGCTTTAAGATAGGCTTCAAATTAGGTACAAGATTAACAATAGAAGCATATACATAAGAAAAGGCGAGGATGAAAATCCTCGCCTTTTCTCTTTGCCGTCTTGAACAGTAAAAAATGAAGTTTTGCAAATAACCATACTCAAAGTGATGAATGACATGCAAAACCCAATCTGTTAAAACATTTTGCATTTTTCTCTGCTCTTGGGCAGTAAAAAATCATCGAAAAATAGCTTTTGTTTTTGAAATAGTTTTCACAAATAGTATTTAAATCTCATAAGTATTGTGCAGTGTAATTATCTATTCAAATAAATATCTTTGCTGTCCGAGTATGAAATTTGTCTAATATCCGGTGATTAAATTGAAAAAAAATATAGCAGAATTTACAAAAATTGATTTGTGTATTGACTTTTTTGAAAAACGGGTGTAACCTTTACTTGTAAGGCAAAGGGGTCTTTGAGGAAACTCAAGGACCCTTTCACTATTTTTAATATTTATTTGGGCAACGGAGTCTTTGGGATAATCTCAAAGGCTCTTTTCTCTTTTTTAGCATTAATATTCGGTTGGGCAACGGCGTCTTTTGTATATGATACAGGAGACGCCGCCTCAATTTTAGGGAAGTTAATTCTAATTACAAGTTTTGTATGAATACCACTTCGTGGGATTGATAATAGAAAATACTTTTAGGAGGACACAAAAATGAGTATGACAAAGGAACAGATTTTACAGAGTGCAAAGGAAAATAATGTTGAATTCGTAAGGCTTCAGTTTACGGACTTATTCGGCAAAATGAAGAACGTTGCTATAACCGTATCTCAACTTGAAAAGGCGCTTGATAACGACTGTATGTTTGACGGCTCGTCAATCGACGGCTTCGTTCGTATTGATGAGAGCGATATGTATCTTCATCCAGATTATGATACCTGGGCAATCGTTCCCTGGAGAAAACACGAGAATATTCAGACAGGCAGACTTATCTGCTCCGTATATAAGGCAGATAATAAAACGCCGTTTGAAGGCGACCCGAGAAACGTTTTAATCAAGGTTATGGAGGAAGCCAAGCAGCTTGGATATGGCTTTAACGTCGGTCCTGAATGTGAATTCTTCCTCTTCAAGCTTGACGAGGATGGCAAACCCACCATTGAGCTTGGCGATGAGGCGGGCTACTTTGACCTCAACCCGATTGACCACGGCGAAAACTGCCGTCGTGATATCTGCCTTGCTCTTGAGGAAATGGGATATACCATTGAGGCGTCGCACCACGAGGTTGCACAGGGACAGCACGAAATCGACTTCCAGTTCGGCGACGGACTTCTCACTGCTGACCGTGTTATGACCTTCAAGCATGTTGTAAAAACATATGCAACGAAGCACGGACTCCACGCAACCTTTATGCCGAAGCCGATTCACGGTATAAACGGCAGCGGTATGCACACGAATATGAGCCTTTACGATATCGCAACAGGCAAGAATGTTTTTGACGACCCGAACGGCGAGCTCGGGCTTTCCAAAGAAGCATATTCCTTTATTGCGGGAATTATGGAGCACGTTAAGGGTATTGCGGTATTCTCCAACCCGACTGTTAACTCCTACAAAAGACTTGTTCCCGGTTATGAAGCTCCAAGCTATCTCGTCTGGTCAACGTCCAACAGAAGCTGTCTTGTGAGAATTCCCGCGTCAAGAGGCAAAGGCACAAGAGTTGAGCTTCGCTGTCCCGACCCGACCTGCAATCCTTATCTTGAAATGGCGCTCTGCCTTGCCGCAGGTCTTGACGGAATAAAGAGAGGACTTGTTCCGAAGCCGTCTTATGATGAAAACGTTTTTGTTCTTTCGGACGAAGAACTGAAGGCGGAAGGCATTGAATGCTTACCGGGTTCACTTGAAGAAGCAATAAAGGAAGCAGAAAAAGACCCGTTCATTAAAGAAACCCTCGGCGACCACGTTTACAGTAACTACATAGAGGGCAAGAAGCGCGAATGGGATGAATATAAAACACAAATCAGTCAGTGGGAAATTGACAGATATATGATTAACCACTAAAGGCTATACAATTTTTATAATTCACTTGCAACGGGGTAGGTAGAAAGCTTGCGGCTATTAATTCTGCTTATCCCGTTCTCTCTTCCTGAAAAGGGGGTACTCCCCCTGCCTTTACAACTTCAGACTGCGATAGTATGCCTGATTTGGGGGAGTATTCCACAGGAGAGAATATACGAGAATATATAGGAGAACAGAAAATGAGTGATTCCATTTTATCCGCTGTTTCAGACAGCGTGTTCGGCGTTTGGTTTTTAATCGGTGCGGCGCTTGTATTCTTTATGCAGTGCGGCTTTGCCATGGTAGAAAGCGGCTTTACCAGAGCCAAGAACGCCGGAAATATTATTATGAAAAACCTGATGGATTTTTGTATCGGCGCAGTGATGTTTATACTGCTCGGTTTCGGACTAATGATGGGCGAGGAATGT
>CADAUV010000064.1 GCA_902791235.1 Oscillospiraceae bacterium
ATTCCAGGTGATAAAATGGGTCGGAGGTACACAGGCGCAAACCTCGCTTCCGTCAATACCGCGCCAGATAAAGTTATTATGAGGGAACCTGTTTGTATCGTTCCATGTTGACATCTTGTTAGAAACAAAGTACTCCACGCCGGATTTTTTGAGAATCTGAGGTAAAATCCAGCTATTACCGAAAACATCGGGAAGCCATGCGTTATTCACTGTTTTGCCGAACATCCTCTTATAAGTCTGCTGACCGTAAAGACACTGACGGATAAGCGACTCGGCTGAAGGAACATTACAGTCGGGCTCAATATACATTGCACCGACAGGCTCAAACTGACCGTTTGAAACCTTTTGCTTAAGTTCCTCAAACACCTCGGGATAATACTTCTCGAGAGTTTCGTAAACATAGGGCTGAGTGTGCGTATACTTAAAGTCAGGATACCTGTCAATAAGTCTGAGCTGAATTAAAACAGTACGCAGGTTTTTCTGCACCGAATGTATCTTGCGCCAGTAATAAGCAATATCAAGATGCGAATGAGCAATCAGCGCAACATCGCCGCTGCCCTTATAGTTATCATTGGCAAACACAACCTCATCAAGATATTTCTGACATTCGTCAACGCCCGAAAGCTCCTCGTCATCAAAATCAATAAGGCTCATTGCGCTGTTAAGCTCCCTGTTAAGAAAAGCTCTGTAATCCTCACTGAAAAGCTCGCTTTTCGCAATATCAAGCAGAAGCTCAAAATCCCAAACAAGATTCTGAACAGCATGATTAACGGTACAGATATACGCCCCTTCAAATATCTGTCTGCAGCCGCGAACTGAAAGGGATTCCGGGTTTCTCTCGTCATCGGGCTTCGAGCGGTTATAACCCATCATATCAAAATGGAGGGTATCCTTAGTGTTGACATAGGGTGAAAGTAACATTCTCTCCCTGTTAGGGTCAACGCCTCCGATGTATTTGCCGTTAACCTTAACGCAAATCTCAGCCGCAGTTTTAAGCGAAAACCAAAGCTCCTTATCCTGAAGCTCGGCAGGTATATCAACATCCGCTTTTATAAAAGCAGTGCCGTCGGGCGTAAAATACATATCGCCCTTATTAAGCGGCCTGTAATCGTCGCTGTAATACTCAAACTGCATTTCGGACACCTGACGGGCATCTCTGATTTGCAGATTTTTTATCTCCCACTTGCTGTCATATATATGTCTTTTTAACCATCCGAAGCGAAGGTCAGTCCATTCCTCAGGACGCATAGAGCGCCTTACGACTTTAATATGTGCCATATGCTACCTCCTCACACATCCTGAAAATAGGGCTTTTTGCGAATTGCGTTAACCCTGACTTTTTTATTGAGTTCCCTCTTAATTTCATCCTCAATCCACTGAGTGCAACGATGAAGAATTAAACACTTGGAGCACTCACCCCTGAAAACGAGGGTAAGCTCCTCCCCTTCAAGTGAGACAAACTCAACCCATCCGCCGTCGCCCTGCAGCTTTGGCTGAAGTACATTTTCAACATAATTCTGAACTTTGTTCATAATATATCCTCTTACGAATTAACTATTGCACTGATTTTATTTCTTATAGCCTGAAGTCTTGCGTCGGCGTTATCCCTGTCCTTATCGACAACGGAATAATAGACCTTGATTTTTGGTTCTGTACCCGAAGGACGGACAGCCATCCACGAGCCGTCGTTCCAGATATACTTAAGTACATTTTCCTTAGGTAAATCCCTTATGCCGACTGAAAAGTCAATTATATCCTCAACGCCGTCAAAAAGGGACTTGCCCTCATTTCTGAAATAAGTCATAAGGCTCTGAATTTTCTCGGCTCCGTCCTTACCCTTAAGCACAAAGGAATCAAGATAATCGAGATAAAAGCCATACTCGGCATAAATATCATTAAGCGCGTCAACAAGAGTCTTGCCCTGATTTTTATACCACGCAGCCATCTGGCATATAAGCATCGACGACACAACGGCGTCCTTATCTCTTGCGTGTGTACCGACAAGATAGCCGTAGGATTCCTCGTAACCGATTACGAATTCACGCTCGCCGCTCGCCTCATACTTATTGATTTTATCTCCTATATACTTAAAGCCCGTAAGCGTTTCCTCAACCTGCAAGCCGTAGCTTCTGCCGATATTTGCGCCAAGCTCGGAGGTAACGATTGTCTTGACAAGCGTTGATTTCGGATTAAGCTCAGCCTTTCTCATCTCAAGAACGAACTTAACAAGGATTGCACCTGTCTGATTACCTGTAAAAAGTCTGTAATCATCCCCGTCCTTTACAGCTATGCCCACGCGGTCGCAGTCGGGGTCAGTGCCGAGAACGAGGTCGGCACCGATTTCCTTAGCCTTTTCAATTGCAAGCGTGAGTGCCGCCTTATCCTCGGGATTAGGCGACTTTACCGTCGGGAAATTTCCGTCGGGCTCCTGCTGAGCCTTCAGAACTGTTACATCCATACCCTCAAGTACGCGCTGAACAGGAATATTTCCCGTTCCGTGAAGAGGGGTATAAACAATTTTAAGGTCGCTTTTTTCCTCATAGAGCGACTGCTTTTTAACCTCCGCAATAAATGCCGAAAGCTCTTTTTCTCCGATATATTCAACGGCGCCCGTCTTTACATAAGTATCCACGCTCTCGCCGTCATTATAGATTTTTGAATAATCGGTTATATCATTAATGAAGCCGATTGCGTTTCTGGCGTCCTCAGTGCAGAACTGACAGCCCTTGTTGTCATAAACCTTATAGCCGTTATACTCCTTCGGATTATGCGAGGCGGTAATCATAACGCCTGCAGTACAGTGAAGATACCTTGTAGTAAATGAAAGAACGGGTACTGGCACAACTGTTTCATAGGCGTAAACCTTAATGCCCTCAGAGGCAAAGACCTGCGCAGCACATTCAAGAAAAGTTCTTGAATTAAGCCTCGTGTCGCAGGCAATAGCAACTGTTATATCGCCGTCATTCTTACTCTTGAGATACTTTGCAAGTCCCAATGTAGCCTTGCCGACAGTGTATCTGTTCATACGGTTTGAGCCGGCGCCCATTACGCCTCTTAAACCGCCTGTGCCAAAGGCTAAGTCCTTATAAAATCTGTCCTCAATTTCCTTTTCATCAGTGCAGGCTTCAAGCTCCGCCTTAGTGCTTTCGTCAGCAAAGCTGAGCCACTGTTCATATTTTTCACGATAAGTCATATTGTTTCTCCTTATTTAAAGTACATATAGTACTGACATTTAATCATTCCGTTATAAAGCTTTCGGCGCTTGTCCGCCTTTTTACCGAAGACCTTTTCAAACTCCTCATCGGGCGAGATAATGCCGTATGACCAGCCCTTTTTGGACTCAAAGCGCTCGCCCATTATTTTATAAAGCCTTTCAGCCTCTTTTATGTCAAGCATCCTCTCCCCGTACGGCGGATTAGTAACAAGAGTTCCCCTCTCGCTTGACGGTGAAAAGTCCTTTATATCAGCTTGCGAAAGACGCATAAAATGATTAACGCCTGCACGCTGTGAATTAAGCTCGGTTAACTCAAGAGCCCTTTGGTCGATATCGCTGCCGAAAGCAATAAAATCAGTATCGGTTTTAACAAGCTCACGACTTCTGTCGCGCTCATTGTCCCAGACGGATTTATCTATAAAAGCAAAGCCCTGCGCGCTGAACTCCCTGTTAATACCCGGTGCGATATTATGAGCAAGCATTGCGCCCTCGATAAGTATTGTACCGCTTCCGCAAAACGGGTCATAGAGCGTGTGATAATGCCTCAGATGAGAAAGCGAACAAAGAGCCGCCGCAAGCGTTTCTCTTATCGGCGCCGCATTGGCGTCAGGGCGGTATCCCCTCTTGTGAAGCCCTGCGCCCGAGGTGTCGAGCATTATTGTAACCTCATCCTTCATAATTGAAAACTGAAGCTGACGCAGGCTTCCGCTTTCCTCAAACCACGAAATGCCGTAATCCTCTTTAAGAGATTCAACAACCGCTTTTTTTATAATCTTCTGACAGTCGGGAACTGAATGAAGCGCTGAGTTAATACTGTAACCCTTAACGGGAAAGGCGTCGTTACTGCCAATATACTCAGCCCACGGAAGAGCCTTAACTGCCTGAAAAAGCTCTTCAAAACTCCTTGCATAAAAGCGGTCAAGTACGATTAATATTCTCTCGCTGAATCTGCTTAAAAGATTTGCTCTTACAAGTATATTTTCATCACCTTCAAAAAACACTCTGCCGTTCTCAGCAGTTACCTTCTGCGCGTCCATACGCTTTAGCTCATCGCTGACAAGCCCTTCAAGTCCGAGTAGACAGGGTGCAACCATCTGCATATACATAAATATTTCCTTTAAATAATAATTTCCGCATGCCTTGTTACATGGCATCCTATATTAACCGCGACGGGAAGTCCTGCAATATGCGTGGGATACTGCTCAATATTAACGCAAAGTGCAGTTGTCCTTCCGCCAAAGCCCTGAGGTCCGATATCAAGCTCATTTATTTTTTCAAGAAGCTCATCTTCAAGCTTCGCATAATCGCTATTCTGATTGCGCGTTGAAACGCTCCTGCACAATGCCTTTTTTGCAAGAACGGCACTATACTCAAAATCGCCGCCGATACCTATACCGACAACAATCGGCGGACAGGGGTTTGAGCCTGCCTTCCTGACTGTATCAAGCACAAAAGCTATGATGTCCTCCCTCTTAGCCGAAGGTGTAAACATCTTAACCGCACTCATATTCTCACTTCCGAAGCCCTTGGGCGCTGCTACAAGCCTGATTCTGTCGCCCTCAACGAGCCGCGTGTGAATAACTGCAGGGGTATTGTCATTAGTATTGACCCTGTCAAAAAACGGGTCGCGGACAACGGACTTTCTTAACAGTCCCTCCTCATAAGCCTTCTTGACGCCAGCATTGACAGCATCGTCAAAAAGACCGCCCGTAATATGTACCTCCTGACCGATTTCAGCAAAGAGCACAGCCATACCTGTATCCTGGCATATCGGCACATCAAGCTCCTTAGCACAGTCAAGATTTTTTTCAAGGTCATTGAGTATGGACCTTGCTACGGCGTTATTCTCACATTCGCCGCAGGTATGAATAAGTCCTGCGAGGTCGTCGGGCAGAATCTTATTAGCCTTAATAAAAACAGTGCTGACAGCGTCAGCTATTTCATCAAAGGATATATCTCTCATATTACACCTCGATAGCAAAAAAGACCGACTGTAAAATCGGTCTCATAAAGATTATTCACCTGCTGAAATATCGTAAAACACAATCTCATCAGATTTTACATAGCCCTTTTCACGAGCCTTTTGTTCAATGTATTCATCCTTGTCTTCGTTGTTAAGAACCTCATCGAGCCTTGCGTTCTCAGCCTCCTGAGCCTCAAGCTTCTGAGAAATCTCCTCCTTCTGAACCTCAAGTCTGCTGATGTCGGCACGGGAGCTTGCAACAGCCCAGCCGGAAAAGACAAAGGCGCCAAGAAGGACAAGCACGATTATACACACGGGGATATTTTTCTTATCAAGAATAAAATCTTTAAATGAAGTTTTCTTCGCTGTTTTCTTTTTCATCCTTATCACCGGTTTTAACACTGCTCTTTGATGAACCTTTTTTTACGCCTTTATTATATAATATAATATATGCTCTTTGCAATAGTTTTTTTAATTTTTTAAAAGAGTTTTTAAGTATTAATTTCAGTTTTTTAAACCCGAGCCTTAAAAGTCGCGAAAGCCTGATTTCAGCAAACTTCATAAGCTTCCCGAAGGTGAAAAGATAAAGCAGGAAGCCCGACAGAAACAGAAGGAAAAAATACATTCTCAAAACGCCGTTTGTAAAAACGAGAAAGAAGCAGTAGCACAAAACGGCTGAGCATATCCAGAAAAGGAAATCAAAGAAAAATCGGTCCTTTGTAAGATACCTCATAAATCTCAGAGCGTCATAAAACACCCCGAGGGCAAAACCGAAAAGCACAGCATAAAGTACGGGCTCAGCCTGCAAATAGGCGTTTAAATACAGAGCTTGCCGTTACCCTTTCCGAATAAGACACACAGTTAATCTTACCGCTTATACTTAAAAGTCCGCTTTCAAGTGAAAGCTCCTCAATATGAAGAAAACTGCCCTTTATTCTTATTTCTCCGAGCTCACAGACGGCGACAATCTCCTCTTCGGTAAAGCTGTCAACATCAGTGATTGCCGTCAGTGTTGCGGACTCTCTGTTAACAATATTTATACTGTGCTCCCTTTCCATATCCATAAAAAATCACCCACATATAAATATGTGAGTGAAAGCGGGATTATAACTGCTCATACATTTTTGCGGCATCCTCTTTAAGAGCATGCTCAGTTACAACAAGCACCCTGTATCTTTTTTCATTTTCGCCGAAGGTGATTTTTATTTCATCGCCGACCTTCACGCTGTAAGAGGCGCGCACCGGCTTACCGTTAACCTCAATCTTACCTGCGTCGCAGGCTTCGTTTGCAACAGTACGGCGTTTAATTATTCTCGAAACCTTTAAATACTTATCAATTCTCATAATATGACTACCTGAATAAAACTGGGGCACCGATTACTCGGTGCCCTGTGCGTTCTTATTTTACAGCGTCCTTAAGAGCTGCGCCTGCCTTAAATGCAGGAACCTTAGTAGCGGCAATCTTAATCTTCTTGCCTGTTGCAGGGTTAACACCCTCACGAGCAGCACGAGCCTTAACTGAGAAAGTACCGAATCCAACGAGTGATACCTTATCTCCGTCCTTAAGAGCTGCGGTGATAGCATCTGTTGTAGCTGCAACTGCCTTAGCTGCGTCAGCCTTTGAAAGACCTGTAGCCTCTGCTACTGCGTTTACAAGTTCTGTCTTATTCATAGTAATCTCCTTTTTGCTGATTATTCAGCATTTTTTATTTCTTTTGCTATTTCCCACAAGCCGTCAAGTTCCTCGATTGAAGCCTCGCTCATTGATATTCCCTTTTCTTTGGCAAGTGCTTCAACAAGCCTGAAGCGGCTGATAAACTTATCGGTTGCGCCCTTGAGCGCCTCCTCGCTGTCAACCTTCAGGAATCTTGAAACATTCACCATTGAAAACAGAACATCGCCAAGCTCGTCCTCAATTTCAGACTGACTGTTGTGATTAATAGCAATTTTTAACTCATTAATCTCCTCGGCTACCTTATCATATGCGCCGTCGATGGTATCCCAGTCAAAACCCACCTTGGCAACTCTTGACTGCACCTTCTGCGCACGCATAAGAGCCGGAAGCTCAACGGGAACATCCATAAGAGACTGACTCTGCGTTTTATTGCCCTTGGTCTGCTTCTTAACCTCGTCCCAGCTTTTAAGAGCCTCTTCGCTGTTTTTAGCGTTAACATCGCCGAAAACATGGGGATGACGGATAACAAGCTTCTGACAGATGTCATTACATACATCGTCAAAATCAAAATTGCCCTTCTCACGCTCCATCTCAGTGTGAAGCGCCACCTGAAGAAGAACATCACCAAGCTCCTCTTTAAGACCCGCGGTGCTGTTTTTATTAATAGCCTCGATGACCTCATAGGTTTCCTCAATGAAGTTTTTTCTTATAGATTCGTGGGTCTGTTCCCTGTCCCACGGGCAACCTCCGGGTGCGCGTAAAAGAGTAACTATTTCAATTAAATCGTCAATATTATATCTATCTTTAAATTCAAAATCAACAGCCACTCACATCACTCTCTTTTCGATTAACTTGTCTATGTAATAATACAATAAAAATCCCTGAAATGCAAGTGTTTCAGGGAAATTTTAGCTTATTTATTAACTTTTATTTCTTTAAATGACAGGGATTTTGTTAAAAGAAGAGAAAGAAGGAAAAATATTAGACAAAGAAGGCCGTAAAAAGCCATATTTATATAGATATTTTCAAAGCTGATATTTCTCATTTTTATATAGTCAAGAGCAAAATATGTAACCGCTGCTGACGAAATCGGGAGTAAAAATGCGCGCGTTATACTAAGTCTTGCATTAGTTCTCTTTGTGATTATCAGCAGACACCAAACAAGAATAACAGAATATCCGACAAAGGAGGAAATGACCGCGCCGGATACATTAAAGCTGTCTATACGAATAAGTGATATATTCAGCACTGCCCTGAGCGCCGCGCTTACTGCAAAGCAGGGTATGGTCTGCCTTGCAAAGCCGAGAGCCTGAGTACAGTAAACAACGGCGCTGCTCACGGAAAAAGGTAAATTAGTAAGTCCGAATAAATAGAGAAGTCTGCCGCCGTTTTCGGCAATATCGGGATTGTATTTGCCAAAAAGGATTAAGAGAATACTGTCCCCGAAAAACATCAGCGCCACACTGCCGAGGGAGGAAAGGATAACCGAATACTTAATTATGCTTTCAAAGAGCTTTGAAAATCCCTCCTGCGCGCCTTCAAAGGCGGTGCTGAGTGCAGGAACGGCGGCAACGCCCAAAGCCATAACAATCGAAGGAATGAGATTTTTAAAATCAAGAGCGGTTGCAAATATTCCGAAAACATAAGTATGCACATCATCTCCGCTGTAAGAATAAAGCTCAGACAGCGCCGCAGCGTTACACTTTGAAAGCGCATACTGAACGGTGCTTGTATCAATGAAATTAGCGATACTCTGAACGGCGGTTGCGCCGATAACCGATACGCTGAAGTTCAGAAGCTCTGAATATGCTGTTTTGGTATCAGCTTTACTTACTTTATTGTCAGGGTAATTAATCCTGTTATAAATCACGGCTATAAGATATGCGATAACACTACCCGCAGTTGCACCGAACATTGCGAAAGCCGATGTAATCGGATATATCATAGCAAGCGCTTTTTCCTCACTGTCCGCTATGATGCCGAGAACGGTACCGTTTTCAAGATAAAAGAAATAAAGAAAGCGCATTGACATCCTTGCAAGCACAAGTCCGAATATCAGCTTAGAGAGCGCTTCAACAAGCTGTGAAAGCGCCGTCAGTTTCATATCGAGAAAGCCCTCTGCATAGGCACGGTACACTGCGCATGCACAGGAAAAAAAGAGCGATGGCGCGAGAGCAAGACAGGTTAATGCACTTCCGCTTGATGTTGCGATAAGGCTCGTATAAGGCTTGGCGATTAAAAGCATAATGAGCGTACCGACCGCCCCTGCAATAAGGAAAAGCTTTTTGGCGGCTGATTTAAACGCATAAACGCTTTTCATATCGTTTTTAGCATTAGCTGTACTTACAAGCTTTGTAAGAGCAATCGGTAATGCTCCCATTGTTATTGCGTGAATGGGCAGGCAAAGATTATATGCCACGGAAAAATATCCCCTGCCCTCAGCGCCGATATATGCCGTAAGTGGTATTTTGTAAAATGCGCTGATTATTTTAACAATCACGGAAGATATCAGCAAAATTGCCGCTCCTCCTATATATCTGCTTTTAAGCTTAGACCTCAATTAAATCACCGTGCAAAAAATATAAGGCAGTACAATGTACTGCCTTAATTTATATGCATGGTTAAGCTTTTATATGAGGCTTACTCATCAGAAGCGGCGGACGAGGAGCCCTCGCCTCTTACCTCTTTTTTTATCTCGTCATATGCCTTCTGCGCAACCTGTGATGCAGCGGACACAACCTCGTTAATTCTGTCCCTTGACTCCTCAAGCTCCGCCGAAAGCCTTTCTGTTTTCTCAAGAAGCTCCGCAATTTTATCAGCGGTTAAAGCGAGCTCGGTATCACTTACCTCCTCGCCGTTTAAAAGCTTATAATTAAGCTTACCGTACTTTTCATACTGCTTTGAAAGCTTCGCCTTAGCGTCAAAGTACTCCACTCTTTTCCTGCTGATTTCAAGCCTTTCGGCACTTTTTTTACCGATTGCCTCTGCGGTTTCCCTTGTTGCATTAATAATATCGTCGATAGTGATGTCGCCGTTTTCAAATATTCTTGCCATATAATCACCTCTGTTAATATTATATTACAGTATGTAAAGTAATGCAATACTATTTGTTACATTTCAAATGTTTTTATTTTATCCCTTCGTAAAAGCACTTCTTTGAAATTATCAATATATTCATAAGGATATTTATAATTATATATACGCTCAATATGACCTGTTTTTTGATTTTTAAGCCTTGTTACAGCACCGGCTCCCACTGCTAAAACAGAATGGGTTTCATCCATCATATAGACATTGTAAAGGCAGTCCCTGCCCTCCTTGCACCAGCCGACATTCTCAAGATTTGCAGAAGACTTGGACTGACGGTACATATAGTAAGGATAATAACCGACTGACGAAAGAAGGCTTTGCGAATAATTCACCATTGCCTCAGTCTGAAGCCTGTCGGTATGATTAAAAACGCCGGTAACAAGATATGCCGCGGACTTAAGAGCAAGAGCGTGAACCGTTACGCTCTCAGCGCCGAGGCGCACCGCTTCATCAACACTCTTCATAAAGGAATCGGCGCTGTCTTTCGGAAGTCCTGCGATAAGGTCCGTATTTATATTGTCAAAGCCGCATTTTCTCGCAAGCTCAAAAGCATCATAGGTCTGCTTAACGGTATGCCTTCTGCCT
>CADAUV010000065.1 GCA_902791235.1 Oscillospiraceae bacterium
GGCACTGCCGCTTATCCGTCCTCCGTTCTTATGAATGCAATTCCTGCAAAAATAGCAGGCGTTGAGGAGATTATAATGGTAACTCCGCCGTCAAAGGACGGTACGCCAAACCCTGACATTATGGCAGCAGCATATATTGCAGGCGTTGACAGAGTTTTCCTTGTCGGCGGCGCGCAGGCTGTTGCTGCTCTTGCGTACGGCACGGAGAAAATACCGAAGGTTGACAAGATTGTAGGACCCGGTAATATCTTTGTAGCGACCGCTAAAAAACTACTTTACGGCGTTGTGGATATTGATATGGTTGCCGGACCGTCGGAAATCCTCATAGTTGCCGACAGGACAGCCAAGCCCAAGTTCCTTGCGGCGGACCTTATGAGTCAGGCTGAGCATGATAAGCTTGCCTCGGCGATACTCCTTACGACCTCTGCCGATATTGCAAAGGCTACCGCAAAGGAGATTGACAGGCAGATTAAATACCTCGAGCGTCAGGAAATTATTGAAAGCTCGCTTGAAAACTTCGGTGAAATAATAGTTTGTGAAAATCTGGAGCAGGCTATTGATTTTGCAAATGAGCTTGCGCCTGAGCATCTTGAAATGTGCGTTGAGGAGCCGCTTAAATATATCGGAAAGCTTGATAATGCAGGCTCGGTATTTCTCGGCAACTTCTCGCCTGAGCCGCTCGGCGATTACTATGCAGGTCCTAACCATGTACTTCCGACAAGCGGTACTGCAAGATTTTTCTCTCCGCTTTCCGTTGACAGCTTTATCAAAAAAAGCTCCTTCATATATTACACTGAGGAGGAGCTTAAAAAAGCAAGCGACGATATTGTTAAGCTTGCTGATACTGAAGGATTAACAGCACACGCAAATTCAATTAAAGTAAGATTTGAATAATGGCTAAAAGAAAAGTTGAAAAGAACAAAAGCCTGTTAACAGGTATAATCATATCCGTTCTTATTATTGCCGCTTTGTTTGCTTCGGGTAAGCTTGAGGCGGAGTTCAATCAGGACGACGGGAAAGATGTTACAGGCATATCAGAGAATAACGGGATTACCGTACATTTTCTTGATGTCGGTCAGGGGGACAGCGAGTTTATTGAGCTTCCCGACGGTCAGTGTATGCTTATTGACGCAGGGGAATCTTCATACGGTGAAAGTGTATCGGCGAGTATACGCTCCTTTGGTTACTCAAAGATTGATTATCTTGTTGCCACGCATCCTCATTCCGACCATATCGGCGGTCTTAAAACCGTTATTGACAGCTTTGAGGTCGGCAATGTATATATGCCGAGAGCTACAAGTACTTCAGGTACTTATGAAACTTTGCTTAAAACAATAATGAATAAAGGACTTAAGATTAAAACTGTAAATGCAGGTCTTGGTTTTGAAACGCAGGGCGGCGCTTATATTGAGTTTTTAAGCCCCGCCGGAAGCTCGTATGATGACCTCAATAACTTTTCGGCAGTGCTGAAGCTTACATATAACGATGACTCGTACCTGTTCATGGGCGACGCTGAGGCTCTTGCGGAGAAGGAAATGCTTGATAATTACGCATATGAGCTTGACTGCGATGTCCTGAAGGTAGGACACCACGGAAGCAAAAGCTCATCAAGCAAGTCTTTTATAAATGCGGTATCGCCTGATTATGCCGTGATTTCCTGCGGACAGGATAATTCGTACGGTCATCCGAACAGCGAAACGCTTGAAACACTTGAGAGTGCGTCTGCGCAGATTTACAGGACTGATGAACAGGGTACAGTTGTTATCAGAAGTGAGGGCGACGGTATTTACGAGGTAAGCTATGAAGTGGATAGTTGACAGAATTGAAGACGGCTTTGCTGTCATTGAGGCTGAAAACGGTAAGACCTATGATATACCGCTTGACGCTTTCAGTGAAGAAATAAAGGAAAATGATGTTATAACCATCTCTGCCGACAGCGTGAAAACCGAGCAGAGAAAGGAAGAAATTGAGAGTCTGATGGACGATTTATTCATATAGGAGGATGTATGAGAAAGGCTGAAATAATCAGAAATACCAAGGAAACACAGATTAAAGTCGAGCTTGACCTTGACGGCGGCGCTGTTGAGGTTTCAACAGGCATAGGCTTTTTTGACCATATGCTTACTGCCTTTGGCGTACACGGCGGCTTCGGACTTAAGATTGAGGTTACGGGCGACCTTGAGGTTGACACCCATCACACCGTTGAGGATACGGGTATCGCTTTGGGTATGGCATTTAAAGAAGCGCTCGGCGATATGAGCGGTATTATGCGTTACGGCTCCTTCTCAATTCCTATGGATGAGGCTCTTGCGAATGTCGTGCTTGATATATCAAACAGACCCTTCCTCTGCTTCCGCGCTTCCTTTGAACAGGAGCTTTGCGGTGATTATGAAACCTGCGTTACAGAGGAGTTTTTCAGAGCTTTTGCTATGAATTCATGTATCACGCTTCATATAAGCGTGCCTTACGGCTCTAACGCTCACCACGAGATTGAGGCGATTTTCAAGGCGTGCGCTCATGCGCTCAAGGTTGCCGTTACACCGAATACTGACGGCTCAGTGCTTTCAACAAAGGGAGTTTTATAATGATAATTTTACCTGCAATTGATGTCATTGACGGCAAGCCCGTAAGGCTTTATAAGGGCGATTTCAGCACTGCTATGCAGGTTGCTGAGGATGTTCTTACAACCGCGAAAGAGTTTGAGAAAACAGGATGCAAATGGATTCATATGGTTGACCTTGACGGTTCTCTTGCAAAAAAGCCCGTCAATGCCGATACCTTTATCAGCGTTGTGAAAAATACAGGACTTAAAGTTGAACTCGGCGGCGGAATTCGCACTATGAAGGATATCGAGTTTTATGTAAGCTCCGGTATAAGCAGGGTTATTTTAGGCTCAGTCGCTCTTAATAATCCCCGGCTTGTCAGCGATGCTGTCAGGGAGTTTGGCGAGGCTGTTGCAGTCGGTATTGACGCTAACGGCGGCTATGTTGCCACAGAGGGATGGACCGAAAAAAGCGAGGTTTATTTTACCGACCTTGCAAAAGAGATGGAGCAGGTCGGAGTTAAAACAATTATTTTTACCGATATCAGTAAGGACGGAACCTTGGCGGGTCCCAACCTTGAGCAGCTTAATGAGATTAACAATGCTGTTTCCTGTAACATAATAGCTTCGGGCGGTATTACGGATATCGGCGATATTATTGAACTCAGAAATAATAAGCTCTACGGCGCAATCTGCGGCAAGAGCATTTATCATAAGAGCCTTGATTTAAGAGAGGCGCTGGAGGTGTGCAAAAATGCCTGAGCTTGAAAAGTATTTCAAAAAGGGGGATTTGATTCCTGTGATTGTTCAGGAGGACTCTACGGGCGAGGTGCTTATGCTTGCCTATATGAACAGGGAATCCCTTGCAAAGACCCTTGAAACAGGTTATACATGGTTTTATTCAAGGTCGCGTCAGGAGCTTTGGAACAAGGGCGCAACCTCAGGTCATCTGCAGAAAATTGTTTCAATATACGGCGACTGTGATGATGATACGCTTCTTGTAAGAGTTATACAGACGGGCGCTGCCTGTCATACGGGAAACCATAGCTGCTTTTTCAATGAGATTAAAAGCTTTGATTAATTATTAAATAAGGAGTAATTATGGATTTAATCAGGAACGACTATCAGACAATTCTTGACAGAAAAGAGGCTAACGAGGAGGGCTCTTATACCTGTTATCTTTTTTCACAGGGAATTGATAAGATTTTAAAGAAGGTCGGCGAGGAGAGTACTGAAATGGTTATCGCCGCCAAAAACGGCGTTAAGGAAGAAACCGTCGGCGAAATCTGTGACCTTATTTATCATACCCTTGTTATGATGGTAAACGAGGGTATCAGCATCGAGGATGTTGAAGCTGAACTTTTAAAAAGAGCCGAGAAGACCGGCAATTTAAAGAAATTTCATCAGGTGGATAAAAATTCATAATGGCGCATAAGAAGTGGATAGTTGCAAACGCCGATAAGAATTTGGCGTCCGAGCTGAGTGAAAAATTAAATATCGACTCAATAATCAGCTACCTGCTTGTTTCGCGTGGCTTTACTGACGAGCTCAGCGCTGAGGATTTTTTGTATAATGACAACAGCTTTATCTCGCCTTTCAGCTTAAAGGATATGGATAAGGCTGTAAATCGCATTAACAGGGCTGTTGAAAACGGCGAGAAAATCTGTATATACGGTGATTACGACTGCGACGGTGTAACCTCTGTCGCTCTGCTCTATTCCTTTCTTGAAAGCTACGGCGCTGATGTAATTTATTATATTCCAAACAGACTTACCGAGGGCTATGGTATGAATACCGATGCAATTGATAAGCTTAAAGCTCTCGGTACCGAACTGATAATTACCGTTGACAACGGAATATCGGCTGTTGATGAGGCTGAGTATATCTACTCACTTGGTATGGAGCTTGTGATTACCGACCATCATCAAATCGGCGAAAGGCTGCCGAGAGCCTGCGCGGTCGTAAATCCTCACAGGGAGGACAATGATATTTCCTTCAGGGATTTTGCAGGCGTTGGTATTGCCTTTAAGCTTGTATGTGCTATATATGACGGTGAAACCGAGGATATGATTGAGCATTTTGCCGACCTTGTTGCAATCGGAACAATAGGTGATGTCGTACCGCTTCTTGATGAGAACAGAAGGCTTGTTAAATACGGGCTCAATCTTATCAATAGCGGCTCAAGGCTGGGGATTGCCGCATTAAAGCAGGTAATTAGTTTTAATGATGATTTTACAGCTCATGATGTTGCCTTTAAAATCTGCCCGAGAATAAATGCTGCGGGCAGGATGGATACGCCGCAGTATGCGCTTGACCTCCTTCTGAGCGACGACAGCGAAACCGCTGAGTTCAAGGCGGAACAGCTTAATGTTGAAAATCAGCACAGGCAGGAGGTATGCAACGAAATCCTTGAGGATATTGCAAAAACCGTAAGTAAGAACCCCCTGCTTGTAAACGACAGGGTAATCGTCCTTGACGGCAGGGGATATCACCACGGTGTAATAGGTATAGTTGCCTCAAATATTCTTACAAAATACGGTAAGCCTACTATTATTATCAGTACCGATGAAAACGGCGAGTCAACAGGCTCGGCAAGAAGTATTGAGGGCTTTAATATTTATGAAGCAATAGCGTCCTGCAGCGATATGCTTACGCATTTCGGCGGACATCCGCTTGCCGCAGGCCTTGGTATTAACGAAAAGGATATACCTCTTTTCAGGAAGAGAATCAATGAATTTGCGTTAAAGCATAATCCCGTTATGCCCTGCGAAACTCTTAAAATTGACTGCCGTATTTCACCTGCGCATATCGACCTTTCGCTTATTAACGGGCTTGGGATTTTAGAGCCCTGCGGCAAGGATAATGCAAGCGCTGTTTTCGGGATTTTTAATGTTCGGATTGTAAAAACAATTCCTTTAAGCGAGGGCAAGCATATTAAGCTCGTGTTCTCAAAGAAGGATCACAGGACTTATGAAGCGTTGCTTTTCAATACAAATTTCAATGAATTTGCGTATAAAGCGGGCGATGTCATTGACCTTGCAGTTCGGCTTTCTGTCAGCACTTACAGAGGTGCGCAGGAAAAGCAGATAAGGGTTGTTGATATAAGAAGACACGGCTGTGATGACGAAAAGTATTTTCGTGAAAAAACCGATTATGAGCAGTCGCTTTTCGGTAAAACTGAGTTAATCAAATGTCCGAACAGGGATACTTTTGCCTCGCTTTACCGTTTTCTTAAAAAGGAAAAAAGCTATAAATGTACTCTTGAAGAGCTTTATTTTGCGCTTTCGCAGGAGATACCCTACGGTACTCTTATGTATGCGCTTGACGCTCTTGAAGAGGTCGGAATTCTCTCGAGAGATAACGGACTCACACTTAATGTAATCAGCGGCAAGGCTGACCTTGAAAATACAAAAACACTTAAAGCACTGAGGAAAGAAATATGAGTGATGCTGATATTTCAAAAAACTACGACGACGGCTTCGGCGAGTTTTTTGGAAAGGTAAAAAAGAATCCGCAGTATGACAGCGAGATGATAAAAAAAGCATATATGCTTGCCCGTGATGCGCACAAGAATCAGTGCCGCCGTTCAGGCGAGCCGTATATTATGCACCCTGTGGCAGTTGCTGAGATTTTGTTTAAGCTCGGTATGGATAACGAATGTATCATCGGCGCGCTTCTCCACGATGTTGTTGAGGATACCGAATACGACCTTGACTATATCAAAAAGGAGTTTGGCGATGAGGTTGCGCTTCTTGTTGACGGCGTAACAAAGCTCGGTCAAATCCCTCTTTCCACACGCGAGGAGGTTCAGGCTGAAAACATCCGCAAGATGTTTATGGCTATGAATGAGGATATCAGGGTTATTATCATCAAGCTTTGCGACAGGCTTCACAATATGCGCACACTTGAGCATATGCCCGATTATAAGCAGAGGGAAAAAAGCCTTGAAACACTTGAGATTTATGCTCCCATCGCTCACCGTTTAGGTATCAGACCTATAAAGGAGGAGCTTGAGGACCTCGCAATTTACTATCTTGACCCCATCGCTTACAGGGATATCGAGGCAAAGCTGCAGCTTAAAAAAGAGAGCGGCGAAAAGTTCTTAAACGAAATAACCGCTCAGATTTCCGAGCGCATTAATCCTGTTATGAAAAATGTTCAGATTACAAGCAGGGTTAAATCCGTTCACGGAATATTCCGTAAGGTCTATATTAAAGGTAAGAATATCGAGCAGATTTTTGATATATATGCAGTAAGAATTATTGTTGATTCAATGATTGACTGTTATAATGCGCTTGGTATTATTCATGATATGTTCCAGCCCCTTCCGGGAAGATTTAAGGATTATATCTCTACACCTAAGCCAAATATGTATCAGTCCCTTCATACCACTGTTCTTTCCAAAGAGGGAATACCCTTTGAGGTGCAGATAAGAACATGGGAAATGCACCGTACCGCTGAATTCGGTATTGCGGCACACTGGAAATATAAGCTTGATAAAAACGGCGTCGATTCGATGGATAACCGCCTTGAGTGGATTCGTAAGATGCTTGACGCGGGCAGCTCCTCCGACAGTCCCGAGGAGCTTGTCAACACAATCAAGGGCGACCTGTCAAGCGACGAGGTGTTTGTTTTTACACCTAAGGGAGATGTTAAATCTCTTCCCAAGGGCGCGACGGTAATTGACTTTGCATACGCGATTCATTCCGCTGTCGGTAACAAGATGGTCGGAGCTAAGGTTAATGGTAAAATAGTAAATCTCGATTATCAGGTCAAAACAGGCGAGATTGTTGAGATTATGACCTCTAATCAGCAGGGTAAGGGACCGAGCAGGGATTGGCTCAATATAGTTAAAACAGGCGAGTCAAGGAGTAAAATCCGCTCCTGGTTCAAGAAAGAGAAGCGCGAGGAAAACATTGTAAGAGGTAAGGCTGAGGTTGAGCATGAGCTTAAGCGAAACTTTATCCGTCTTGGAAGCGACAGGTATGACGACTTCGTTCAAATGGTAGCGCAGCGTCAGCATTTCTCAAGCGTTGATGATTTTTATGCGGCTGTTGGCTACGGCGGCGTACAGTTATCAAGACTTATGCCGGGACTTAAAGACGAATACAACCGCCACTGGAAGCTGAATAACGACGCCGCACAGAAGCAGCAGGCAATACCGGTCAAGAGCTTTAAAAGCACTAACGGTATTGTTGTCGAGGGTATTGATAACTGTCTTGTTAAAATGGCAAAGTGCTGTTCACCCGTACCCGGAGAAGAGATTATCGGCTTTATAAACAGAGGAACAGGACTTACAATTCATAAAAGGGACTGCGTAAATGTTCCTAAGGATATCGCGCTTTCCGCCGAGCCTGACAGGTGGGTTAATGCTCACTGGGATTCAAGCGTCCAGGTTGAGGCGAGGTCTACACTTGATGTTTATGCAATTAACAGGGACGGTATTGTCCTTGATATAACAATGAAAATGGCGAATGCGCATGTTAAGATTTATTCAATTAACGCAAGACCCATTGACGACCTGAACTGCCTTACAACGCTTACCGTGTCGGTAAGCTCCAAGGAGCATCTTGACAGTATAACGAAGCTTCTGAAAAAGGTTGAGGGCGTATATCAGATTGAAAGAAGCGGTAATCAGTAATGAAAGCAGTAATTCAGAGGGTTCTGCAGTCCGATGTAAAAATTGACGGCAGGATTGCAGGAGAAATAGGTAAAGGCTATATGATACTCCTCGGTGTTGTTGACGGCGACGCCAAGGTGGATGCTGACAAGCTTATAAAGAAAATTCCCGTTCTTCGTATTTTCGAGGACGAAAACGGAAAGATGAACCTTTCATGTCTTGATGTCGGCGGTGAGATACTTGTTATTTCACAGTTTACGCTCTGTGCCGACTGCTCCCACGGAAGAAGACCGAGCTTTACGAAAAGTGCGCCGCCAAGCGAGGCAAATGCTCTTTATGAATATTTTGTAGAGGGTCTTAAAGCGACGGGGATAAAAAAGGTGCAGACAGGCGAATTTGGCGCCGATATGAAGGTTAGTCTTATTAACGACGGTCCTGTAACTATCATACTCGACAGTAAGGAGCTTAAGTGATGTTTGATTTAAAATGCGGTAAGTTTTGCGGCAGTATGGACAATAACTGCTATCTTATAACGGATAAAAAAACGGGCAAGAGTGCACTTATCGACTGCTCGGATGACAGCGAAGAAATGCTTTCCTTTGTTGAGGGCTGCGAGCTTGAGTATATCCTGCTCACTCACGGCCACTGCGACCATATAGGAGGCTCGAAAGCTGTTAAGGAAAAAACGGGAGCAAAGCTTGCGATAAGCGAGGACGACGCATATATGCTGACATCTGCGAAGGGAAGTCTTGCTCTTTTTATGGGCTATCCGCAAAATGATGTTGCGGCTGATTTTTATTTCAGGGACGAAGATGTAATCAGACTTGGCGAAACGGAAATAAAGGTGCTTGCTACACCCGGTCATACTGACGGCTGCGTATGTTTTTTGTGCGGCGACTGCCTTTTTACAGGCGATACCCTCTTTCATCTTTCGCTCGGCAGAACGGATTTTCCGACCGGCAATCCGGCTAAGATGTCAGCAAGCCTTAAAAAGCTTTATGCTCTTGAGGGTGATTATAAGGTTTATCCCGGACACGGCTCGTTTTCAACTCTCGAAACCGAGAAAAATGAGAATGCGGATTTCCTGATTATAATGAAGTATTACAGCTGATATGGTTTTAAAAATTATTAATCACGAATGTGAGTATGATGTTAGGAAGCTCTGCACACTCTTTTTCCCTTATGAAAAAATCGTTTCCGACGGCGAAAGCGATATTACCGTCATTACTGAAAAAAGAGATTTAAAGCTTATCGTAACGGCTCACATTTTCGGAAAAAGTCTTAAAAAAGAATACACGCTTGAAGCAGGGGAGGATGTGGCTTATGCTATGTCCGTCTTGCTTTATAAAACGCTCTCAGAGCTTCTCGGTTATGAAGCTCCCTGGGGTATTCTGTTCGGCGTGCGGCCTGCGAAGCTTATGCACAGGCTCACTGAAGAATTCGGCGAGGAGGGCGCAAGGAATTATTTTATTAACAGATTTCTTGTGTCGCCCGATAAGGCTTCGCTTGCGCTTCGTGTTATGAGGCATGAAAATAAAGTGATTTCACTTTCGCGTGAAAACTCATTTTCGCTTTATGTTTCGATACCCTTCTGCCCGACAAGATGCTCTTACTGCTCCTTCGTTTCTCATTCAATTGAGAAGACGCAGAAGCTTGTTGAGCCCTATGTGGAGCTTCTCTGTAAGGAACTTGAAAAAACGGGAGAAATATCACGTGAGCTTGGACTGAGGCTTGAAACTGTATATTTCGGCGGCGGTACTCCTACAACGCTTTCGGCAGGTCAGCTTGAAAAGCTCTTTAATTGTATTGAAGACTCCTTTGATTTATCGCATCTTCGCGAGTATACGGTTGAGGCAGGAAGACCCGATACCGTAACTACGGATAAGCTTCTTACAATGAAAAGTCATAACATCAGCAGAATAAGCATTAATCCTCAGACCTTTAATCAGCAGGTGCTTGATGAAACGGTAGTTCAGTTTCTCGCCATCGAGGCAGAAACCCAGCGAGGTAATACCCTTGTTGAGAATCTCCAGGGCTTTGGC
>CADAUV010000066.1 GCA_902791235.1 Oscillospiraceae bacterium
AAAGAAGTTCCCCATTGTATCTTCGCTCTGTCCGCCGCGTCGGTATTGTCGCTCGTCCACACCTGGTCGTAGTGCATAAGAGCGCCGAGGTCAGACCTTCCTCCGCCGGAAGCACAGCTTTCAATCTGCACATCGGGATGCAGAGCCTTGAGTCTGTCGACGATAGCGTAAACAGCCATTGTATGCTCATACCAAATCATCTGTGGACATTCAAGGTTTTCTGCGCCTGTTTCGGATAAAGGTCTGTTCATATCCCATTTGATATACTTGATGTTATAATCATTCAGGAGCGAATTAAGACTATCAAAAATATAGTCCTGAACATCCTTTCTCGTGATGTTTAAAACAAGCTGCTGCCGAAGCTCATTTGCATTTCTGTGCTCATAATGATATGCCCAATCGGGATGCTCACGGTAAAGTTTACTGTCGGGGTTAACCATTTCAGGCTCAACCCATAAGCCGAAATCCATTCCGAGCTCGTTTACATTATCTACAAGCTCACCAAGTCCGTTCGGGAATTTTTCAGGGTTTACAAACCAGTCGCCGAGACCTGCCTGCTCGCCGTTTCTTTCACCGAACCAGCCGTCGTCCATAACAAAAAGCTCAACGCCGATTTGTGCTGCGATTTTAGCAAGCCTCGTCTGAGCCTCGCAGTTAACATTGAAGCCGGTAGCCTCCCACGAATTGTAAAGAACAGGAAGGGGCTTTGTGTTGAACTGCTTTGGAAGTATGTGCTCAATCGCAAATCTGTTCATCTGCCTTGACATCTCACCGAAGCCCTGAGTATATCCGCAGAAAACCTTGGGAGTGTCAAACGACTCGGCAGGCTTTAGCTCAAACTGAAAGTCAAAGTTATTCATACCGAGAACAAGCCTTGTTGTGCCGAATAAATCTCTGAGCGCTTTTACTTTGAAGCTTCCGCTGTAAGCGAGGTCAGCGAAAAATACATCGCCCTGGGTTTCGTTTGCGTTCTGATAACAGATAAGGTATGGGGAGTTGTTATGACCCGAGGTGCCGCGTCTGCTGTCAAAGGTAACGGCTCCGCCTTCAAGAAGGCTTTTTGCAGGTAAAAATTCGCCTCCCCACGCACCGTTTGTATTCTGAATATAATACGGCTTCTTTGACGGAAGAGTGAACTCCGCGCTGAAAAGCTTTTCAAACATAATGTTCTCGCTGCCGACATTTTTAACGGTAATCCACCTTGTGATAATGTCGCAGTCGTCATATACCTTGTAGTTAAGATAAATCTCAAGCGGATAGTACTTGTCCGCAAACTGAACGCAAAGTGTGTTCTCGTCAATATTGTAGCCCCTGTACTCTATATCAAGCTCACGGCATTTATCGAAAAACTGCGCCTTTATTCCGCATTCACGGTACATTGTACCGCCGAAAACCGTAACCTCCTGCTTGTATCTGTCAAGACTGGTGTGGTTTGAGTTTTCGTCCGAATATGTAACAAGCTCGTAATCAGCAACAGGGCATTTCTTTCCCCAGTGCAGATGTCTGTTATATCCGTCCTCATCAACACCGAATACATAATGGGTATTCTTTGTTTCAAGTACAAAGATTTTATCATTTACAAAAATAGCCATATTAACCCCCGAAAGTTTTACTACAAACTATAATATAATAAATATGAGTTCATTTCAATATAAATTTAAAATAGCCTGACAAAATGTCAGGCTATTTTAATCCGCCCAGCCGCCACAGCTTTTAATAACCTGCTCTTGTGCAGGGTGGGTTTTACTTCAAAGGCTTTGTGCTCCCAGCGTCTTAAGAAAAAGTATACTTTAACTTAAGGAGGTCTGCATTCCTGCGGTTGAAAGATAAATCCCTTTTATTACTTGTTCGGGTTAAATAAGCGGTGGTTGTCGAGAAGGGCAGACTTTAAGTATATTATTTACTGCTCAGGGTCAAAATACTCGACATCATATTTTTCTTCGATTTTACCCATAAGAATATCGGAAATCTGTTCGTATTCAAGCTCGTCTTCAATCTCAACAAGATACTCATTTCCGTTATCATCGGACTCGACTTTAAGTGTGATAACTTCATAATCGCCCTCGACGATTTCCTCATCGGTTTCATAGTAGCGTGTAACGGCTACATAGACATCCTCATCGGTTTCATACCTTTCGAGAAGCTCAAAAAGTATTTCGTTACCGTCGTCGTCTGTAACGCTGATGATATCGGGTTCATACATTTCCTTATCAAGTTCAGGCATAATAACAGTCCTTTCTTAAAGTTGTAATAATATTATATATTTAAAATATAGGCGTGTCAATAGGGAAGTTATCAAACGGTCTTTGTAAAATATTTACAAAAAAATATAAAAATGTTGAAAAAAACTATTGACATATCACAAAGAGTGTGCTACTATATAGATGAACAAAGGAGATGAAGAAACCCGAAAGGGATAATGAAATACTTGTTCAAATAAAATAAGGAGGCTTGCTGATGGAACCTGCACAGGCAAGCACCTCGATGTAAAGACTAATAAATAACGGTTAAAAGGGTGCCGACAGATTGATTAGTATTAATCAACGGGTACAGTAGTAAGAGATTTAAAAAAGTTATTGAGTCGGATTAGTAAATTTGCGTCAGGTGCCTAATAACAACTGAATAATTTATATATATTATTGATTCGATTATTTACCGACCGATAATCTGTAACTGAATTAATAGTTACACACCAAATAAAATCAGAGGTATGGACCAATGAGATAAGAATTGAACCTTAAGAATAACAGATTAAGGATGTGTTTAAAATGTTAAACAGAAAGGCATTTTTCATCAAATCAATTATTCTATGAAATGGGGTCATTCCAATGTACAGTTTAGGATTTAACTGATTTAAGTCTTGACTATATATCAGCAAAAAGTAAATAATTACAAAGCTCTCAAATGAAATGTTTGAGAGCTTTTTCTTTTTCAGATTTTCATATTATTAGCTTCTGTTAACTTGACATTTGAGAATATATTTGTTAATATATTTTCGATATTTAAAGGCGATGAAAAAGAGGAGTAACCTGTTTAAGCTTTAAGAGAGCATTCGGTCGGTGCAAGAATGCAGCGGATGCAGGTGAAGGTAGCTTTGGAGCCGACATTATGAAACCAAGTAGTTTTGTCCGTATCTCTGCGTTAAAGAGCCAAGCGGCATTTATATATTAAATGCAATTTGAGTGGTACCACGGAAACTATGCTTTCGCCTCAAAACAGGCGGAAGCTTTTTTATTTAAGGAGTTTTTAATATGGCAAAGGAACTTGCAAAGCAGTACAATCCGAGTGAGGTTGAGGACAGGACCTATAAATTCTGGTGTGATAATAAGTATTTTCACGCCGAGGTGAATCCTGACAAGAAGCCTTACACAATAGTTATTCCTCCGCCGAACATCACGGGTCAGCTTCATATGGGACACGCGCTTGATAACACGCTTCAGGATATTCTTATCCGTTTCAGAAGAATGCAGGGCTATGAAGCGCTCTGGCTTCCCGGTACTGACCATGCTTCAATTGCAACTGAGGCAAAGATTGTTGAGGCGATGCGCAAAGAGGGTGTGTCAAAAGACGATATCGGCCGTGATGGATTTCTCAAAAGAGCTTGGGCTTGGAAGGACCAGTACGGTTCAAGAATTATTGAGCAGCTCAAAAAAATGGGTTCATCCTGCGACTGGGACAGGGAGCGCTTTACACTTGACGAGGGCTGTTCCAAGGCAGTGCGCGAGGTGTTCGTAAATCTTTATAACAAAGACCTGATATATCAGGGCAAGAGAATGGTTAACTGGTGCCCTCACTGCTGTACCACCATCTCTGACGCTGAGGTTGAGTACGAGGACCAGGCAGGACATTTCTGGCATCTCCGTTATCCCTTCAAGGACGGAAGCGGTTATCTTGAGCTTGCAACTACACGACCTGAAACAATGCTCGGCGATACCGCCGTTGCAGTAAATCCCAACGATGAAAGATATAAGGATTTAGTAGGTAAAACGCTTATACTTCCTATTGTTCACCGTGAAATTCCCGTTATTGCCGATGAGTATGTTGATATAGAATTCGGTACGGGTGTTGTTAAGATTACTCCTGCCCATGACCCTAACGACTATGAGGTAGGACTTCGCCACAGCCTCGAGGTTATAGATGTAATGACAGACGACGGTCATATTGCCGAGGGCTGGGGCAAGTATACAGGTATGGACAGATACGAATGTCGCAAGGAAATTGTTAAAGACCTTGAGGCTGAGGGTGCGTTAATCAAGGTAGAGGATTACAGCCATAATGTAGGTACTTGTTACCGCTGCCATACTTCGATTGAGCCGAGGCTTTCTAAGCAGTGGTTTGTTCGTATGGAGCCGCTTGCTAAGCCTGCAATTGATGTTGTCCGCGAGGGCAGGGTTAAATTCGTTCCCGAGCGTTTTGATAAGATATATTATCACTGGATGGAAAACATCAAGGACTGGTGCATTTCCCGTCAGCTCTGGTGGGGACACCGTATACCTGCCTGGTATTGCGAGGACTGCGGTAAGGTAACTGTTTCAAAGCATGACCCTGATTGCTGCGAGCATTGCGGCAGCAAGAATATAAAGCAGGATCCCGATACACTTGACACATGGTTTTCATCTGCTCTCTGGCCGTTTTCAACGCTCGGATTTCCCGATAAGACGCCTGAGCTTGAATATTTCTATCCGACAAATACGCTCGTTACGGGTTATGACATCATCTTTTTCTGGGTAGCAAGGATGATATTCTCGGCTGTTGAGCATACGAATAATGTACCGTTTGATACCGTTTTAATTCACGGTCTTGTCCGTGATGCACAGGGAAGAAAAATGAGTAAATCCCTCGGCAACGGTATTGACCCGCTTGAGATTATTGATGAATACGGCGCTGATGCACTGCGCTTTACTCTTGCTACGGGTAATTCTCCCGGTAACGATATGCGTTTTTCAGACGATAAGGTTAAGGCTTCCCGTAACTTTGCAAATAAGCTCTGGAATGCTGCGCGCTTTGTACTTATGTATCTGACGGATGATTTCAGCTACAACGGTCTTCCTGAAAGTCTTGAGATTGAGGATAAGTGGATTGTTTCCAAGGTAAATAATCTTGCAAAAGAGGTTACGGATAATTTAGAAAAGTTCGAGCTTGGTATCGCGATTCAGAAACTTTACGATTTTATCTGGGATGTATTCTGCGACTGGTATATTGAGATTGCAAAAATCAGATTACAGGATGATGATTCTGAGGCAAAGAAGTGCGCAACATCCGTTCTTGTATATGTTCTTACAGATATTCTCAAGCTTCTTCATCCGTTTATGCCTTTTATAACTGAGGAGATTTATCAGGCTATTCCACATAGCGATGAGTCTGTTATGATTTCAAAATGGCCCGAATATGACGACGCTCTTTCCTTTGCTGATGACGAGGCGGAGATGGAAAAGATTATGAAGGCTATCCGCGCAATCCGTAACAGAAGAAGCGAGATGAATATACCTCCGAGTAAGAAGGCAAAGGTTTATGTTGAAAGCTCCGATATTCAGACCTTTAATATGGGTGCTAAATTCATCATCCGTCTTGCTTCTGCAAGTGAAGTAGAGGTTGGCTCGTCCTTTGGTGAGCTCGGTAATGTTGTTACCATTATTACCGATGACGCAAAGATTTATATTCCGATGGGAGATCTTGTTGATTTTGAAGCTGAGCGTAAAAGGCTTGAAAAAGAGCTTGCACAGGCTGATGATAAGCTTTCATTTATTAACAAGAAGCTCTCGAATCCCGGCTTTGTTAACAAAGCTCCCGAGAAGGTCGTTGAGCAGAATAAGGCTGATGCAAAGGTTCTTGAAGAAAGAATTGAAAATATTAAAAACTCAATCGCTTCTTTAGGTGAATAATTTGAATTATGATGACGCTTTAAATATAATAGAGCAGAAAAAAAGGCTCGGCATTATGCCGGGCCTTGACCGCATTAAGAGTCTTCTTGATAAGATGGGTAATCCTCAGAACAAGCTGAGAATAATTCATATTGCAGGGACTAACGGTAAGGGCAGCGTTGCAAATTCCATTGCCGATGCGCTGACGAAAGCAGGCTTCAGAACAGGACTTTTTACAACTCCGTATGTAACGGACTATCTTGAGCAGATTAAAGTTGACGGTGAGATGATAACGAAGCAGGTTTTTTGCGATTATGTTGAGAGATATTGCGACGAGCCTGCAAGCGAGTTTGAATTTCTGACAGCAATTATGTACAAATACTTTTTCGATATCGGCGCTGAATATGCTGTTGTCGAATGTGGTATGGGCGGTCTTGAGGATGCTACAAACTGCGAGGATAAAAATATTGCAGTCATTACCTCTGTTTCTCTGGACCATACGGAATATCTCGGCGGCACTATTGAGAAAATTGCCGTTCAGAAGGCAGGCATAATCAAGAAGGACTGCGTTTGTATTATCTCACCTGACAATGGGGAGTGTATAAGCATTTTTGAAAACGAATGTAAACAGAAAAATGCAAGACTTATTGAGGCAAAAGACAGGGGACACTTTCTTTCAAACAACCTTTCAACAGCTCAGGCAGTGCTTGATTATTTAAGTGTTGACGGGACTGCGGAAAATCCTGCGCTTCCTGCAAGACAGGAATTTTTAAACGGCGTTCTCCTTGACGGCGGACATAATAAAGGTGCTGCAATGGCGCTTGCGCCGATGCTTTCTGACAATGAATGTGCTGTTATAGCAATGCTCAGGGACAAGGACGCCGACGCATATTTATCTCTTGTTGCGCCGCACTGCAAAATGATTGTAGCAACTCAGGTTGATAATCCGAGAGCCTTGCCTGCGGATGAGCTTGCTTTGCTTGCAAAAAAGTATTGCGATAATGTTTCGGTTTGCAGTAATCCTCACGACGCACTGTCATTTGCAAGGGAAAACGGACTTACGCTTGTGTGCGGTTCCTTTTACCTTGCAAGAGAAATAAGAAAAGATTTATTCTGATACAAATTTTGATAAAATATTTAAAACCGTTCTGCTAACATATCAGCAGGACGGTTATTTTTTGGGAGTGATAATATGAATGTTACTATCGAAGCAAGCGGTAATCTGATGGTTTGTTATTTAATAGGCGAGCTCGACCATCACAGCGCAGGTGCGGTGAGAGAAAAAATTGACGAGGCAATCAGTGCTAAAAAGCCGCTTCATCTCATACTTGACTTTAAGAATATAAGCTTTATGGATTCAAGCGGAATAGGTCTTGTTATGGGTAGATACAGACTTATAAAATGCGTAAATCCTGCCTCTGACCTTGAAATCAGGAATGTTACTGTTCAGGCAAAGAAAATTATGGAGCTTGCGGGGCTTGGCAAAATTGCACAGATAGTGGAGGCTTATAATGAAAAAACAGAATGAATTTAAACTTACCGTGGAAAGTAAAAGCATCAATGAAGGCTTCGTAAGAGTAGTCGCGTCGTCTTTTATAGCACAGCTTGACCCTACGCTTGACGAACTTACGGATTTCAAAACAGCAGTGAGCGAAGCGGTAACAAATTGTATTGTTCACGCCTATAAAGAAACCTGCGGTAAGATTTACATAACAGGAGTAATTTTTGAAGACAACACTGTCAGGCTGACGGTTCGCGACCGAGGTTGCGGTATTGCGGATATTTCAAAGGCTACGCAGCCGCTTTACACAACGGGCGGCAGCGACAGAGCAGGGCTCGGCTTTACGGTTATGGAAAGCTTTTGCGATAATATTAAAGTGCGTTCCTCTCTCGGAAAAGGGACAAGCGTAACTCTTACCAAAAAAATTGAAGGCAGGGCAAAATGGTAAGCCGTGAGGAACGAATTACTCAGAACCTCGGTCTTGTTCATTCGGTTGCACACCGCTTTAAAGGCAGGGGAGTGGATTATGACGATTTGTTTCAAAACGGCTGCGTAGGTCTGATTAAAGCTGTTGACAATTTTGATGAGGAAAAGGGCTTTGCATTTTCAACCTATGCAGTGCCGGTCATAATGGGTGAGATTAAGCGTATTTTCAGAGATGACGGTTCTGTTAAGGTCAGCCGTTCCCTCAAGGAAAAGGCTATAAAAGCAAAGGCTTTATGTGAGCGCTTTGAGCGCAAGGAGCTTCGTCAGCCAACTGTATCCGAGCTTTCTTCACTCCTCGGTATTTCTCCCTGTGAAACTGCAGAGGTTTTAAATGTTATGTCGCCGACGGTTTCAATAGATACCTTTGGTACTGACGGGGAGAGAAGCTTTGATATTCCTTACGATGAAAGCGATAAGCTATTCAATCGTATCGCTGTATCTCAGCTTATGAAAACCCTAACACCCGATGAACAAAAGTTAATTTACCTCAGGTATTTTAAAGGACTTACTCAGCAGCAAACTGCTGAGAAGCTCGCCATATCGCAGGTTCAGGTTTCGCGCAGAGAAAAAAGAATTCTGTTAAAACTCAGGGAGCTGATTTAACTGCTTCTGATAATAAAAGACGAGGAGTAATGAAGGAAAAACATCCTTCATTACTCCTCGCTTAGATTTAGCGCTTTTTATAAATCCGTTAAATCATACGGTGTTTTCTGATATACAAAGTAGTTAAGCCAGTTAGAGAATATCAGGCTTGCTGTACTCTTCCAGCTCATAATCGGCACGAGCCTTTCGTCATCATTAGGGAAATAATTGTAAGGTATATCAATGTCAATTCCCTTCGCCTTATCCCTGAAATACTCCTTAGCAAGAGTATCCCTGTCGTATTCGCTGTGTCCTGTTATGAAAAACTGTCTGCAAACCATATCCGATATGATGTGTACGCCTGCCATATCACTGTAAGATATAACCTGTAAGTCCCTTACCTGAGCAATGTCGTGCATAGACACGGTTGTATATCTTGAATGAGGTACGAAGTATTCGTCGTCAAGCCCTCTCATTAGCGGATGCGTAACATCAAGACACTTGTGAGGGAATACACCGAAAAGCTTTTTGTCAAGCCTCTTTTTCTGAATTCCGTAATGATAGTAAAGTCCTGCCTGCGCACCCCAGCAAATATGGAATGTACTGTATACATTAGTCTTTGACCATTCCATAATGTCGCAAAGCTCATCCCAGTAATCGACCTCTTCAAATTCAAGATGCTCAACAGGGGCGCCGGTAATAATCATTCCGTCATACTTATTTTCCTTTATATCATCAAAAACATAATAGAACTTGTCCATATGGCTTTTTGATACATTCTTTGACTCATGCGTTTTAACCTGTAAAAAGTCAACATCTATCTGAAGCGGCGAGTTACTGAGCAGCCTTAAAAGCTGTGTCTCCGTATCAAGCTTGGTAGGCATAAGATTGAGTATGATTATTTTAAGAGGTCTGATATCCTGCGTATCAGCCCTGTTGTTACTCATAACAAATATATTCTCTATTTCCAAGTTTTGCTTTGCGGGTAATTCGTCATCAATTCTGATAGGCATAATATCAACTCCTTTCGCCAGCAGAATATAATGTATATAGAATTATATATATTATATAATCTCTTGAATAAGATTTATATGATTATAACAAATAAAATATACAAATGCAACTTAAAATTTTTGTCTAATTTGCTAAAATGGATTATTTTTTCAAAAAAAGGGTAAAAAAAGTGTTGACAAGGGGAGATGAATGTGGTAAGATTGCAAAGCACTCTTGAGAGGGGGAGCGAAAGCGAGGCCTTGAGAGAGAGCGAAAAGAACCTTGACAATTAAACAACGACGATGAAAAGGAACCCGATAAGATTCAAAAGAGTTTTATCTGTACTCGTGTATAGAAAGATACACAAAGCAGTAATTGCGAACTACTAGTGTTCAAGAGAGCATAGAGTTCTTAGACGATTAGTACGCTGAGGAATCGGCGTGTTGATACAATTGTTTTAAGAGTTTGATCCTGGCTCAGGACGAACGCTGGCGGC
>CADAUV010000067.1 GCA_902791235.1 Oscillospiraceae bacterium
CCGAGGGCGGCGGCGGAGACACTCCGACACCAACATATCAGCGCGACCAGTGGGAAACCGGAGTCATCGGCTTCTAAAAAGGGCATAACCGCGACAGAGTATTACGGTTATATATCTGCTTTCCTAAGTCGATTAATCGGCTTCTAAAACAAAAAGAGTTCCGAGAAATCGGAACTCTTTTTTAATGAATAATTGCGGTTACTCGCTATGCTCGGAAAATAAAACGGGCGGACGAATTATCCGCAATAAATATTTCTTGCAATATGAAATGTTTTAGTATATAATTGTATAGAAAATTATAATATATAATTAAAGTGAGGTAAAAACAATGGACGCTTTAAACAAAAAGACTATTGAAGATATTGATGTTAAAGGCAAAAGAGTTCTTGCTCGCTGTGATTTTAATGTACCGCTCAAGGACGGCGTTATCACAAACGACAAGAGAATTGTTGCCGCTCTTCCTACAATCAAGTATCTTATGGAAAATGGCGCAAAGGTAATTCTTTGCTCGCATCTCGGCAGACCGAAGGGCGAGTATAAGCCCGAGTTCAGCCTTGCACCCGTTGCTGCAAAGCTCTCCGAGTATCTCGGCGTTGAGGTTAAGCTCGCTGAGGATGAGAATGTTGTTGGCGAGAATGCAAAGAGAATGGCTGCTGAGCTTAAAGACGGCGAGGTTATGCTTCTTGAGAATGTCCGCTATCGTGCTGAGGAGACCAAGAACGAGGAGAATTTCTCCAAGGAGCTTGCATCTCTTGCAGATGTGTTTGTTAACGACGCTTTCGGTACGGCTCACAGAGCGCACTGCTCAACAACAGGTGTTGCCGCTTATCTCCCCGCAGTTTGCGGCTACCTTATTCAGAAGGAAATTGAGTTTATGGGCGGCGCTCTTGCTAATCCCAAGAGACCTCTTGTTGCAATCCTCGGCGGCGCTAAGGTTTCGGATAAAATCGGTGTAATCACAAACCTTATCGACAAGTGCGATACAATCATTATCGGCGGCGGTATGGCTTACACCTTTATGAAGTATCTCGGCCACTCAATCGGCACCTCTCTTCTTGAGGAGGACTGGGTTGAGCAGGCAGGTAAGATGATGGCTGACGCTAAGGCAAAGGGCGTTAACTTCCTTATCCCCGTTGATAACAAGGTTGGTAAGGAATATGACGAGAACACCGAGGCTATGGTTGTTAATTCCGATGAAATCCCTGACGGCTGGATGGGTCTTGATATCGGCCCTGCTTCACAGGAGCTTTTTGTTAACGCTATCAAGGGCGCAGGCACAGTTATCTGGAACGGACCTATGGGCGTATCCGAGTGGAAGAACTTTGAGGCAGGTACTGTTGCAGTTGCAAACGCAGTTGCCGAGTCGGGCGCAATCTCAATCATCGGCGGCGGCGATTCTGTTGCAGCCGTAACAAAGCTCGGCTTTGCTGATAAGATGAGCCATATCTCAACAGGCGGCGGCGCTTCGCTTGAGTTCCTTGAGGGTAAGGAGCTTCCGGGTATCGCAGCCCTTCAGGATAAATAATAATTGTAAAATGCAGGGAGGGTTTTGCGCCCTCCCGAATAATGATAAAGAGGTATAATTATGAACAAAGCACTCAGAAAAGCAGTTATCGCAGGTAACTGGAAAATGAACAAGACTCCTGCTGAAACAACAGCTCTCATCAACGAGATGAAGCCGCTTGTTGCTGACGCAGACTGTGATGTAGTAATCTGCACACCTTTCGTTGACCTTCAGGCAGCGCTCGACGCAGCAGAGGGCTCAAACATCAAAATCGGCGCTGAGAACTGCCACTGGGCAGAGAGCGGTGCGTTTACAGGTGAGGTTTCGGCTCCTATGCTCAAGGCTATGGGCGTACCTTATGTAATCATCGGCCACAGCGAGAGAAGACAGTATTTCGGCGAGACAGATGAAACCGTTAACAAGAGAGTTCGTGCTGCGCTTGATAACGGACTTACCGTTATCCTTTGCGTAGGTGAGGTTCTCGAGGAAAGAGAGCAGGGCGTTACATTTGAGATTGTAGGCAAGCAGACAAAGGTTGCGCTTCAGGGCGTCAGCGCTGACGAGCTTAAGAATGTAATCATTGCTTATGAGCCTGTATGGGCTATCGGTACGGGTAAGACAGCTACTGCTGAGCAGGCAGACGAGGTTAACGGCTATATCCGTCAGGTTATCGCTGACCTTTACGGTAAGGACGCTGCTGACGCTTTCGTTGTTCAGTACGGCGGTTCAATGAATGCTAAGAACGCAGACGAGCTTGTTGCTAAGGAAAATGTTGACGGCGGACTTATCGGCGGCGCATCTCTTAAGGCAGAGGATTTCTCAATAATCGTTAAGGCTGCAAGCAAATAATTAAGAATTATTACGGGCGGATTTATTCCGCCCTTATTTTCAGGAGAAATAATTATATGAAAAAGACTAATGTTTTATGTATAATGGATGGCTGCGGTCATAATCCGAGCGCGTACGGCAACGCGGTTGCCGCTGCGAAGAAGCCCAATCTTGATATGCTTATGGAGAAGTATCCTTACACATATATCGGCGCTTCGGGTATGGATGTAGGTCTTCCTGACGGACAGATGGGTAACTCCGAGGTAGGCCATACAAATATGGGCGCCGGCAGAGTTGTTTATCAGGAGCTTACAAGAATTACCAAGTCAATTAATGACGGTGATTTTTTTGAAAACGAGGTGCTTTGCGACGCTGTCAAGAAGTCTGTTGACGCAGGCAAGTCCCTTCACCTTATGGGTCTTATGAGCGACGGCGGCGTTCATTCTCATAACACGCATCTCTGGGCTCTTATTGAGCTTGCAAAGAAGCTCGGTCAGGATAAGGTTTACCTTCACTGCATTATGGACGGCAGAGATGTTCCCCCGACAAGCGGTAAGGACTTTGTTGCCGAGGCTGTTGAGAAAATGAAGGAAATCGGCGTTGGCAAGGTTGCAACCGTTACAGGCAGATATTATGCTATGGACAGGGATAACAACTGGGACAGAGTAAAAAAGGCGTATGACGCTTTCGTGTATGGCGAGGGCGTACAGGCTGACGACCCTGTTGAAGCAATCAAGGCTTCCTATGAAACGATTGACGGCGACGGTAAAAACCTCACCGACGAGTTTATTATGCCGACAGTTACTCTTAAAAACGAGGGCAGGGTAAGCGAAGGCGACAGCGTTGTGTTCTTTAATTTCCGCCCCGACCGCGCAAGAGAGATTACAAGGACCTTTGTCGATGAGGCGTTTACAGGCTTTGAAAGAAAGTATTTTAAGGTTAATTATGTGTGCTTCACTCAGTATGACGCAACAATGCCGAATGTTGAGGTTGCCTTTAAACCTCAGGTGCTTACAAACACCTTCGGTGAATATCTTGCAAACAGAGGTATGACTCAGCTTCGTATTGCCGAGACTGAAAAATATGCCCATGTAACCTTCTTCTTCAACGGCGGCGTTGAGGCTGTTAATGAGGGAGAGGACAGAATTCTTGTTCCCTCTCCTAAGGTTGCTACATATGACCTCAAGCCTGAGATGAGCGCTTTTGAGGTTTCCGAAAAGCTTGATGAGGCGGTAAGAAGCGGTAAGTACGATGTTGTTATTGTCAACTTCGCTAACTGCGATATGGTAGGTCATACAGGTGTATTTGACGCGGCAGTTAAGGCTGTTGAGGCAGTTGATACCTGCGTGGGCTCGCTTTACAATGCGGTTATGGATAACGGCGGTACTCTCTTTGTTACGGCTGACCACGGAAATGCAGATGTAATGATGGAGGAGGACGGCTCGCCGTTCACCGCTCATACAACAAATGTTGTACCGTTTATCTGCGTTAACTGCGGCGATGTTGAGCTCCGTGAGGGCGGTAAGCTCTCCGACATTGTGCCGACAATGCTTAAGGTTATGAATCTTCCTCAGCCCGAGGAAATGACAGGAGTTTCAATCATTAAATAAGTTAATGTCTGAAAGACCGGGATAATTAATTATCCCGGTCTTTTTTTATTATAAATAATTGTTGAATTCTTATATTTAATGTCTTATAATTGGGATAAGGATTATCTGTAAGATAACTCAGGGGGAGAACAATGGAAAAGATTTTAACTGATAATATGCGCTTTGTTGACGGGCTTGGCAGAACGCGTATTTTAAACGGTATGAATATCGACGATAAGCATCGCGACCAAAGCCGTTTTTATTACGAGCTTGATGAGGCGTTTTTCAAAAAATACAGGTCCTATGGCTTTGATATAATCCGCCTTGCAATCACATGGCAGAATCTTGAGCCGAGGATAAGGGAATACAACGAGGACTACCTTAAATCAATTGACGAAATATTTGCCCTTGCGGAGAAGTACGGCGTGTACATCCTTCTTGATATGCACCAGGATTTGTTTTCGGGTAACGACGGCAAAAGCTGCGGCGACGGCGCTCCCGACTGGGCGGCAATAACTGACGGCGCAAAGCCGAGACAGCCTATCTTTGTCTGGGCTGACGGTTACTTTTTCGGCAGGTGGGTAAGCAAGTCCTTCGATAATTTCTGGCAGAATACTGCTGTCGGCGGCGTCGGACTTCAGGACAGATACTGCGATTTGTGGAGACTTCTTGCAAAGCGCTACGGCGACAGTCCTGCGCTTTTCGGCTTCGACCTTATGAACGAGCCCTTCCCGGGAACACTTAGCAGAAAGATTTTCTTAAGGCTTATCACAAGCGCCGCAATTGAGATTATCCGCAGCAATAAGGTTGATAAGGTTGCGCTTATTAAAGCCGTTGCAAAAAGAGATGAAAAGACAATGCTTGACAGCCTTGACGCGAGCATAATAAGGGATATTATGAAACGCGTTGACAGCGTTCAGGCTGAGTTTGACCATAGGTATTACTCGCCCTTCCTCAATAAAACCGCTGCTGCAATCCGTGAGATTACCGATAACGGTATTATTATGATGGAGCAAAGCTATATCTGTAACAGCGGCGTTAAGCAGTCAGCGTCTCCCATTACCGTGAACGGAAAAAGAGAGCCGCAGCAGTGCTTCGGTCCGCACGCTTACGATATGACGGTTGATACGCCGCTTTATAAGTACGCTAACGCAAGCAGGGTTAAGGCGTTCTTTACCGAAATGCACAATACTCAGAAAAGGCTGAATGTACCTGTGATTGTCGGCGAATGGGGCGGCTGCAGTGATAATAAGGACACCTCGTGGTTCCCTCATGCATATGAGCTTCTCGAATTCTTCGATGAGAAAAAGTGGGGTCAGATGTACTGGGATTATCATGGCGACGACCTTGATTCACCGCTTATGCAGATGCTTTCAAGGACGCATCCCGTTGCGGTTGCAGGCGAAATAAAAAGCTATCTGTACGATGTCAGGGCAAAGGAGTTCACTCTTAACTATACCGCTGAGGGTAAGGGCGACACGCTTATCTATGTTCATAAGCCCTTTACCGCAGACGGAATTAAATTTAAGACTCTTGAGAAGTATGAAAACGGCGCAAGCCTTATCAGTGTTAAAGCGGCGGCAGGTGAAAACACCGTTAAGCTTATTATTGAATAAACTCTGAAAGGAGATATAATATGGCAAAAATTATAGGAAAAGGAATGAAAAACATTCCGTGGCAGGAGAAGCCCGAGGGATATCAGTACCCCGTATGGCGTTACACGGAAAATCCCATTATAACAAGGGATAATCTGTTTTTTGCAAACAGTATTTTTAATTCTGCAGTCGTGCCCTACGGCGACGGCTTTGCAGGCGTATTCCGTGTTGACGACCGTACAAGATACCATAATATCGTAACAGGCTTCAGCAAGGACGCAATCCACTGGGAGCTTGACGAAAAGGTAATCTTCCACGGTTACGACCCGAGGCTCTGTGAGATTGAGGGCAAGTATTATCTCTCGTGGGTAAACCTTACGCCGCACGGCACAACAATCGGTATTGCGTATACCGAGGACTTTAAGCAGTGGACGCAGTGCGAGGATGCAACCTATCCCGTCGCAAGAAACGGAGTGCTTTTCCCGAAGAAGATTAATGATGAGTTTGTGCTTCTTGTCCGCCCGTGCGACAGAGGTCATACACCTTATGGCGATATTTTTATTCAGCAGAGTAAGGACCTTGAATACTGGGGTAAGTACCGCTTTGTTATGGAGCCCGAAATGTTCTGGGAAAAAACAAAAATCGGTGCAGGACCTACACCGATTGAGATTGACGAGGGCTGGCTTCTTTTTTATCACGGCGTGCTTACAAGCTGCAACGGCTTCACTTACAGTATGGGTGCGGCAATCCTTGATAAAAACGAGCCGTGGAAGGTGCTTCACAGGGCTGACAGCTTTCTGCTTGCACCGCATGAGCTTTATGAAACAGTGGGCGATGTGCCGAATGTGGTATTCCCGTGCTCAGCGCTTACCGACGCCGATACAGGCAGAATTGCAATTTATTACGGCGCTGCGGACACAACTGTTGCTCTTGCGTTTACAACTGTTGATGAGGTTGTAAATTATATAAAGGACCACGATATAGTTAAATAAAAAAGAAATACAGAAAAAGGCGAGGTGCGAAATCGCACCTCGCCTGATTTTTTGCGTTTCTTTACAGATACTGTCTTATATCGTTTGTGAGCTGAAACTCAAGGTTTACAAGCTGTTCTGCGATGTCCTTTGATTTTTCGTCTGCGCTCTTGTACTGATTGAGATATCTGCTGAGTGATTTTACGCCCATATTGCAGCCGTCGGTCATCAGGTCGGCGATAGTTGCGTCGGTCGGGTCAGCCATCATTTTTGCATTTGTTTTAATCCAGCTCATACCTCTTGCCATCGGGTTTGGCATTTTGCCTTCATCGCGGTGAAGGTCAAGAAGCTCGGAAACCTCCGCAGAGAGTCTTTCATGCTCGTTTCTGCAGTCGGTGAGAAGCTGTTGAAACTGACTGTCGCTAACCTCGTTTACAACATCGTTGATTGAGTCGATACCCATTTTTGCGCCTGCGTCGCATTCGCGAAGAAGCTTTACGGTATCGCCGTCGTTACCTACATATTCCTGCATAATATTACCACCTTTCAGTGATAGTATGCGCAGGGAAAAAGCTTTTATTCAACATCAGTTACATATATTGTGCTTTCGTCGGCTCGAAACTTAATGTTAAAGCCTGCGTAGGAAAGCCCGTAAATTCTTTCGCTGTCGTGCTTGTAAGCAGGAATCGGGCGCTCAGCAAGGAGCTTTTTAAGCGCAGTGCGCTTTTCCTTCGGTATTCTTTCAAGAAGCTCTTGCGGAAACTCCACTTTTGATGAGTCGCCCGAATGCTCGCCTGCGAAGCTCATTGAGGCGTCGGGTCTGCTGTCTGCATATGCAATATACGGCTTGATGTCGTAAACGGGCGTGCCGTCCATCATATCAACGCCGCTGATGTGAAGCACCGTGCCGTGCGCCTTTGTATGCTCCACGCTGTCAAGTCTTACACAGGAAAGCCCAATCGGATTAGGACGGAAGGGGGAACGCGTGGCGAACACGCCCTTTCGCACATCGCCTCCGAGCTTGGGCGGTCTTACGGTGGGGGAGAACTGCTCGCGGATATTCTCGGAAAATTCCCAGAGAACCCAGAGATGAGTGAACTCCTCTATACCCTCAAAAGCCTCGCGTACATTGTACGGAGGCTCAAATATAATCGTCCCTTTAAGCTCCTCGACAATACCGCTTTGTCGCGGAAGTCCGAACTTTTCGGGTAAATCTGTTCTGATATATCCGATAGTTTTCATTAATAGTTTTCAGCGTGCAGCTCGAAATAAGCCTGCGGATGAGCGCATACGGGGCAGATTTCGGGTGCCTTTGTGCCGACCACGATATGACCGCAGTTGCGGCATTCCCAGACCTTGACCTCGCTTTTTTCAAATACCTTGGCTGTTTCAATGTTTTTAAGAAGTGCGCGGTATCTTTCCTCGTGCATTTTCTCTATCGCGCCGACAGCTCTGAATTTCTCCGCAAGCTCGGGGAAGCCCTCCTCCTCAGCAGTTTTTGCAAAGCCCTCGTACATATCGGTCCACTCGAAGTTTTCGCCGTCAGCGGCAGCCTTGAGATTCTGTGCGGTATCGCCAATGCCCTCAAGCTCCTTAAACCACATCTTAGCATGCTCCTTCTCATTGTCGGCTGTTTTCTGGAAAAGGGCGGCAATTTGCTCATAGCCCTCCTTCTTAGCCTTTGAAGCGAAGTAGGTGTACTTGTTTCTTGCCTCGGATTCGCCCGAAAAAGCGTCTCTGAGATTCTGTTCCGTTTTTGTTCCTGAATATTTGCTCATTTTTTTACCTCCTTATTCATTGTTTTTATTATAACCAATATTAAGTTTTAAATCAATAAAAATCCCTATTATAGACAAAAGCGGTACCATTTGGAGCTGACATTCTTTAGCCCCTTAGTACCGCTTTTCTTTTTACTGGAATATACTTACAAGTCCGACGCCAAGACCGCTTACTGCCATAAGCGCGGCGAGGATTATTGCAGTGATTTTAACCCATTTTCTGTTGTTCATAACTACCTCTTATTTCATAATCTCATCAGCCACAGCCTGAAGCTTATCCGCAATTTTCTGCGCAGCTTCCTTGCTGCTTCCGACTGCAGTGATATATGCCTTAATCTTCGGCTCCGTGCCTGACGGACGGACAATAATCTTGTTTCCGTCAGTGAGCGTGTATGCAAGCACATTCGATTTTGGAAGCTCAATAACGCAGGTTGAGCCGTCAGCCGTCTTTGTTGAAACTGAGGTCTTGTAATCGTCAACAACCGTTACGGGCATACCTGCGAATTCTGCGGGCGGATTTTCTCTGAGCGTATCCATAATGCCTGCCATCTTTTCCATACCCGAAGCGCCCTCGAAGGTATAGCTTGCAACCTGATTGCAGTAGAAGCCGTACTCGTTGTAAATCTCGTCCATAACCTGAGCGAGCGATTTGCCCTGCGTTTTGTAGTAAGCAGCCATTTCGCAGATGAGCATTGAAGCCACAACAGCGTCCTTATCCCTTGCGTGTGTGCCTGCAAGGTAGCCGTAGGACTCCTCAAAGCCCATAATGAAATTATCTGCCTTGCCCTCGGCTTCAAGCTGAGTAACAAGCTCGCCTATGTACTTAAAGCCCGTGAG
>CADAUV010000068.1 GCA_902791235.1 Oscillospiraceae bacterium
GAAGCTGAAGCGGGCTTCTTATTACGCCCGAGATAAGAATCTGACGGAACGGAAGGCAATTCCACATAATCTTGAAATTGTCGATAATTCCCCTCTTATCCTCTGCGTCGCCCGGTACTCTCTCCTTGGTTACAAGACCTGCAACCTCAAAGAGAATTGTTGCAACAACTGTAATGATAACTACGGTTGCAATCCATGCAGCCTTCTTGGTATCGTTATTAGCCATCTGCTGAGTGTACTCAGCACCGTTAACGATTGTGCCGATTTTAGCAGCGTACTTAGCCTCAAAATTACCCTTGAGAAAATCAGGAATGAAGCTTACAACGGTACCGATACCGCCGATACCTGCAGCCATACGCGCAAGACCGATAATCTTTGCGCGGTCGTCCTGGTCCTCCGTCATAAGAGATGTAATTCCCCAGAGAGGAATATCACATACTGTGAAAAGCATACCCCATGCTATGTAGGAAATTGCAGCCCATGCAACAATAAGAGCCTTGCTTGCGCCCGGACTTGTATAAATTCCGTTCATAAAGCAAAGAATTGTCATTACTCCGATAATTGCAGGGAAGAAAATAAGATAAGGTCTGCACTTACCCCATTTTGTATGCGTCCTGTCAACGATTGTACCCATCATCGGGTCATTGAGAGCATCCCATATTCTTGCAACAAAGATGATAATACTTACTGCAATGGCAGGGATGTAAAGAACCGTACCAAGATATACGCTGACAAGACCCGCAGCGATAACCTGATAAATAAGGTTCTGGCCGAACATACCGGTGAGGTAGCCTATAAGCTCGCCTCTGCCGTAAGTTTTCTTCTGAATTTCGCCCATTAGTTTTCTCCTTTAAGTTATGATAACAGTATAATAACAAATTATAAACAAAAAAACAAGTGAATTTAGATTAATTTTATAATTGTTGCACAAAAATCACAATATGTACATAAATAAGGAGACGGACATACCGTCTCCTTAAAATACTTGTTTATTAAGCTGTCAGATTAACGAAACAACAAGGTCGCCCATTTCCGCAGTCGTAACTGTCGGGAGTCCTTCCTCCGCTATATCGGGAGTTCTTGAAATCGTAAGCGCTTTATCAACAGCCTTTTCTATCGCGTCAGCAGCCTCGCCCAAACCGAAGGAATAACGAAGCATCATAGCGCCCGAAAGAATTGTTGCAAGCGGATTTGCCTTGCCCTGTCCTGCTATATCGGGAGCGGAGCCGTGAATCGGCTCATAAAGACCGAAGGTACCCTGCGCAAGCGAAGCCGAAGCAAGCATACCGATTGAGCCCGAAATCATCGAAGCCTCGTCGGAAAGAATATCGCCGAAAATGTTTGAGGTTACGATTGTATCAAACTGCTTCGGATTTCTGACAAGCTGCATTGCGCAGTTGTCAACATACATATAATTGACCTCAACCTCAGGATAATCAGCCTTGGTTTCCTCAACAATCTTTCTCCAGAGCTTGGAGGAGTCAAGCACATTCGCCTTATCAACACAGGTGAGCTTCCTGCCTCTCTTCATTGCGTAATCAAAACCTGCGACAACTATTCTCTTAATCTCGGGATAAGTGTAACGCTCGGTGTCAAACGCACCCTCAACGCCGTTTTCAACATATGTTCCCCTGTCGCCGAAGTAAATACCGCCTGTAAGCTCCCTTACAATAAGAAGGTCAAGGTTATCGCCGATAATCTCATCCTTAATAGGTGATGCTGCTTTAAGCGGCGCAAAAATCTTAGCAGGTCTTAAATTCGCAAAAAGTCCGAGCGCCTCACGGATTGCAAGCAGTCCCTTCTCAGGTCTTTTAGCAGGGTCGATTGTATCCCACTTAGGACCGCCGACAGCGCCGAGAAGGACAGCGTCCGAAGCCTTGCACGCCTCCTCCGTCGCCTTCGGGAAGGGCTCGCCTGTCGCGTCAATAGCGCAGCCGCCGAGAAGCTGATAATCATAATCAATTGAAAAGCCGAATTTTTCGCCCGTTCTGTCAAGCACTTTGATACATTCATCAACAATCTCGGGTCCGATACCGTCGCCCTTTAATACTGTAACCTTGTAGTTATTCATAATATCCTCCTTAGCAGATGTCAAAAATTCCCGGCATGGTATCATCACGCTGCGTATCAGGCTGGTCGCGGTTGATTGCGCAGATAATACCCTTCATTGAAGCATAGCCGATATTATGGCTTACGCCGATACCGAACACATCCTTGCCCTCGGGATTTTTCAGATGAATATAGCTTATCGCCTTTGAGTCGGAGCCGACGGAAATTGCGTGCTCGCTATAATCCACGAACTCATAATCGGCGATACCGATGGGCTTAATAGCGGAGAAAAACGCGCTGATAGGACCGCTTCCCTCGCCTGAAATGTTGATGGGCTCGCCGTCGTGATAAGTGATTACGCCCTCAAATCTTACCTTTGAAAGCTCCTCGTTTTCAACCTTCTCCTCATAGACCTTATAATTTCTGAGTCTGTAAGGACCGCAGACATTCCTGTACTCCTTCTGGAAAAGGTCAAATATCTCGCTGCTCTTAAGCTCCTTACCCTTTTCGTCGCAGGCTTTCTGTACCACTGCGCCGAACTCGGGGTGCATTGCCTTTGGCATCTTTATGCCGTATTCATTTGCAAGAATGAAGGCTGTACCGCCCTTACCCGACTGGGAATTAATACGGATAATGGGCTCGTACTCCCTGCCGACATCCGCAGGGTCAATAGGAAGATAAGGAATCTCCCACATATCGCTACCGCTTTCCTCCATATACATCTTGCCCTTATTGATAGCGTCCTGATGCGAGCCGGAGAAAGCAGTGAACACAAGCTCGCCGGCATACGGATGACGCGGCGGAACCTGCATCTTTGTGCAGCGCTCATAAACCTCTTTAATCTTATTTATATTAGAGAAGTCGAGCTTCGGGTCAACGCCCTGCGACCACATATTCATAGCAATTGTAACTATATCGACATTACCCGTTCTCTCGCCGTTGCCGAAGAGCGTACCCTCGATTCTGTCAGCGCCTGCCATAAGAGCAAGCTCAGCGCCTGCAACGCCCGTGCCTCTGTCATTGTGAGGATGAAGCGAAATAATAGCGGCGTCCCTGTTCGGTAAATGACGGCAGAAATACTCAATCTGGTCAGCATAACCGTTAGGCGTTGAACATTCAACGGTTGAGGGAAGGTTGAGGATAATCGGGTTATCCTTTGTTATATGAAGCTCTTTCATAACCTGAGCGCAGATTTCAACAGCGTTATCCATCTCCGTACCCGTAAAGCTCTCAGGGCTGTACTCGAAGCGGATATTCATATCGGGGTGATTTTTCTTCTCCTTCTCGGTCAGCTCATAGATAAGCTTAGCGCCGTTTACTGCGATATCAATAACGCCCTGCATATCCGTTTTAAATACAACCTTACGCTGAAGTGTTGAGGTGGAGTTGTAAAAATGAACGATGACATTCTTACAGCCCTCGATAGCCTCAAAGGTTTTCTTAATAAGGTGAGGTCTTGCCTGAACAAGCACCTGAATTGTTACATCATCGGGGATATAACCGCCGTCAATAAGCGTTCTTAAAATCTCGTATTCAGTTTCGCTTGCAGACGGAAAGCCGACCTCAATCTCCTTAAAGCCCACCTCGATAAGAGTCTGAAAAAACTCAAGCTTCTCCTGAAGATTCATCGGGTCAACAAGAGCCTGATTACCGTCCCTTAAATCAACCGAGCACCATATGGGAGCCTTGGTAATGGTCTTATCGGGCCAAGTCCTGTCAGGAATGTTAATCGGCTTGAACGGTGCATACTTTTCATAACCTTTTTTCATAATGTTTCTCCTTTTCAATAACAAATGTTTTTGCACAGGAGCAAAATATAAGCCCCTACGCACATAGCATAGGGGCGTAAATTATACGCTGTACCACCCTACTTCAGCAGTTAAAAACTGCCCTTTAGCATCCAACAATGCCTTTGCTGTTAACGCAGCCACGCGTCCGTACCTATTGATTACTATTCAGCACGGCAACTCCGCAGAGAGCTATACACTAAAACGCCTGTATTGACTCACACCAACCGTCAACTCTCTTAAACTAAGCAAGATAGTCTTTTTCTGCTTCAATGTCTTTATGGGTTTTTATTAAGTTGTACAAATATTATAACACTAAAAAACTATTTGTCAAGCTATATTTATATATCGAGCATCGAATAGCCGTATCCGTTTGAAAGTCCGTCAACGGGCGTACCTGCCTTACAGTACGGACAATTTCCGATAGGATAGGTTTCATAACCCGGAAGGTCGCTTCTGTGAAAGATTGTAGTAACCTTTACATCGTCAATATAATGCTTGACGGAGAATACGGCGGAAATACCCACAACGCTGCCTCCGTAATAGTTTATGCTCTCCATCGCTCTTTCGATAATCCTGCCTGTTGTGATACAGGAAATGAGGATAAGCACCCTCCTGTCCTTTATAAGCCTGCGAAGATTATCCCTGAATATGATATTACCCTGATTGTCGTACTCGGGTCCGATAACATAAACCTTATTATTGGGATTAGGGTTAAGCATTGTAGGCTTTGAAAGCTCGTGCGCAAGATAAGCGCCGAGGACATGGGTTTCGTAAAGGCACAGCACGGTATCACACTCGATATTATTCTCGTGGTAATACCTTGCAAGCAGCTTTGCCGCCTCGCTTGAAACATCGTGATTATGCTTAACATCGGATGTACCGATATAATAATTAAGGTGCGAAGAGGCTGTTACGAAATGCCCCTGCATTGCATGGATGAAAACATTTTCATTATCCTTGGCTGTTATTGTGTAAATCGGCTTATCCATAAAATCACTCCCGTAAAATATTCAGTGTTAATAATCCTATATTTTAATTTTACATTATAACAATACTATTTTCAACAGCGTGCAGTGTAAAAAATAGCGGGCTTTATTTGTGAATATTAACCAAAGTAATGACAGTTTTATCATCATTTTAAGCATAGACAAAACGGCTGAAATTTGTTATTATCTAATTGAAATAAAACAAGGAGGAATAAAAATGAAATATGTTTGCACAGTCTGCGGTTATGTTTATGACGACGCAGAGCAGGAAGTACCTTTCGCAGAGCTTCCTGACGATTGGACCTGTCCCCTTTGCGGCGTAGGCAAAGAGGACTTCGAGGTACAGGAGTAAAATAAAAAGGGTTTTCTTACCGAGGTAAGAAAACCCTTTTTAATATTATAAATTGCTGTTAACAATACGCCGTTATATCTTATGGCGGTTTTTAACCTTAAGGCGCTCCATAGCGCGCGCAAGGTTCATCTGTGAAAGATTGTACTCGTGAATTGACTGCTTCTGACGAAGCTCCTCTTCAGCACGAAGCATCGCTTCATTAGCTCTTCTCTCGTCAATCTCATCGGGATGCTCCGCAGATGCCACAACCATTTTTGCGCTGTTATCAATAAACTCGAGAAAGCCGTCGCCGACAAAGGCGTCGATAGTATTCCCCTGCGCGTCAACAATCTTCATTTCGCCTGGTACAATCGGGAAAATTGTATTCTCGTGATGAGCAAGGAAGCACTCGCTGCCGCCGTCAAGATGGGGCAAAGTAAGCGACTGCGCCTCGCCGTCAAAGAAGAAACGCCTTGTTGAAATAATTATAAGCTTAAAGGTATTCATAATTAAAGCTCTTTCGCCTTTCTGAGAACATCATCAATAGTGCCTGTGTTAAAGAAAGCCTGCTCGGGAATATCGTCAACCTCACCGTCAACAATTGCGGCAAAGCCCTTAACCGAATCCTCAACGGGAACATAAATTCCCTTGAGTCCCGTGAATGCCTCTGCAACATGGAAGGGCTGTGAAAGGAATTTTTCAATCTTTCTTGCGCGGTATACGCTGAGCTTATCCTCATCGGAAAGCTCCTCCATACCTAAAATTGAAATAATATCCTGAAGCTCCTTATACTTCTGCAGATATGCCTGAACCTCACGGGCAACCCTGTAATGCTCGTCGCCGACAACTTCAGCCTCAAGAATTCTTGAGTTCGACTCAAGCGGGTCAACCGCAGGATAAATACCCTTTTCAACAATCTTTCTTGAAAGAACGGTTGTTGCGTCGAGGTGGGCAAAGGTCGTTGCAGGAGCGGGGTCGGTAAGGTCATCGGCAGGAACATAGACCGCCTGAACGGAGGTAATTGAGCCGTTCTTTGTTGAGGCGATACGCTCCTGAAGCTCGCCGACATCGGTTGCAAGCGTCGGCTGATAACCTACTGCCGACGGCATTCTGCCGAGAAGCGCAGATACCTCGGAGCCTGCCTGTACAAAACGGAAAATATTATCAATGAAGAGAAGCACATCCTGATGGTCGACATCACGGAAATACTCCGCCATTGTAAGACCCGTCTCGGCAACTCTCATTCTTGCTCCCGGCGGTTCATTCATCTGACCGAAAACAAGCGCAGTCTTTGAAAGAACGCCCGAATCGCCCATTTCCTTCCATAAGTCGTTACCCTCACGGCTACGCTCACCAACGCCCGTAAAGATTGAATAACCGCCGTGGTTTGTTGCAACATTGGTGATAAGCTCCTGTATAAGTACGGTTTTACCTACGCCGGCGCCGCCGAAAAGACCGATTTTACCGCCCTTCTGATACGGCGTGAGAAGGTCAATAACTTTAATACCCGTCTCTAAAATTTCAACCTGTGAGGACTGCTCCTCAAACGAAGGAGCATTACGGTGTATTGCCCAGTGCTCCTCATCATCAAGACTTTCAAGTCCGTCGATGGTTTCACCGATTACATTAAATAATCTGCCGAGGGTTTTGTTGCCGACAGGCACCTTGATGGCGTCGCCTGTCGCAAGCACCTCCATATCCTTGCAAAGACCCTCGGAAGCCGCAAGCATAATACAACGCGCTGTGTTGCCGCCTATGTGCTGCGCCACCTCCATAACAAGTCTTTTGCCGTCCACATTTACTTCAAGAGCGTCCTTGATTCTGGGCAGCTTTTCGTCAAATTCAACATCGACAACAGGTCCCATAACCTGAATAATTTTACCTGTATTCATAAGGACACCTCCTACTCTGTTTTCTTTTTCTGAGCCTTCGAGCCTGCGATTACCTCAGTGATTTCCTGAGTGATTGCAGCCTGTCTTGCTCTGTTGTACTCCATACCGAGTGATTTAATCATTTCCTTAGCGGCGTCCGTCGCCGTCTGCATAGCCATCATTCGTGCATTATGCTCAGCGCAGAAGGACTCGACAAGAGCGCCGTAAACGAAGCCTGCAACATAATTCGGCACAACATGGTCGAAAACGGCGTCGATGCTCGGCTCAAAATAACAGTTCTTATAGGACTTATCATCATTGCCTGCATCGGCAAGCCTGCTCTTTTTAAGCGGAAGAAGCTGTTTCATCTGAGCCTCAACAGTAACCGAATTCACGACCTTGGTATACACAATATAAACCTCGTCAAGCTCACCGTTTACAAAAAGGTCAACGACCGTCTTAGCTATATATCTCGCTCTGTTCATATTCGGATTCTGAGCTGTATAGCGGAAATTTATATCAACCGGTATATTCTTTTTTTCAAAATATCTTCTGCCGACCTGCCCGACAACAAAGAGCATATTCTTGTTATCGGAGAGCGCCTCTTTTTCTGCAATCTTGATTACATTATGGTTATACGCGCCAGCCATTCCCTTGTCGGCTGTAACGACTATATAACCCTGCTTGCGTTCCTGCGGGTCAAGGTGTTCCCTCTTATCGAAATAGATATTACCCGTTTCAGGTGAAAACTCGAGAATATTCGCAAGCATATCCTGAATTGCGTAAAAGTACGGCTCCGTGTTTTTCAGTGCGCGCTTTGCCTTCTGAAGCTTGGAGGATGAAATCATATACATAGCGTTTGTGATTTTCATCGTGTCCTTAATAGAGCGCATTCGGCTTTGTATTTCACGAGCGTTAGCCATTATTTACCTTCTTAAATTCATCGCAGGCAGCCAAAATCTGCTCTGTGATATTATCGTCAATAGTCTTCTGCTTTTCAATATCATCGCAGATTGACGGATAGTTTTCACTGATATAGGTGAGAAGCTCCATCTGCGTCTGCTTTATATTCTCGACGGGGACATCGACAAATCTCTTATTCGTAGCACATATAAGAGTTACCACCATATCGGCAAGCGAAAGCGGTCTGCCGAGAGGCTGCTTTAAAAGCTCCATAAGACCCTTACCGTAAGTAAGGCTCGCCTTGGTTTCATCGTCAAGGTCGGAGGAGAACTGCGTGAACACCTCCATCTCCCTGTACTGAGCAAGGTCGATTCTGAGTGAGCCAGCCGCCTTCTTCATAGCCTTTGTCTGCGCTGCACCGCCAACACGGGATACCGAAAGACCTACATTAACCGCAGGGCGCATACCGCTGAAGAAGAGGTCGCTTTCAAGATAAATCTGTCCGTCGGTAATTGAAATAACATTTGTAGGGATGTACGCCGATACATCGCCCGCCTGTGTTTCAATAATCGGAAGCGCTGTTATCGAGCCTCCGCCAAGCTCCTCTGAAAGTCTGCTTGAACGCTCAAGAAGTCTTGAATGGAGATAGAATACATCACCGGGATACGCCTCTCTGCCGGGGCTTCTCTCAAGAAGGAGAGAAAGCGCACGGTAAGCCACTGCGTGCTTGCTGAGGTCATCGTAAACAATAAGGCAATCCTTGCCCTGATACATAAAATGCTCCGCAAGGGCAGTTGCCGAATAAGGCGAGATATACTGAAGCGAAGCAGGCTCAGACGCAGTTGAGCATACAACGATTGTATAATCCATCGCGCCTGCCTTTTTAAGCGTATTTACAAGCTTAGCAACGCTCGACGCCTTCTGGCCGATTGCATTATAAATACAGATAACACCCTTGCCCTTCTGATTAAGGATTGTGTCAACGGCAATAGAGGTCTTACCCGTCTGCCTGTCGCCGATAATAAGCTCACGCTGTCCCCTGCCTATCGGGAACATAGAGTCAATTGAAAGGATACC
>CADAUV010000069.1 GCA_902791235.1 Oscillospiraceae bacterium
ATCGTATGTACTAAACATAAGATTCTCAACGCTGTTAACCTTAATTGATGTTTGATAATATACGATTTCCGTTTTATCTTCAGTGTGCTTGTTCTCTTGTTTTGAACCGCCTCTAGTAATACCTGAAACGATACAAAGTGCTACCAAAACGATTAATCCTATGTATAACACTTTGTGTTTATTGAAAGCAGTCTTAATTTTAGAGGAAGATTGGTTATTGTTCTGTGGAACTCCATAATGATAGTCTTGATATATTGTTTGTCCTTGCTGTTGTTCAGCGCTATGCTGATTTATTGGGATTTGCTGAGGCTCAATTTTCGTACCACAATTCGAACAAAACTTTGTATTGTCGGGATTATCCATTCCGCAGTGAAGACATTTCATATTTTTTCTCTCCTCATATAAAAAAATGCGTGACACCGAAGCACCACGCAATAAAACGCTCGCTCCGATTGTCGCCAAACAATTTATAACCGTCATAAAAAAACAGAGTTATTGGAGTGAGCATTTTTGACAAAATGCCACTCTGCTTTTTATGACTATTAATTTATAAATTATTTGGCTCTTTCATTTTACCACATACGGATATAAATATCAATGATTCATTTTTTAGGTTTCCTGTATAAATTGTAATCTGCAGTTCGGATTGTTTGCTTTGTATTCATTTATTATATCGTCATCGCTTTTACGATAATAATAAACATTTTTATTTGTCTTTTTTGAAACATAATCAATCTGTCCGAAAATACGTTCTTTTCTTGCTTTGTTTAGTTCTTTGTTATCGCCCGTTATTCGTTCAATAAGCCTTGCTATTTCCGCTTCTTTTTGTTTCGCCGTATCGGGTTTAACATAGGTTGTTGCTATATCTGAAAAAGCGGTTAACAATTTGTCGGTTTTTTGCTATTTTGAAAAACGACCGTAAACGGTTCTTATCATGCTTTCATTCTGATTACCGAAATAATCATAGACTTTTGATATATCATAGCCCAACCCCAATCAAAATTTTGGGTTAAAAATAAAAGAAAACCGCCTAAAATTGCGGTTTTTTGTTCCTTCTCCTTAGTTTTGTTTTTAGAAGTCATACATACTAAGTATGGCTGGTCAGGATTTTGCGAACTGACAGGAGGTATTATATATTAAAACAATTACTATTGCAAGAAGAAATTTTAACAGCAAAAAGCACCCACATTTGTGGGTGCTTATATGCTAAAGTTATTGCGAAAGAATTAAGCTCTTTCTACCTTACCTGAGCGAAGACATCTTGTGCAAACATAAACTCTTTTAGGAGAGCCGTTTACAATAGCCTTTACTTTTTTAATGTTAGGCTTCCATGCTCTGTTTGAGCGTCTGTGTGAGTGAGAAACCTTGATACCGAAAGATACGTCTTTTCCGCAGTATTCACATTTTGCCATCTTGCGAACACCTCCTTATATTTTTGAACAGGTGTTATATTATCATAACTTAAAGTAAAATGCAAGTCTTTTTTTGTTCTTTTTTGAAATAAGTTACAAAAATTACACTTTTTTATATATTTTATTGATTTTAAAATTAGTATTTAGTATAATAAAATAAATAATTTATGAGGAGAAAAGATTATGTCAGCAGATAAGAAAACAGCAATTGAAAATGCTTTAAAGCAGATAAAAAAGAAATACGGCGACGGTTCTGTTATGAGACTCGGTCAGCAGGAGAATTTAAAGGTTGACGCAATTTCAACCGGCTCTCTTACACTTGACCTTGCAACAGGCATCGGAGGACTTCCGCGCGGCAGAATTATTGAGATATACGGACCTGAGTCAAGCGGTAAGACCACGCTTGCCCTTCACTGTATTGCAGAGGCGCAGAAGGCTGGCGGCGAAGCTGCTTTCATTGACGCTGAGCATGCTCTTGACCCGATATATGCTGCCAATCTCGGTGTTAATGTTGACGAGCTTATTGTAGCTCAGCCCGACTACGGTGAGCAGGCGCTCGAAATCGCAGAACAGCTTGTAAGCTCAAGCGGTATTGATATTATTGTTGTTGACTCTGTTGCGGCGCTCGTTCCCAAGAGCGAGATTGAAGGCGATATGGGCGACAGCCATGTAGGTCAGCACGCAAGACTTATGTCTCAGGCTTTAAGAAAGCTTGCCGGAGCTGTTAATAAGACAAATACCATTATCATATTTATCAACCAGCTTCGTGAGAAAATCGGCGTAATTTACGGTAATCCTGAGGTTACGACAGGCGGTAGAGCGCTTAAATTCTACTCCTCAATCCGTATTGATGTGCGTAAAGCTGAGCAGCTTAAAAACGGTACTGAAGTTATCGGCTCTCATACTAAAGCCAAGGTTGTAAAGAATAAGGTTGCACCTCCTTTCAAGACCGCGGAATTTGATATTATGTACGGTACGGGTATCAGCAAAGAGGGTGAAATTCTCGACCTTGCAGTTGATTTTGACATCATCCACAAGGGCGGCTCATGGTTCTCATACGGCGACCAGAGGCTCGGTCAGGGAAGGGATAATGTCAAGGCTCTCATTAAGAACGACCCTGATTTTGCTGCTGAGCTTGAAGCAAAAATTAAAGAGAAGCTTAACGAGCAGAATGAGCAGACTAATCAGAAGTACAAAGCGAGCATCGGCTCTTCAGCGGAAACCGTTATTGAAAAAACTCCTGAGGAAATCAGTAAAACAAGAGCTGCGGCAAGGGCTAAGCTTGACATTGCCGTTGAGGATGACGACGAATAATGATTATTAAACACCAAAGAGGCAGGGGCAATAAAGTGCACCTGCTTCTTGATGATGAATACACTGTTACAACGGACATTAATTTCTGGCTCGACCATTACATTCCCGACGGTACCGACATATCCGAGGAGGAATGGGAGGAGCTTTTAAAGGAGATTAATTACAAAAAAGCCTTAAATAAATGCGCCGACCTTCTTTCAAGGCGCGAACATTCCGTTAAAGAGGTAAGGGATAAGCTTATCAGAATAGTTGACACGGATACGGCGCAGAGGGCTATCGACAGGTATATTGAATCGGGTTATCTTGATGACAGGCGCTTTTGCGAAATGCTTGTTGAATATCTTTATAAAAACAAGAACTATTCCAAGGCGCATATAAAGCAGGAATGTTTTAAAAGAGGAATCGCATCCTCAATAACAAGTGAGGTTCTTGAGGACTTTGAAATGGAGCCCGTAGAGCAAATACTTGATTTGTTAAAGACCAAGTATTCATCCAGGTTAGAACAGGAAAAAGGTAAGGAAAAGGTGTATCAGGCTCTTCTCAGAAAAGGCTTTACCTATTCTGACATCAGCTCCGCCTTTTACAGATTTGATGATGAAGAAATATAAAATCGGTATGATATCCCTCGGCTGTCCTAAAAATCAGGTAGACGGGGAGATAATGCTTGATAAACTTAATAAAAGCGGTTTTGATATTGTTACCTCAATTGAGGAAAGCGATATTATGATTGTCAATACCTGCGGTTTTATTGAGGATGCAAAAAAGGAAGCAATTGAAACAATACTTGAAGTTTGCGAATATAAAACAGCGGGTCTGATATCAGCCGTAATTGTAACAGGGTGTCTTGCCGAAAGATATCAGGAGGAAATTATAAAAGAGATTCCTGAGGTTGACTCCGTTATCGGTATCGGTGCCGACAGGGATATAGTAAAGGTCTGTCAGAAGGCTCTTATCGGGCTCCAGACAACTTATTTTCCTAAAAAGGAACTCCTTACTCTTGACGGCGGAAGAATGCTTTCTACGCCTTCCCACTGGGCATATCTTAAAATAAGCGACGGCTGCGATAACCGATGCTCCTACTGCGCAATTCCGGGTATTCGCGGCGGATATATCGAACGCCCTGTCGAAAGCATTGTTGACGAAGCTAAGGAGCTTGCGGCAAACGGGATAAAGGAACTGATTATTATAGCTCAGGACACTACCAAATACGGCTATAAGCTTTACGGTGAATATAGGCTTGCAGAGCTTTTAAAACAGCTTTGTAAAATCGAAGGCGTGGAGTGGATAAGGCTTTATTACTGTTATCCGGACAGAGTAACCGATGAGCTTATTGAGGTTATCGCGAACGAGGATAAAATTTGTCCGTATATAGATATTCCGCTTCAGCACTGTAATGAAGATGTTCTCAGGGCTATGAACCGTAAAGGTTCTTATGAAGAGCTTAAAGCTCTTCTTGAAAAAATGCGAAAGAGAATTCCCAACTTAGCTATACGAACAACTTTTATGGTAGGCTTTCCCGGTGAGAGCGAAGAGGCGTTCGAGGAGCTTTGTAAATTTGTAAAAGAAATCAAATTTGATAAAATGGGCTGCTTTACATATTCTCCCGAGGAGGATACCCCCGCATATGATTTTGATAATCAGATTGAGGAGGATATTAAAAGTAAGCGTGCCGAGATAATTATGGATATTCAGTACGGCGTTACCGAGGAGCTTTACAAACAAAAAATCGGTAAGACCTACAAGGCTGTTATTGATGAGTTTGACGGCGAAAAATATATTGCAAGAGCATATTTTGATTCCCCGGAAATTGACAGCGGAATTATAATTAATTCAGATAAAGAGCTTCAGATAGGGGAGTTTGTAAATATTAGAATTACATCCTTTGACGGATACGACCTGATAGGAGAAATCGTATGAATTTACCAAATAAAATAACAGTATTCAGATTTTGTTGTGTTCCTTTTTTGTTAATCGCATCAATGGTACAGTTCAGATATCACTGGGTAGTAGCGCTTCTCATATATTTTCTTGCTTGTATGAGCGATAAGGCTGACGGAATCATAGCAAGAAAGCAGGGGATTGTTACCGATTTCGGTAAGCTTATGGACCCGCTTTCTGATAAGTCGCTTGTTCTGGCTGCGTTTATTACTCAGATTAATCTCGGTTGGCATACCGATATTGTAATCATGCTTATGATGGCAAGGGAGTTTCTCGTCGCAGGCGTGCGTATGGCTGCCGTAACGGAAGGGGAGGTTATCGCCGCAAATGCCTTCGGTAAGGCTAAGACCTTCTTACAGATGGCTTCAACAGGACTTGTTTACCTTTTCCTTGCGATTATGGAAAAGGATTCGGAGGTTGTTATCGCCGCTAACGGCTTTAACGCGCCCGACTGGCTCAATATTTTCTGTACAGTTTCCTTCTGGATTGTTGCAGTAGTTACAGTTTTAAGCGGTCTTAAATATACCAAGGACGGCTGGCATTTAATTAAAACAAAATAATTGTTGCTTTTTTTAAACAAAAATAATATAATGTTAATGATATAAAACAGCTTTGATGAAGAGAAGTAACTGAATCACTGTAATTAAGAGAGCAAACGCAAGGTGAGAGGTTTGTATTACAGTCTCAGTGAAATGCACTTCTGAGCTGCTCGGAGGAATTTAGTATTCCGGGCCGTATTGTCGCGTTAAGACATAAGCCGATTTAGTCGGCTGAGTATAAACAGGAGTGGAACCGCAGTTTATTATTGCCTCTGTCATTTGACAGGGGCTTTGTTTTTTGGAGGATTTGATGTTTGACAGATTTAAAGAGGATATAAAGGCTTTTATGGAGCATGACCCTGCGGCGAGAAGCCCTGTGGAGATTGTTCTTCTGTATCCGGGCTTTAAAGCTCTTAGAAGCCATAGAAAAGCGCAGTGGTTTTTAAAGCACAATATGCCTTTTATCGCAAGATATTTAAGCCAGCGCACAGCAAGGAAAACAGGAATAGAAATACATCCCGGTGCAACTATCGGCAGACGCGTTTGCATTGACCACGGAAGCGGAATCGTGATAGGCGAAACTACTGAAATAGGCGATGACTGTATGATATATCAGGGTGTAACTCTCGGCGGTACGGGCAAGGATGTCGGCAAAAGACATCCTACGCTTAAAAACGGCGTAATGGTCGGCTCGGGCGCTAAGGTTTTAGGACCTATCGTTATCGGTGAAAACTCGAAGGTTGCTGCAGGCGCAGTAGTTATTAAGGATGTTGAGCCTAACAGCACTGTTGTCGGCGTGCCGGGCAGGGTTGTAAGAATTGACGGGGAACGCGTTGATGACCTTGACCAGATTCATCTTCCTGACCCGGTAATGAATGCAATACAGAGCAACCTTGCTAAAATCAACGAGCTTGAAAAGGAAATTAATATATTAAAGGAGAATATCAAATGAAGGTATTTAACACAATGACAAGGCGCAAGGAGGAGTTCGTACCTGTTGATGAAAAGCAGGTCAGAATTTACGCCTGCGGACCTACGGTATATAATTATATCCATATCGGTAATGCAAGGCCGCTTTGCGTATTTGATGTACTTCGCAGATATATGCAGTACCGCGGATATAATGTAAAGTTCGTACAGAATTTTACCGATGTAGACGATAAGATTATCAACCGCGCCAATGAGGAAGGGCTTACCTTCGAAGAGGTATCCGAGAAGTATATTAAGGAATTCTGGACTGACGCGCACGGACTTAATTTCAAGGATGCCGATGTTCACCCAAAGGCAACAGAAAATATTGAAGAGATAATTGAAATCATAAAAACCCTTGAGGAAAAGGGATATGCATATGCTGTTGACGGTGATGTTTATTTCAGAACTCTTAAATTTAACGGTTACGGTAAGCTCAGCCATCAGCCGATAGAGGATTTACAGTCAGGTGCAAGAATTGCTGTCGGCGAGAAAAAAGAGGACCCGCTTGACTTCGCGCTGTGGAAGGGTGCTAAAGAGGGTGAGCCTTACTGGGATTCTCCGTGGGGAAAGGGCAGACCCGGCTGGCATATTGAATGTTCCGCAATGAACAGAAAATATCTCGGAAATACCATAGATATTCACTGCGGAGGACAGGACCTTATCTTCCCTCATCACGAGAATGAAATCGCACAGAGCGAGGCTGCAAACGGTGAACCCTTTGCAAAATACTGGATGCATAACGGTTATATCAATGTTGACAATGTCAAGATGAGTAAATCGCTCGGCAATTTCAAAACCGTCAGAGAGATTGCCGACGCTTACGGATATGAGGTAATCAGGTATTTTCTTATCTCATCACATTACCGTTCACCGATTAATTACAGTCTTGAAATAATCGAGCAGTGCAAGTCGGCGCTTGAAAGGCTTTACACCTGCCGTGAGAGCCTCGATTTTGCTATTAAAAACGCCAAGGATACGGATACCGACGGTGAGCTTATTAAGCTCATTGACAGCCGTAAGGAGCAGTTTATAACGGCAATGGATGACGACCTTAATACCGCTGACGGACTTTCCGCAATTTTTGAGCTTGTTAAGGATATCAATACAAAGATTCTTGACAAAGTTGTTTCAAAAGAGGTCTGCGAGCATGCTGCAGAAATTTTTGATGAGCTTTGCGGTGTTCTCGGAATTCTCTATAACAGAAAGTCAAACGACCTTGATTCCGAGATTGAGGAGCTTATAAAACAGCGTCAGGAGGCAAGAGCTAATAAGGACTGGGCTACTGCTGACAGAATCCGCGACGAACTAAAGGAAAAGGGAATTATTCTCAAGGACACACCTCAGGGAGTAACTTGGACAAAGGAATAAGGTATCACTTCATAAAACTGAAAGGAAAGGGATAATAATGATTGATACAAGAGAGTTTAAAAATCAGCAGATTTCAATGCTCGGCTTCGGAACAATGAGGCTTCCCTGTAAGACTCCTCTTAAGCGTGAAGCAAACCCGATGATTGATTATCAGAAGGGTGAGGATTTAATCGACCTTGCATATCAGTGCGGTGTAAATTATTTTGATACCGCGTATATGTATCACGCTGGAAAGAGCGAAAAATTCATCGGCTCAGCCCTTAAAAAATATCCGAGAGAAAGCTATTATCTTGCTGACAAACTTCCTATATGGATGTGCCCTACAAAGAAGGATATGGAGCGCATCTTCAAAAAACAGCTCTCACGAACAGGGCACGATTACTTCGATTTTTACCTTCTTCATTCACTTAACGGCGACAATTTTGATAAGGCTGAAAAATTCGGCGCTTATGAGTTTTTAACTCAGAAAAAGGTTGAGGGTAAAATAAAGTATCTCGGCTTTTCCTTCCACGGAACTATTGAGGACCTTGAAAGAATAGTTGCGGCGCACAAATGGGATTTTGCACAGATACAGCTTAATTACCTTGACTGGAAAAATCAGGACGCTCAGAAGCAGTATGAAATACTTACAAAAGCAGGAATACCTGTTATTGTTATGGAGCCCGTGCGCGGCGGCAAGCTTGCGAATGTCACTAAAGATATTGAGGAAATGTTCAAAAAAGCTGACCCTGACGCTACTCCTGCATCTTGGGCAATGCGTTTTGTCGGCAGCAAGGAGAATGTACTTACTGTATTAAGCGGTATGTATTCTATCGAGCAGGTACAGGATAATATTAATACCTTTACCGACTTCAGACCGATGGACGAGCGCGAATTAAAGATTTGCGCAAATGCCGCTGCAATGATTAACAAGAGCGATATTATTCCCTGTACGGGCTGCGATTACTGCGCAGGCTGTCCTAAGGATGTCAAAATCAGCACACTATTTGCTATTTATAATCAGTTAAAAACAGGGGAGATTGATAAGACTGAGGCTCAGGCTCAGTATGACAGAGTTGACGGAAAAGCAAGTCTGTGTATAAGATGCCAGAAATGTGCAGACCACTGTCCGCAGGCTATTAAGATTCCTGAGCTTTTACAGAGTGTAGTTTGTGAAACCTTTGAAGCTGTATCTGAGACAGCAGAATAAAAAAATAAGCCCTAAAGGCGAGGTGCGGTAACGAAGGTTAGTCCAAAACTCGCATCTTTTCCGCCATAACTGCTTCAAAAAGTCCATTAGGGCACCAGCCCAAATGGACTTTTATTCATTGTTCTGACAAAAAATCTGTTGATTTTGGATGCAAAGCAGTTTTGACAAAGTATTTTTAGGCTATAAGGCAATA
>CADAUV010000070.1 GCA_902791235.1 Oscillospiraceae bacterium
GAATTACAGAAGCTCACAGACTTGGCTTTGATAAATGCATAATTCCTTTTCATAATTATAAAGGTTTATCAAAAGAGCTTAAGGTCAATGTGGATATTATTCCCGTAAGGAATGTCAGAGAAGCGTTCTCAGCACTCGTTGAGGAATAGTATTATAAAAAATCTCTATATTTAGTCATAGGGGACGGTCCATCCGTCCCTTTATTTATACCCTTGAAAAAATTGTATTAATTATACAAAATTAATATTTTGCGCAATTGAGGGGAGTCAAAACCTTATTTATTGGAAATATAATGAAATTCCTTTGTTTCTGCTAATTTAGATAATGTAAAAGATAATGTAAATAATTATTGTATTAATGCAACACAGTTTAGTATAACTTATTCTTATTAACACTTGTTATATTATCCTGAATCATATAATAAAGTAATTTAATTCGTAATTCCCTAAAATACAGTTATATAGCGCTTGGCTGTAGCCTTTCAGTTTTTTTAAATGATACAATGTATCATTTAAAACTTTTCTATTCGATGATTATTTTACTGATTTTTAATGATTGCTGTTAAAACTTTGATTTTGAATATTTCTGTAATCACTGCATGGTTATCGTTAGTTTCAGGACAATAGAATAATTCTTATAATACCTATGCCTGTTGAAACAAATTCTATCGGATGCTGTTCCCTGCAAATTGATAAATAAAAAAATGTATTTACTTCTTGTCAAAAGTTTTGTATAATTAATATTGTAATTAATTGAAAGGATTAGTATATGAGAAGCGATGAAATACAAAAGCTGCCAAAGCTTGTACAGGAATATCTGATATATCTTGAAGCTGTTAAGGGTCATAGTGAACTTACTGTTCTTGAGTACGCTTCTGACCTGCGTACTTTCTTCAGATATATGTATTTAAAGAAAGATATGTGTCCTAAGGATACACCTTTTGATGAAATTGATATCTCCCCTATTGATATTAATTTTATACAATCTGTAAACTTAATGGACGCATATCAGTTTCTTATTTACTGTAAGAATGAGCGCCATAATAATGAAACAACGCGTGCTCGGCGTGTTGTTTCCGTTCGGAGATTTTATACATATATCAGCGATAATCTCGGTTTAATTGAGAAAAATCCTCTTAAAAATCTTGAAGCGCCCAAAACGAAAAAAGCACTCCCTAAGTATCTTACATTAGAAGAAGCGGAAACTCTTCTGTCAGTTGTTGACGGTAAGTTTAAGGAGAGAGATTATGCTATATTAACGCTGTTTTTAAACTGCGGAATGCGTCTTAGCGAGCTTTGTTCGATTGATTATTCGGATATAAAATCCGACGGAACGCTCGTTATAACAGGTAAAGGAAATAAAGAAAGAACGGTTTATCTTAATCAGGCGTGTATTGACGCCGTGGCAGAATGGCTTAAGGTCAGACCTCATGACGGCGTAAAAGACAGGGCTTTATTTTTAAGCTCACGAAATGTAAGAATCAGTCCTAAAACAGTTCAGCACATTGTTTATTCATATCTTGACAAAGCCGGATTCGGCGACCGCGGACTATCCGTGCATAAACTGAGGCACACCGCAGCGACACTTATGTACCAGTACGGAAATGTTGATTTGCTTTTACTAAAAGAAATACTCGGGCACGAAAATCTCGGCACAACTGAAATATATACACACACTGCCGAGGATGCGGCAAAGAAGGCTGTTGAATCAAATCCTCTCGCTAAACAAAAGCCTAAATGGTAATTATATTAACCATTAAATATGTCATAATCGCGTTAATTACTGCGCACAGAAGAACAAGCGACGCAGATATGATAAAGCTGATTATATATGGTTTAAGCTCAAGGAGGCTGCTATCACCCTTTACCGAGTGAAAAATATCCGAGGAAAGACAGCTTGCTTTATCGGACATTAACAGAAGGAAACTTAGTATAAGCGCCGTATAAGGGACAAGTAAAATCATACAATATGCAATGCCTTTAAATGAGTGCGTCATAATAAGGTAAGCTTCATTTAGTCCGTTAATTAAGCCAAAGAAAAAAGGCACTAAATTTACAATATACTTTCCTATCAGGCTGAAAGCCGAAAACAGAATAAAGAAATATGCCAAAAGATATACCGCAAGCTTTTCACACAGAAGCGACGGTATATCTTTTTCTATATCATTTATTATGGTAACTAAATATTCTGCATCGGTTTTTTTATAAAAATACGAGCCTATGAATAAACCGCAAATATAATATAAGCAAGATATTATTTGTAATCTGTATTCGTGAAAATTAAACAGAAAATGACTTTCGCTTTTTTCTTCCTCAAGAAGCTGTTCCAATTCACTATCCCCTTCTGAATGATTTTATTACTGCCGCAGCTGCTGAAAATATTACAATTAGTATAATTTTTAATCCTATATCAATAATGCTTCTGCTGTTGATAATACCGTTGATAACGATAAACATAAGAAACGGAATACCCGATATTAAAGAAACCAGAATATAATTATGTTTAATACTTATCAGTGAAATAATACTTGTGATAAAGGAGGATAAAGAAACAATTGCATATGCAAAGTATTTAGCATAACCGAGGTCTAAATCGAGCTTCAAAAACAAAAACGACGAAATTATGCTTAAAAGCAATACGGACAAAACGGTCGTAATAACACATTTAAGACAGAACTTTATTATATTGGCTTTGTTTTCCGTCGATGAAATTTTAGGCATAAAAAATCCCCTCCGAATACTAAATTGTATTCAGAGGGTAAATGATTTATTACTTATTTGGTTTCGTCGATAACATCGTCCTTGGTTTCATCAACGCTGTTTTTCTTTGCTTTCTTTTCCTTTGCTGACTCTTTAGCGGCGTCAATTTCCTTCTGGCGCTGCTCAAGTTTTGTTCTGTTGGTGTTAACAGCCCAGCGCTCAAGCTTCATTTTTGTTCTGTCAGAGCCTGTTTCAATAACAATGTCATTATCACGGATTGTTACAACCTTACCTACAATACCGCCGATAGTAACAATTTCATCACCGATTTCAAGTGATGACCTGATTTCCTGCTCTTCCTTCTGACGCTTACGCTGCGGCCTTATCATAAACAGATACATAACGCCGACAAGCACAACCATCATAATGATACCGCCGTAAGGATTTGCGCTGCCTGACGCAGCACCGCCTCCGAGCATACTCTGTAATAAAATTGTATTCATAATATTAGTCCTCCAAAATTAATAAACTTATTATATATTATATTAAAAGAATTTGCAAGAGTTTTCTATATTCTCGTATCAAGCAAGTTTACATACTCATTCTTATAATCCTCAAAGCTGCCGTTTTCAATATTGTAACGGATTTCCTCCATAAGATTATTATAAAAATAGAGATTGTGAATGACTGCAAGGCGCATACCGAGGATTTCTTTTGCTTTGATAAGATGTCTTATGTATGAACGCGAATAATTCCTGCAGACAGGACAGCTGCACTGCTCGTCTATCGGAGCGCCGTCTCTTTCGTATTTGGCATTGTTTATATTGATTATACCTTTTTTAGTGAATAGCTGACCATGGCGCGCATTTCTGCTCGGCATTACACAGTCGAAAAGGTCAACTCCCCTGCTGACGCCCTCAAGGATATTTCCGGGTGTACCGACACCCATAAGATATCTCGGCTTGTCCTTCGGCATATAAGGCTCAACAGCACTGATGATTCTGTACATATCCTCCTTGGGCTCACCGACTGCAAGACCGCCTATGGCATATCCGTCAAGGTCAAGCTTTGCTATCTCCTTCATATGCTCGACTCTTAAATCGTCAAAGGTACAGCCCTGATTAATACCGAAAAGAAGCTGATTTCTGTTTATTGTCGTATCAAGTGAATTGAGCCTGTCCATCTCTTTTTTACAGCGTTCAAGCCACCTTAGCGTTCTGCCGCAGGCTTCCTTTGCATAATCGTATTTTGCAGGATTTTCAACACATTCATCAAAAGCCATTGCAATTGTAGACGCGAGATTTGACTGAATCTGCATACTTTCCTCGGGGCCTATAAATATTTTCTTGCCGTCAATATGAGAATTAAAGTACACGCCTTCCTCTTTAATGTTATTTATTCTGGCAAGGCTGAAAACCTGGAAACCGCCGCTGTCGGTAAGAATGGGTCTGTCCCAGTTAGTAAACTTATGAAGTCCGCCCATATCGTATACAAGCTTATCCGATGGTCTTACATGCAAATGATATGTATTGCAAAGCATAACCTGACAGTTAATTTCCCTAAGGTCATTTGCAGATAGACCGCCCTTGATAGCAGCGCTTGTAGCAACATTCATAAATGCAGGCGTCTGTACCGTGCCGTGCACGGTTTCAAATACGCCTCTTCTTGCGGTATTTTCCTCTTTTAATATTTTCATATTTTACTCCGTTAATATATAAACATTGCGTCGCCGAATGAGAAAAATCTGTACTTTTCCTCTACGGCAGTATTATAAGCATTCATCACATTATCATAGCCTGCAAAAGCAGAAACAAGCATAATAAGCGTGCTTTCGGGCAGATGGAAATTAGTAACAAGCGCGTCCATACATTTAAACTCATAACCGGGATAAATGAATATACCCGTATCGCCCTCATCCTCACGGATATCTCCGAACTTTGTTGCAACGGACTCGACTGTTCTGCAGCTTGTAGTACCTACACAGATTACTCTTTTTCCGTTCTTATGTGTTTCATTTATCAGGTCAGCAGTTTCCTTTGGCATATAATAATGCTCAGTGTGCATACGGTGCTTTGTTACATCGTCAACCTTAACAGGTCGGAAGGTGCCTAAGCCGACATGAAGAGTAACATATCCGATGTTTACGCCCTTTGCTTTAATCTCCTCAAGCATTTCCTTTGTGAAATGTAGCCCTGCGGTTGGAGCTGCAGCCGAGCCGAGATTTTTACTGTAAACGGTTTGATATCTCTCTTTATTTTCAAGCTTTTCAGTTATATATGGAGGAAGCGGCATCTGACCTATTTCATCAAGAACGGCATAAATATTATCCTCGCAAATAAACTCAACAATTCTGTTGCCGTCGTCCTTAACTTCCTTAACCCTACATTCAAGCTGACCTTCTCCGAATATGAATTCAGTTCCTGTCTTCGCTCTTTTACCCGGACCGCATAAACATTCCCAGACCTTATTTTCAATCTGTTTTAAAAGCAGGAATTCAACAACTGCCCCCGTTTCCTTTTTTACGCCGTAAATCCTTGCGGGAATTACTCGTGTATTATTCAGTACAAGGCAGTCGCCCTCGTTCAGAAAATCAGTTAAATCACTGAAAATTTTATGCTGGACATTTCCGTTTGATTTGTCGAGTAACATTAATCTTGAAGCATTTCTCGGCTCAATCGGAGTCTGAGCGATAAGCTCTTCGGGTAAATTATAAAAAAAATCTGAAGTTTTCATAAATTTCTCCGTAAATAACAATTGACATATATATATAAATAGTGATATTATAATAAATAATTTGTAAGCGCTATTACAATATTTAGTATATATCGGTGCGTTAATATGTATTATATTGCATATCTGCCCGTTTTACAAGATTTTTTTATAAGGAGTTTTTATTATGAACAAAACTTATAATGTCGGCATTGTCGGTGCAACAGGTATGGTAGGACAGAGATTTGCTACATTACTTGCAGAGCATCCGTGGTTTAATGTTGTATGCCTTGCTGCCTCATCACGAAGCGCAGGTAAGCGTTACGAGGACGCTGTCGGTAAAAAATGGTGTATGGATGTTGATATCCCTGAAAAGCTCAAGGATATTATTGTTATGGACGCCACAGGCGATATTGAAAAAATCACATCACTTGTTGATTTTGTTTTCTGTGCCGTTGATATGAAAAAGGATGAGATTAAAGCTCTCGAGGAGGAATACGCTAAGCACGAGTGCCCCGTTGTTTCAAATAACAGCGCTCATCGTTTTACTCCTGATGTTCCTATGGTTGTACCTGAGCTTAATGCAGAACATATCAATATCATTCCCGCACAAAGAAAAAGACTTGGTACAAAGAAGGGCTTTATCGCAGTTAAATCAAACTGCTCGCTTCAGTCATATGTACCTGCTCTCTTCCCTCTTCACGATAAGTATCATATCAAAAAAGTGCTTGTTTGTACATATCAGGCAATTTCAGGCGCAGGCAAAACCTTTGAAACATGGCCTGAAATGATTGATAATGTTATTCCTTACATCGGCGGCGAGGAGGAAAAGAGCGAGAAAGAACCTCTTAAGCTGATGGGTAAAATCGAAGGCGATGTTATTGTTTCTGCTGACGAGCCGAGCTTTACAGCTCAGTGTATCCGTGTTCCCGTTTCAAACGGCCATCTCGGAGCAGTATTTGTTGAGTTTGAAAACAAGCCGAGCAAGGAAGAAATGATTGAAATCTGGAACAATTTTAAGGGCAGAGCTCAGGAGCTTGAGCTTCCAAGCGCTCCCAAAAAATTCCTTAATTACTTTACAGAGCCTGACAGACCGCAGATTAAGTCTGAGAGAGAGCTTGAAAACGGTATGGCAGTTTCAATCGGAAGGCTTCGTGAGGATACTCAGTACGATTATAAATTTGTATGCCTTTCGCACAACACATTAAGAGGCGCCGCAGGCGGAGCAGTTCTGCTTGCCGAACTTCTTGCAGCAGAAGGATATTTTGACTAAGTAATATTACGGAGGTAATTACTATGAAAAAACCGATTTTTGAAGGCGCTGCAGTTGCTATTATCACTCCTATGAAGGATAACGGCGATGTTAATTACGATGAATTTGCCAGATTCATTGATTGGCAGATTGAAAACGGTACTGACGCTATTGTTATTGTCGGCACAACCGGCGAGTCGTCAACTCTTGAAATTGACGAGCATAATGAATGTATCAAGTGGTGTATTGATTATGTAAACCACAGAGTTCCTGTGATTGCAGGTACGGGCTCAAACAGCACAAAGACTGCAATTGAGCTCAGCCGTGAGGCTTGCGATAACGGAGCAGACGCACTTTTACTCGTTACTCCTTATTATAACAAAACAAGTCAGCGCGGACTTATTGCGCACTACACGGCAATTCACGACGCAACAAATCTTCCTATTATTCTTTATAATGTTCCGTCAAGAACAGGCGTTAATATCAAGCCTGAGACAGCATATGAGCTTTCCAAGCTTCCGAGAATAAACGGTATTAAGGAAGCTTCGGGTGATATTGACCAGGTTGCAAAAATTCACGAGCTTTGCGGTGATGAGCTTAATATCTGGAGCGGTAACGACGACCAGATTTATGACCTTCTCGAGAGAGGCGGTAAGGGCGTTATTTCCGTGCTTTCAAATGTAGCACCGCAGGAAACTCATGATATTGTAAGAAAGTATCTCGACGGCGACAAGGCAGGCAGTAAGGAGCTTATGGATAAGTATCTTAAGCTTGCAAAGGCAATGTTTATTGATGTTAATCCTATTCCCGTTAAGGAGGCTGTTGAGCTTGTTGGCTTTAAGGCAGGTCCATGCAGACTTCCGTTAATTGAGCTTGACGAGAATAACAAAAAGTATCTCAGGGATACAATGGAAGAATACGGTCTTGTAAAATAAAGGATTATTAAGATGACTAAAATTATTATAACCGGTGCAAACGGCAAGATGGGTAAGGTCGTTAAAAGCGTAATTGACGGCAGAGACGACTGTGAAATTGTTGCAGGCGTAGATATTTACGGCGACAGCGCTAACTTCCCTGTTTACAGAACAATCAGCGATGTAAAGGAAAATGCCGATGTTGTTATTGACTTTTCAAATCCTTCACTGCTTGATGAGCTTCTTGCATACGGAAAGGAAAATAAAGCTGCTCTGATTATTGCTACAACAGGCTATGATGAAGAACAGAAAAAGAAGATTGAACAGGCTTCAAAGGACAGTGCAATCTTCTTTACATACAATATGAGTCTTGGTATTAACCTGCTTGCAAATCTTGCTAAAAAAGCAACTGAGGTGCTTGGTGGCGGCTTTGATATTGAGATTATTGAAAAACATCATAATCAAAAAATTGACGCTCCGAGCGGAACTGCATTAATGCTTGCAGATGCTATTTGCGAAGTTACAAGCGAACCGATGAAATACGAGTACGACAGACACTCAAAAAGAGAAAAGAGGACTGCAAACGAAATAGGTCTTCACTCTGTCAGAGGCGGCACGATTGTAGGCGAGCATGAAATTATCTTTGCCGGAAGGGATGAAATAATCACACTTTCACATTCCGCAAGAAGCAAGGAAATTTTCGCCGTTGGCGCCGTTAATGCTGCAGTGTTTATGAAAGGCAAGGATGCAGGACTCTACGATATGAGTAAGCTTATAGGCGACTGATAAAAAAATAAACCCTAAGGTTAAAGGCGAGGTACGATAACGAAGGATAGGTTTTGACTTTGTCTTTTTGACTCTAAAACAATAAAAAATCCGCTGAATACGGCAAGTATGCAGCGGATTTTATTATTGCCTTATAGCCTAAAAATACTTTGTCAAAACTGCTTTGCATCCAAAATCAACAG
>CADAUV010000071.1 GCA_902791235.1 Oscillospiraceae bacterium
CGATGAGCTTACCGGTACTAACGGCAGGGTAATCACCGCTAAGGACGCTATATCAAATAACATCTCGGATGATTACGCAACGGCTGTTGACGCTACCGACGGCAATTCGATTAATCTCACAATCAATCAGACAATTCAGTATTATCTTGAAAAGGATTTGAGGGAAACCTTTGAGCAGTACGAGGCTAAGGGCGCTTACGGTGTTGTTATGAACTGTAACACGGGCGCGGTGCTTGCCATGAGTTCGCTTCCTGATTACGACTGCAATAATCCTTATGAGATAACTTACGACTCCTTTGTTGACATCTTCGAGAAAAAGGTTGCTCAGGAGAAGGAGGATGAAATTGCGCGCCTCAAGGAAAAGGGCGAGGATTACAGTGAGATTGACACAAGCGATAAGGCGAACAGAGCGGATGCTGAAAGCCGCACGGTGCAGAATCAGTGGAGAAACTTTACCGTATCCGATACATATGTACCCGGTTCTGTTTTCAAAACCTTTCTGGCTTCCGCGGCGCTTGAGGAAAAGGTTGTTTCTCTTGACACGACCTATACCTGTACGGGCTCGATTCAGGTGGATGAGTATAAAATGAACTGTCATTATCATCCCGGACACGGCACGCAGACCTTGACGCAGGGACTTGAGAATTCCTGTAACCCGTTCTTTATTACAATAGGTCAGAAGCTCGGCGTACATAATTATTTTAAGTACTTTGACGGCTTCGGCTTTACACAGAAAACAAATATTGACCTGCCGGGTGAGGCTTCACCGCAGTACTATGAGGAGAAGCAGTACGGTATCGTTGAGCTGTCCTCCGCTTCCTTCGGTCAGACGAACTCGCTTACGCCTATTCAGGTGTGTACGGGCATCTGCGCAATAGCAAACGGCGGCAAGCTTGTAAAGCCCTACCTTGTTTCATCAATCACGGATGCGCAGGGCAACACCGTAAAAAAGACAGAGCCGACGGTTATCCGTCAGGTAATCAGCGCTGAGACCTCGGAAACTGTAAGAGGAATGATGAAGTCCGTTGTTGATAACGGCACGGGTAAAAACGGTTATGTAGCAGGCTACAGCGTAGGCGGTAAGACAGGTACATCGACAAAGCTCGGTGAGTCAAAGGAGGGCGAGGGCGATAAGTACATCGTATCCTTTGCCGCTATTGCGCCGAGTGATAATCCCGAAATTGCAATGCTTATTATCCTTGACGAGCCTAATCAGGACCTTGGCGGCGGCGCGCTCTGTGCACCGATTGCCGCAGATGTTATCAAGCAGTCAATGGGTATGCTCGGCATTGAGCCGAAGTACAGCGAGGATGAGCTTTCAAAGCTCTCGGCATATACGCCTAATGTTGTCGGAAAGTCGGTTTCCGACGCTAAGCAGGCGCTTAATGAGAATAAGCTTAGTTATGAGGTTATCGGCAGCGGCGATGAGGTTGTAAGGCAGTGCCCGTCCTCCGCGTCAACAATTCCGAGCGGCGGAACAGTGTATCTCTACGCCGACGACAGCGATAAACAGATGACAAGCGTACCTGATTTTACAGGTCTTACCGTATCCGAGGCTAATTCTCTTGCACGGACCTCCGCGCTCAATATAGAGGTCGAGGGTAACGATATATCGAGCGGCAATGTTGTCGCTTATAAGCAGAGCGACGATGCAGGCTCAGAGGTTGAAAAAGGCTCCGTTATCAGAGTCAGCTTTAAGAATACACAGTCAGTGCTTGACTAAAAATATCAGAAGAATTATCCGAAGGGGATGTTGATATGAAATTAAGCGAAATACTAAAGGGAATTGAGGTTATCGGTACTTATCAGGATACCGAGGTGCTTGATGTTACACAGGATTCAAGACTCGTTAAAGAGGGAAGCCTTTTTGTGTGCGTAAAGGGCGCAAGCTTTGACGGACACAGCGTTGCCGAGCAGATGCTCGAAAAGGGCGCGGTGTGTATTGTGGCTGAGCATGACCTCGGTTTAAAGGAGCAGGTGCTTGTTAAGGACACAAGACAGACCTTCTCATATATCTGCGCTAATTTCTTTGAAAACCCGTCAAAAAAGCTTAAACTCATCGGCCTTACGGGTACAAACGGAAAAACAACAACAAGTTACCTTATAAAGCAGATTCTTGAAAATACGGGTAAGAAAGTCGGTCTTATCGGTACCGTACAGAATATGATTGGCGATGAGTCCTATCCTGCAAAGTACACGACGCCCGACCCGTATGAGCTTCAGAAGCTCTTTGCGATGATGGTTGACGCCGGCTGTGAATACTGCGTAATGGAGGTTTCCTCTCAGGCTCTTGCTCAGGGCAGAGTGAACGGGCTTCGTTTCGCACTCGGCGCATTCACTAATCTTACTCAGGACCATCTTGATTATCATAAGACCTGGGAAAATTATTTCAGCGCAAAGAGAATTTTATTTGAAAACAGTGATATCGCAGTTACAAATGCAGATGATAAAAACGGACTTGAAATTATCAAGGGTCTTGAATTTGAAAAGGTTGTAACTTATGCGGTTAATACCAACGACGCTACTTATGTTGCGAAAAATGTAAGCTTCAAGCCAAACGGCGTTGAGTATGAGCTTGTGGGAATTGACGGTATCGGCAGATGTAACTGCCCCATTCCCGGCAGATTCTCGGTTTATAACTCGCTCTGCGCCGCAAGCTGCGCTCTTGCACTCGGCATTGCGTACAGCGATGTGCTTTATGCAATCTCTAAGTCGCAGGGCGTTAAGGGCAGGATTGAGGTTGTACCTACGGGAAGCGACGACTACACCGTAATCATCGACTATGCTCATTCTCCCGACGGACTTGAGAATATCATCACCTCGCTTAAGGAGATAGCAAAGGGCAGAGTGGTAACCCTCTTTGGATGCGGCGGCGACAGGGATGCTACCAAAAGACCTAAGATGGGCAGGATTGCCGCTGAGCTTTCCGACTTCTGCATTGTTACTTCCGATAATCCGAGAAGTGAAAATCCCAAAGCGATTATCGACGATATCCTTGAGGGTATGCAGGGTATAAAAACCCCCTTTGTTGTGATTGAAAACAGGAAGGAAGCTATCCGCTTTGCAATAGAAAATGCACAGAAAGATGATATAATCCTTCTTGCAGGTAAGGGACACGAAACCTACCAGATACTTCCGACAGGCACAATTCATTTTGATGAGCGTGAGGTTGTCGCGGAAATTTTAGAGGATTTAAAAAACTGATATGGAAAAACTTACTTTAAGCGAAATAGCAGGTGCGCTCGGCGGCAGCTTCAATAGCGACTGCGAGATTAACGGCGTCTGCATTGATACAAGAAAAATTACCGAGGGCTGCCTTTTTATCTGTATTAAGGGCGAACGCTTTGACGGCCACGACTTTGCAGAAGAGGCAATAGAGAAGGGCGCGGCTGCGGTAATGGTGCATAAGGTGCCGCAAGGCTTTGACGGAAAATATGTCCTTGTTGAAAATACATCAAAAGGACTTCTTGACCTCGGGGCGTATTATCGTTCAAAATTTACGATTCCCGTTGTTGGACTTACAGGCTCAGTGGGTAAGACAACAACAAAGGAATTTACTTATCTTGTTGTGAGCGCAAAATATAATGCGATTAAGACGCTCGGCAATCTGAATAATGAGATAGGGCTTCCGCAAATGCTCTTTCATATTGACAGTAAAACCGAGGCTGCGGTAATTGAGATGGGTATGAATCACTTTGGCGAGATTCACAGGCTCACAACAGCCGCAAAGCCAACGCTTGCACTCATAACGAATATCGGCGTTTCACATATTGAAAACCTCGGCTCGCGCGAAGGAATACTCAAGGCAAAGCTTGAAATACTCGACGGACTTGAGAAGGGCTCGCCGTTAATTGTTAACGGCGATAACGATATGCTGAAAACCGTTTGCCGCGATGATTACAGGATTTTGCGCTTCGGCATTGAAAATAAAGACTGCGATTTTCTTGCGGATAATATCAGTCAGGGTGCTGACGGCGCGGAATTTGATATTAAGTATTTCGGTAAGACTCAGCATATAGCAATTCCGGCTATCGGCATTCATAATGTGTATAACGCACTTGCCGCTTTTGCAGTCGGTTATTGCCTCGACATTCCGCCGCAGGACTGTGCTGACGCTCTTGCTGGTTATGTGCCCGAGGGTATGAGGCAGAAGGTGGTACGCTTTGAGGGTATGACCTTTATAGAGGATTGCTACAATGCAAGCCCTGATTCTATGAAGGCGGCTATCTCGACCCTCTCGGGCTTCAAGGGAAGAAAAATTGCGGTGCTTTCGGATATGCTTGAGCTTGGCGATATCTCAGCTGACGCGCACGAAAAAGTCGGCAGACTTGCAGGCGAGAAGGGCGTTGACGCTCTTTACTGCTACGGTGAGCTTTCAAAGCACACTGCCGAGGGCGCTAAAGCCTCGGGTGTAAAAGAGGTTCATCATTTTGAAAACAAGGACTTACTTTCTGACGCACTTTTAAAGGAGCTAAGGGCAGGGGATACGGTTGTATTCAAAGCGTCAAGAGGTATGAAGCTTGAGGATGTAATTAAAAATATCTATGACAGGTGGGAAGTAAAATGAACGGTACAGTACTTATGATTATTGCAATAGTGGCGTCCTTCGGTATCACAGCCGCTCTCGGCTTCGTGATTATCCCGTGGCTTCGTAAGCTTAAATTCGGACAGACTATTCTTGACATCGGTCCTTCGTGGCATAAGTCAAAGCAGGGAACGCCGAATATGGGCGGACTGATGTTTATTATCGGTATTTTCATTTCCCTTATCTGTACGCTTCTCACAGCGCATCTTTCAAATACCGATATTTCCTCTCAGTTCAATCCGATGTTCCCTAAAAGCGATGTGATTTTAATTCTTGCCGGAATGGCTCTTGCGCTCGGTTTTGGTATCGTCGGCTTCACCGATGACTTCATCAAGATTAAGCTTAAAAGAAATGAGGGGCTTTCCGCAAAGCAGAAAACTCTGGGTCAGCTTATTATGACTCTCGGCTTCACGGCAACTCTCTGGTTTTCTCATAACACCACATGGGATATTCCGTTTTTAGGCACTGTTGATTTTGAGAAGAATGTCTTTCTGTCAATTGTGTTCTGGCTTCTCTCTGTATTCATCATTTACGGAACGGTTAACTCCGTTAACCTCACCGACGGTATTGACGGACTTTGCTCATCCGTAACAGTTACGGTTTCGGCCTCTTTCGTTCTTATCGGATATATGCAGGGCTTTCTCGGAGAAAGACTCTTTGCAGGCGCGCTTCTCGGCGGCGTATTCGGCTTCCTTTGCTGGAACTGGAATCCCGCAAAGACCTTTATGGGCGATACAGGCTCGCTTTTCCTCGGCGGAATGGTTGTAGCTCTCGGCTATATCTGTAAATGTCCGCTTATATTACTTCCGATAGGCATTGTCTATGTTTGCGAAACAATGAGCGATATAATCCAGATAGGATATTTCAAATTAACGCACGGCAAGCGTGTATTTAAGATGGCGCCTATTCATCATCACTTCGAGATGTGCGGCTGGAAGGAAAAGAAAATCTGTTTTGTTTTCTCACTTGTTAATCTTGCAGGCTGTGCAGTCGGCGTGCTTTTGATGTATTTCACGCAGGGCGCTAAATAAAAAATTAACTGAAATTATTACTGAAAGGAGTAAAAGCTATGTCTGAAAAAGGTGATGAAAAAATTATCCGCAAGGGTAAGAAAACAGACCTGCATGAGCTTTTCGGAAGCTTTTTTATAAAGGGAAGTATTGATATACCCTTTCTTGCGCTGACGATTGCGCTTCTCACAATCGGACTTGTTATGCTCTTTTCAGCGTCATATCCCTATGCTTATTACAATAGGGACCATAATTCATACTTCTTTTTCACAAGACAGCTCATCTTTGCGGTGATAGGTCTTGTGGTAATGTTTGTAATTTCAAAAATTAATTATAAGTGGTTTAAGGCGGCAACGCCCGTAATTCTCTGCGTATCGCTTCTGCTTCTTGTAATCGTTCTTTTTTATCATACCAATATCGCAGGCGCGGACGACAGCGATTTTAAAAGGTTCATTCCGATAGGACCCTTTACCTTTCAGCCGTCCGACCTTGCCAAGTTTGCGCTTATACTTACTCTTTCGCTTTATATAAGTATGGAGTGGAAGAGAATGAAAACCTTTAAGTACGGAATTGTAATTCCTATTGTAATTATCGGAGTATTCTGCGGACTGATTTATCTTGAGCATCATATGTCCTGCGTAATTCTTATGTTTTTCATCGGCGCAACGCTTATGTTTGTGGGCGGAAGCGACTGGAAATTATTTGCCTTCGGCCTTGCTCTTATGGTGCTTGCGATAATAGCGGTTATCAGCTTTCCTCAGCTTCTTGAAAACTATGCAGGCGAGCGTATTACCGCATGGCTTAACAAGAGCTATTCGCCCGATGACAAGCGCTGGCAGACGAATAACTCGCTTTATGCGATAGGCTCGGGCGGACTTACAGGAGTGGGACTCGGCAATTCAAAACAAAAATACCTCTATGTATCCGAGCCGCAAAACGACTTCATTTTCTCAATTGTGTGTGAGGAGCTCGGCTTTATCGGCGCCGCTGTAATTATCGTTTTATTTGCAGCGCTTGTAATCAGAGGCTTCATAATAGCTAAAAACAGCAGGGATAAATTTGCCGCTCTTGTAGCGGTGGGCGTGTCCTCACAGATAGGTATACAGGTAGGACTTAATATTCTTGTTGTAACTGACTCAATACCGAATACGGGTATTGCGCTTCCGTTTTTCTCCTACGGCGGTACTTCGATACTGCTTCTTCTTGTTGAAATCGGAGCGGTGCTCGCTATATCAAGGCGTTCAAGTCAGAGAAAGGTGGATTAGTATGAAATTATTATTTGCGACAGGCGGCACTGCGGGTCATATAAATCCTGCGCTTGCAGTTGCCTCATATATAAGGGAACAGCATCCCGATACAGAGTTTCTGTTCATCGGTACAAGCGACCATATTGAAGCAAGGCTTGTTCCGCAGGCTGGCTTTGATTTTAAGACAATTGAGATTTCGGGCTTCAGGCGTTCTTTCTCGCCGTCCGCAGTTAAGCATAATCTCAAGACGGTTTCAAGGCTTGTAAAATCAGGCTCCGTGTGTAAAAAGATTATCAGTGATTTTAAGCCTGACTGCGTAATCGGCTTTGGCGGCTATGTATCGGGCCCCGTGCTTCAGGAGGCTGTAAAGCTCGGTATACCGACCTGTATCCATGAGCAAAACGCCTATCCGGGAATAACCAATAAAACGCTTGCAAAGCAGGTTGACAGCGTAATGCTCACCGTTGAGGATGCAAAAAATCATCTTGATATAAAGGGCGACTGCTCAGTTACGGGACTTCCCGTAAGAGGCGAGCTGTTAAAAGCCGACAGGGCGGAGTCAAGACTTGCCCTCGGTATTACCGACGATAAGCCGCTCGTTCTCTCCTTCGGCGGTTCGCTCGGCGCAGCTCCTCTGAATGAGGCAATGTTCCCGATATTACAGGTAAGCGCCGAGACCTCGCGCTGGCACCATATTCATTCGGTCGGAACTAACGGTAAGGACTATCTCGACAGATTTGAGCAGGCAGGCTTTGAAAACGGCAGAAAGGGCAGCGTTGAGGTAAGACAGTACATAGATAATATGGATGTGTGTATGGCGGCAGCCGATATAGTAGTCGGCAGGGCAGGCGCCTCCTCTCTTTCGGAAATTGAGGCTATGGGTAAGGCTTCAATACTCATTCCTTCTCCCTATGTTGCCGAGAATCATCAGTACCATAACGCAATGGCGCTTGTAAACAGGGATGCAGGCTTTATTCTTGAGGAAAAGGATTTGTCGCCCATCATCCTGTTACTATTGTTGGAGAAAAAAATATTTCTATAGGAGAAATGTCTGTCGTTGGCAAATATGGAGTGATAACGGCATGGGATAATTATGATGGAATGATATTTGAGCCAGCCATAACAATCGGAGAAAGATGTGATTTGGGGGAATACATCCACATCTCTTGTTGTAACAAAATAGACATTGGAAATGATGTATTGACAGGCAGGTGGATTACAATATCAGATAATTCACACGGCCAAAGTACTATTGACGAACAAGATATTGCTCCTGTAAACAGACCAATATACAGTAAAGGGCCTATTCGTATAGAAGATAAGGTATGGATAGGCGACAAGGTGACGATTCTTGGCGGTGTGACCATTGGCCAAGGAGCAGTCATTGCTGCGAATAGTGTTATTACTCACGACATTCCCCCACACACTGTTGTGGCAGGAAGTCCTGCAAAAGTTATCAAAAATATCAACTAACGCTCATTTCTTTATGAAATATTGTGCATTTACTATTGTAGCAAAAAATTATATCGGGTTGGCACAAATACTGGGCATCTCACTCCAACGGCTCAACCCCGCCATTGATTTTAAGATATTTGTAGCAGATGAGTTTCTGGAATGTCAACAGGATATTCCTGCTAATAT
>CADAUV010000072.1 GCA_902791235.1 Oscillospiraceae bacterium
ACTTCGGGGCTTTATATGGAAATAGGGGAAATCTTACCGTCGGAAAAATATATCAGAAGATTTAAAGAGCTTGGCGGTAAGTATATAACTGTCGGCTCGGACTCTCATTATGCAAAATATATCTGCAGAGGTATTAAAGAGGGATATGAGCTTGCACTTAAATGCGGATTTGAACAGGTAACGCTTTTCAGAAAGCGCGAGCCTGTATTAATAAATATTGTGTGAGGTATAATATGGAAAAGCTATTATCTATTCTTGAAAACAATCCGAGACTCAGCAATAAGGAAATTGCGGTTATGCTCGGCACGGATGAGAAGACAGTTGAAGCGCAAATCAGGCAGCTTGAGGACGGCGGTATCGTCAAGGGTTACAGGGCGCTTATTGATAATGAAAAGACTGAATCCCAGCTTGTTACTGCGCTTATCGAAATTAAGGTGCAGCCTAAATTCAGCAGGGGTTTTGAGGATATTGCGCAGAAAATTGCAAGGCTTGACGAGGTTGAAAGCGTTTATCTTATGAGCGGAAGCTTTGATATCTGCTGTCTTGTAACCGATAAGTCCTTCCAGGAGGTTGCGCTTTTTGTTGCCAACAGACTTTCACCAATGGAGGGCGTTGTTTCAACCGCAACTCACTTCATTCTTAAAAAATATAAGGAGCAGGGTGTTTCCTTTATGGATGCCCCTAAAGATGATAGGAGGAAAATTTCCTTTTGATTAATTATGACGATTTCTTAAATAAAGTTGTTGTCGATATCAAACCGAGCGGAATCAGAAAATTTTTCTCAATTGCTGAGGAAATGGATAATGTTATATCCCTCGGTGTCGGCGAGCCTGATTTCCTGACTCCTTGGCATATCAGGCAAACGGGTATCGAAACGCTTAAAAAAGGTACAACACGGTATACCTCAAACGCAGGTCTTCTCACTTTGAGGGAGGAGATTACAAAGATTTTTAAACGCAAATACGATGTCAGCTATGACCCCAAAACAGAGGTTGTTGTTACAGTCGGCGGCTCTGAGGGTATTGATATGTGTATTCGTTCACTTGTCAATCCCGGCGACGAGGTTCTTGTTGTTGAGCCGTGCTTTGTATGCTATAAGCCCATTGTTCAGATGTGTGGCGGCATACCTGTAAGCATTGAAACAAAGAATGAAAACAATTTCAGGCTTACGGCAGAGGAGCTTGAAAATGCAATTACTGATAAAACAAAGCTTCTCATTCTTCCTTTCCCGAATAACCCGACGGGTGCCGTAATGAGAAAAGAGGACCTTGAAGCAATTTCAAAGGTGATTATCAAGCATAATATCTTTGTGCTTTCCGATGAGATATACAGCGAGCTTACATACGGCGGAATCAAGCATGTTTCTATATCTTCAATCGACGGTATGAAAGAAAGAACTGTTGTTATTAACGGCTTTTCTAAGGCTTATTCAATGACGGGCTGGAGGCTCGGTTACGCCCTCGGTCCTGCTGAGATAATATCACAGATGACAAAACTTCATCAGTTTGCGATTATGTCCGCGCCTACAAATTCACAGTACGCTGCAATTGAAGCGCTGAGAAACGGCGACGAGGACATAAAAATGATGCTTGATGAATACGATATGAGAAGGCGTTATACAGTTAATGCCTTTCGTGAAATAGGTCTTGACTGCTTCGAGCCTGAGGGCGCGTTTTATATGTTCCCCTGTATTAAGTCAACAGGTCTTACCTCAGAGGAATTCTGTGAAAGACTTATTATGAGTAAGCGTGTCGCTGTTGTTCCCGGTAACGCTTTCGGCGATTGCGGAGAGGGTTATATCCGTGTTTCCTATTGCTATTCAATTGACAATATCAGAGAAGCTGTTAAGAGAATAGGCGAGTTTATTGAAGAGGTAGCCCATGAAGGTTAAAGCATATGCAAAGATAAATCTGCTGCTTGATATTGTTTCTAAGAGAACTGACGGTTATCACGACCTTTTTATGATTATGCAAAGCGTCGGTATTTACGATACGGTTACCGTTACTCTTAACAGGTCAAAAAGAATAACCGTTTTATGCGACACCGAGGGAGTACCGACTGACAAAACGAATATTGTTTGTAAGGCAGCTCGGGAATTTTTCAAACAAACAGGCATTAAGAATACAGGCTTGAAAATCATTATTGATAAAAGAATTCCCCATGCTGCAGGTCTTGCCGGCGGAAGTGCCGACGGTGCAGCAGTGCTTGTTGCACTTAATAGGCTTACGGGCGCAAATCTCAGCAACGATGAGCTTTGCGAAATCGGCGTTAAAATCGGCGCCGATATTCCGTTTTGCATAAAAGGCGGTACGCTTCTTGCACAGGGCGTCGGTGATGTATTAAATAAGGTGAAGGCTCTTCGTAAATGTTACATCCTTCTTGCTAAGCCTGATTATGCGGTTAATACCGCCTCGGCTTACAGGCAGTTTGACGAATGTGGGAAGGCGCATACGCCCGATAAGCTTTCGATGCTTTATGCTATGCAGAGCAGGGATTTGAGAGAGATTGCCCAGCGTATGGAAAATGTTTTCGAGCAGTTTATTCAGGTTCCGTATAAGGTTGATATTAAAGATGTTATGAGGCAAAACGGCGCGCTCGGCGTATGTATGAGCGGTAGCGGTCCCACTGTTTTCGGTATTTTTGAGGACAAGTCCTCCGCACGGAAAGCAGCCGATGAGCTGACCTCGTTTGCAAAAGATATTATTATAACCACACCTGTTTCCACGGGCTGCAAGATAGTTGAGGAATAATGGAGAATATCGGATTTATTAATGAGTTTAAAAGCGTGATAAATAATGAATGCGCAAAGCGTATATTTTTTGTTTCAAGCAGGGAATATGACCGCTTCGGTTATCGCTTGGCGCTTGAGGAACTTGGCTGTGAGGTTTTTTCCTTTACAGCCTTTGAGCCTTGTCCCGAAGTATCTTCCGTTACTGAAGGCGTTAATCAGTTAATGAAATTCAATCCCGATATTATTGCTGCTGTTGGCGGCGGCAGTGCCATCGACTGCGCAAAAGGAATAAAGTATTATCTTGATAGGGATATTAAAATTCTCGCAGTTCCTACCACTGCAGGCTCGGGCGCAGAGGTAACAAGGACCTCCGTCCTCTATAATAATGCCGACAAGCAGTCGGTTAAGGATATTTCCCTTATACCCGAATACGCCGTGTTTGACTATACGACGCTTTTAACCCTCCCGGGATTTCAGAAAATCTCAACGGCTCTTGATGCCTTCTGTCATAGCTTTGAGGCTTTTATTTCTAAAAATTCAACTGAGGAAAGCCGTGGGTACTCGCTTGCTTCGCTGAGGATTTTTGCGGATAGCTTTGACAGATATGTAAGCGGCGACGAAAGTACTTTTGAGGATATGATGAAATGCAGTGAGCTTGCAGGCAGGGCTATTAATATTGCACAGACTGCCGCGCCGCACGCCTTCAGTTATAAGCTTCATAAGCTAAAGGGGCTTGCTCACGGTCAGGCATGCGCTGTCAGCCTTGTTTATATATGGAAATATATGAATGAATTTGCCGATGAAGGAACAAAGAAAATGCTTTCCTTTCTTGAAAAGGAGTGCAGGCTGACCGCAGACGGACTTGAAGCAAAGCTTAAAGCCCTTGGCGTTCTGCCCGAAATCACAATGACAAATGATGAATTTTATGAAACCGTCAACGGTGTTAATATTGAAAGAATTGCTAATAACCCTATGAAGTTTAATCTTGAGGATATTGAAAAGATTTATTCGTCTTTTATAAAGGTGGAGTAATGGCAAGAGAGCTTACATATGCGCAAAAAGCAGAAAGAAGTATAATTAAAACTTATCGCAAAAGCATTTGGAATCCCTTTGTCGAGGGATGTAAGCGGTATGAGCTTATCAGAGAAAACGATGTTATACTCGTTTGCCTTGACGGTACTGCAGGGGCTGCCGTAGCTGCGCTTTGTTTAAAACAGTTAAAAAGAGTCTCAGATACTTCCTTTGAGGTCCTTTTTAAAGCTGAAAATGAAACTGCAAAAGCTCAGCTCGAGGTGCTCGGGCTCAAAGAAACGGGCAGCGATGATTACAATAAAACCGCTTTGCCTGTAACGCTTAACGATGTAGTTGATAATACCCTTTATAATATGTTTTGTAATTCTTCGCTTGAGGGAATTATACCGAATAAAGATGGCGTGATTATGCCGCTTTTCTGTGTATATGATTCTGCGATAAACAATTTTGCACAGTTAAATAAGCTTAAAGTTGTTGATAAAGAACAGAGCAGGGGACACGAAATAACCGAAAAAATAAAAGAAATAAATCCTGATATAGAGCATAATGTGTTTACCTCACTGCATAATGTCAAGCTTGATACGATAGTAAAATACAATTAGTGAAATACAATTGTTAAAGAACCCGATTTGCGACAGGTGTCCCTTTCGGGTTCTTTTTTATATGGTTTCCGGTATTGACAAATTCAAAATATGGTGATATTATTTACCTATCAATTTGATAGGATTTAAAACTATATTTTTGAAAGGTTGTGATTATATGAAGGTCTATGCCGATAATGCGGCAACAACAAAGCTCAGTAATACGGCGCTTGAGGCTATGCTGCCGATATTAACCGATATTTACGGTAATCCAAGTTCGCTTCACACAGTCGGTCAGACTGCCAAGGAGTATCTTGAAAAAGCGAGGGAGGATATAGCCGAATGTATCGGTGCTGACGCGAAGGAAATATACTTTACTTCAGGCGGAAGCGAGGCTGACAATCAGGCTCTGCGCACGGCGTGCGCGATTGGCGCGAGGAAAGGAAAGAAACATATTATTTCAACAAAGTTTGAGCATCACGCAATCCTCCATACGCTTAACGCGCTTGAAAAGGAGGGCTTCGAGGTAACCCTTGTAGATGTTCATAACACGGGAGTTGTTACAGCCGAGGATATTGCAAACGCAATTAGGGAGGATACCTGCCTTGTAACTGTAATGACAGCGAATAATGAAATCGGTACAGTTCAGCCGATAGCGGAAATCGGTAAGCTGTGCAGAGAAAAGGGAATATACTTTCATACGGACGCCGTGCAGGCAGTTGGTCATATACCTGTTAATGTTTCTGATATGAATGTTGATATGCTGTCAATATCCGCGCATAAATTCCACGGACCTAAGGGCGTCGGTGTTTTATATATTAAGAAGGGAATTCCTGTTAAAAGTCTTATTGAGGGCGGCGCTCAGGAGAGAGGTAAGAGAGCCGGCACGGAAAACCTTCCGGCAATAGTCGGTATGGCGGCTGCTCTTAAAGAAGCCTGCGAAAAGCTTGACACGAATACTGAGAAGCTTATAACACTCAGGGATTATCTGATTAACGGGCTTAAGGATATTGAGAGAAGCAGGATTAACGGCTCTCTTGAACATCATTTACCCGGAACTCTTAATATGTGTTTTGAGGGTATCGAGGGCGAGAGCTTGCTCTTATTACTTGACGCAAGAGGTATCAGTGCGTCAAGCGGCTCTGCCTGTACGAGCGGAAGCCTTGACCCTTCACATGTTCTTCTTGCAATAGGCGTACCTGTTGAGATAGCGCACGGCTCGCTTCGTCTGTCGCTCAGCGAGGATTTAACAATTGAACAGATGGAGCATATAGTTATATCCGTTAAAGAGGTAGTAAAATACCTTCGTTCAATATCGCCCGTTTGGGAAAAAATCAAATCGGAGGAAAAATAATATGGCTTTATATTCAGAAAAAGTGATGGACCACTTTACAAATCCGCGAAATGTTGGTAAAATTGAAAATGCAGACGGCGTTGGTGAGGTCGGAAATGCAAAATGCGGAGATATAATGAAAATATATCTCAGGGTTTCCGACGACGGAATAATCGAGGATGTTAAGTTTAACACCTTCGGCTGTGCTTCGGCTATTGCTTCAAGCTCAATGGCTACCGAAATGATTAAGGGTCAGCCGATTGACAGGGCGCTTGAGCTTACCAACAAAGCGGTGGTTGAGGCTCTCGACGGTTTACCGCCGGTAAAAATTCACTGCTCCGTTCTTGCAGAAGAGGCTGTTAAGTCAGCCGTTAAGGATTATTACGACAGGAAGGGTATCGCATATGACCCTGAAATTTTTAAAGAGGTCAGCTGCGAGCACTGCGGAGAACATTAATGATTAAAGACATTCAGCAGGAAATTATAAGACTTAAAAAGGAAAAGGATATCTGTATCCTTGCGCACTGTTATCAGACGCCTGAAATTCTCGAGGTTGCCGATTTTGTCGGTGATTCCTTCGCGCTTTCGGTTGAAGCTTCCAAGGTGCATAATAAGACTGTTATTATGTGCGGCGTAAGATTTATGGCTGAAACGGTTAAAATCCTTTCGCCCGATAAGAAGGTTATTTTATCAAATCCTGACGCGGGCTGCCCAATGGCTGAGATGATGGATAAAGAGGTTATTGAGCAGGTTAAGCAGCAGTATCCTGATTATACGGTTGTCGCTTATATCAATACCACAAGCGAGCTTAAAACGGTTTGTGATGTTTGTGTAACATCCTCTTCCGCTCTGAAAATCTGTAAGAAGCTTGAAAGTGATAATATCTTATTCATTCCTGACTGTAATCTCGGTAACTGGATTTCAAAACAGCTTCCCGATAAGAATTTTAAGCTGTTAAACGGCGGATGTCCGACTCATGCTAAGCTGGGCAAAGAAGATGTTATGAAGGCTAAAAGTGCGCATCCCGATGCTTTATTTCTTGTTCATCCCGAGTGCGTGCCTGAGGTCGTTGAGCTTGCCGATTATGTTGGCTCAACTACGGGTATAATGGACTATGCAAAGCAGAGTGATGCTAAAGAATTTATCATAGGCACGGAAAACAGTATTGTAACTCATTTACAGCTTAGCTGTCCCGATAAAATGTTTTATCCTCTTTCAAAGGATTGCGTATGTCATAATATGAAGGCAACGACAATTGTAGATGTGCTTAACTGCTGTAAGGGTACCTTCGGTGAGGAGATTACCCTTGACGATAATATATATGTCGGCGCTAAACGCTGTATTGACAAAATGATTGAGCTTGGTTAAATTATGGGAAAAAAAGCAATAATTGCAATGAGCGGTGGCGTTGATTCCAGCGTTGCCGCTTTCATTATGAAGCAAAAGGGCTATGAGTGCATCGGCGCTACAATGAAGCTTTACGATAACGGGGATATTCAGTTAAGCCGTGAAAAAACCTGCTGCTCTCTTGATGATATCGAGGATGCGAGGTCGGTTGCAAGGCGGCTTGATATGTCTTACTATGTCTTTAATTTCAAGGATGAATTCCGTGAAAAAGTAATAGATAAATTCATCAGAATTTATGAAGAGGGCGGAACGCCTAATCCCTGCATTGACTGCAACAGATATCTTAAGTTCAGTAAGCTTTTTCAGAGAATGAGGGAGCTTGACTATGACTTTGTTGTAACAGGTCATTATGCGAGAGTGGAGGAAAAGGACGGCTGGTTCTATCTCAAAAAGGGTGTTGACTTATCCAAGGACCAGAGTTATGTTCTTTATTCTCTTACGCAGGAGCAGCTTTCTCACATTAAATTTCCGCTCGGAGATTATTCAAAAAACGAGATAAGAAATATTGCGGAGAATAACGGCTTTATAAATGCTCACAAAAAAGACAGTCAGGATATCTGCTTCGTTCCTGACGGAGATTATGCAAAATTTATTGAAAGCTACACGGGCAAGATTTATCCGCAGGGGGATTTTATTGATACAAAAGGTAATGTTCTCGGCAGGCATAACGGTATAATCAGATACACAAACGGTCAGCGTAAAGGACTCGGGATTGCACTTGGCAAGCCTATGTATGTATCGGCTAAGGATACAGAAAATAATACTGTAACCCTTTCAACAAACGATGAGCTGTTTTCCTCCACGCTTACCGCCGATGATTTCAACTGGCTTGTGCCTGACCCTGAAAGATATACCAGGTGTACGGCAAGAGTCCGTTATAATATGAAAGAACAGCCTGCTGCCTTCAGCATTAACGCTGACGGTACTGTTACCGTTAACTTTGACGCACCGCAGAGAGCGATAACAAAATCACAGGCAGTCGTCCTGTATGACGGTGAAACCGTTATCGGCGGAGGCACGATATTATAATAAATATCCACCCGCATAGCGGGTGGTATTTCATTTTCGGGCATAGCCCTAATATTACTGGCGGCGCACAAGTGCGCTGTTTATTGGCCTGCCAGCC
>CADAUV010000073.1 GCA_902791235.1 Oscillospiraceae bacterium
GAAAGCGCTGTAAAGATTTCCTCAAGATATATTGCGGACAGATTCCTTCCCGATAAGGCAATCGACCTTATCGACGAAGCCGCTTCAAGAGTAAGGCTTAAAGCTCAGACCGTGCCGGATAATCTTAAGGCTATGGAAAAGGAGCTTAAATCCATTGAAGAGGAAAAGGCTTCCGCCGTAAGAAATCAAAGCTACGAGCAGGCGGCAGTCCTCAGAGACAAGGAAACAAAGCTTCGTACTCTTCTTGACGAGGAGAGGGAGAAGTGGAGAAATCTCTCTTCCCACGAGGTTAAGGAAATCTCGGTGGAGGATATCGCTTCGGTTGTATCCTCGTGGACGGGTATCCCCGTAAACACTCTTACTAAAGAGGAAAGCGAGCGGCTTCTTAATATGGAGCAGATTCTCCATGAGAGAATTGTGGGTCAGGATAAGGCTGTATCCTCGGTTGCACGCGCAATCAGGCGTGGCAGGGCAGGACTTAAAAATCCGAAAAGACCTATCGGCTCCTTCATTTTCCTCGGTCCCACGGGCGTAGGTAAAACCGAGCTTTGTAAAACTCTTGCCGAGGCGCTTTTCGGCGATGAGGACGCTATCATAAGGCTTGATATGTCTGAATATATGGAAAAGCATACGGTATCAAAGCTTGTCGGCTCGCCTCCGGGATATGTCGGCTTTGACGAGGGCGGTCAGCTTACCGAGAAAATCAGGAGAAAACCGTATTCGGTAGTCCTTTTTGATGAGATTGAAAAGGCGCACCCCGATGTTTTCAACATCCTTCTGCAGATACTTGAGGACGGTATTCTTACCGACTCACAGGGCAGAAAGGTAAGCTTTAAAAATGCCGTTATCATTATGACCTCCAATGTCGGTGCGTCAAAGATTACCTCGCCGAAATCGGCTCTCGGCTTCGGTGATGACGGCGCTGATGAAAACAAGAATATCGAAGCGCTCGTTATGGAGGATTTAAGGCATACCTTCAAGCCTGAATTTCTTAACCGTGTTGATGAGATTATAGTTTTCAATCAGCTTGAAAAGGACGATATCGAGGAGATTGCACGCAGACTTCTCAAAGGACTTGCAAAGCAGGTCAAGGAGCTTGGCTGCGAGGTAAGCTTTACCGATAAGGCAGTGTCGGCAATTGCCGATGCGGGCTTTGATAAGGTGTACGGTGCAAGACCTCTCCGCCGTGCAATTCAGACGCGTATTGAGGATAAGCTCTCGGAGCTTATACTTGAAAATGCGCTCGGCGAAACCTGCACCGTTGACTATGACGGAGAAAATTTCACCTTTGAAAAGTAAAAAATGAAAAAGCTGCTGAGGGAAACCTCAGCAGCTTTTTTATTTTAAATTCTACATTCAATCAGCATAACGCCTGACTTTTCAATATCCACCATACCGTATTCGCCGTTTGCGGCGCTGCCGGGGTTCATCATATAAAACCCGTTTTCAAATTCGTTTTGAATATACTGAATATGCGTGTGGCCGAAAAGCACTATGTCCGCGCCGATTTTTTTTGCGTACTCCTCAATAACGGTGTATCCGTGCTTTACCTGAAAGGGATGCCCGTGCGTGATAAGTATTCTTTTTCCTGCGATATTATCAAGAATTTTAAAGGTCGGATAAACGGAATCCCAGTCGCAGTTTCCTGAAACTCTTTCGTATTTTATGCTCGGATTGTAGGTCAGTATCTCATCAAAATCCGCCTCGCCATCGCCGAGGAATATAAACATATCAGCGTCGGTTAAATGCTTTTGCACAATGCTGTCCAGTTTTCGCTTAGCTCTGTGTGAGTCGGAAAGTACAACAAGTCTCATTCATAAAACCTCCCTTGACGGAATATACTGTACTGACATTATATTACAATAAGGGGAGAAATGCAATGAGCAGAGATAATGTTAACAGTGATGAGATGAAAAGAGCGGCGCAGGAGAACAGACTTAATGAGTACCTGTCCTCGCATCTTTCGTCAGATACGCTTAACAAGCTTAACAGCGTGCTTTCTGATGAACGCAAAACAAAGGAGCTTTTGAATTCGCAGAAAGCTCAGGAGATTATGAGAAAGCTTAAAAGGGATAAGTAGTATGGAGCTTGACGGAATTAATGATATTATTTCTTCGCTGACGCCAGAGGAGGCGGAAAATCTTAAAGCCACGGCGCAGTCGCTTATTTCAAATCAGGATATGCCCGTCGGTTTAGGCGGCGACAGCGATATGAAGCTCATTATGAGAGCAAAGGAAATAATGAATAAAATGAATTCACAAAGCAGTAACGAGATAAGGCTTATTACTGCGCTTGAGCCCTATCTCGACGACGGCAGAAGACAGCGCGCAAATGATGTGAAACGGATTCTGAGGCTTGCCTCTATGCTGCCGCTATTAAAGGAGTTATTCTATGACAGTCAGTGAAAACGATATTGAAAACGCCAAGAAAAGAGTTGCTAAAATGAATGAAAGGGCATTGCAGAGCAGCGGCGCTCAGGAATGTGAGGAGCCTGAAAAAAGCTGTGAAAGCAGTGATAATTCACCGCTTTTACTCCTCGTTTTGTTCTTCTTGTTGTCCGAAAAGAATACGGACAACAAAACCCTTCTGCTGCTTTTGTTTCTGCTTTTTTAATTTAATTCAGAATAAGTATAGAAATTTTTCAAACAATATGTTATCATATTATCTAATATTTTAGAATTAAGTTTTTAATTTATTGTTTGGGGGATTTTTGGTGGATTATATTCTTAACGATATAACACAGGGCGCTGAGTATCTTTCGGTAAGCGCCTCTCAGTTTAAAACAAATTCCGCGGTATTAAGCCTTGCCGTGCCTCTTTCAAGAGATACGGTGAGCGCAAATGCGGTTGCCTTAAGCCTGCTTTCGAGAAGATGCGAAAAGTATCCGACTCAGTTAAGTCTCAATAAAAAGCTTGCTTCGCTTTACGGCGCGGCGCTTAGCTGTTCGTCTGCAAAGTCGGGCGATTCACAGGTTTTAAAGCTTGGTATAACCTGCGTTGACGACAGATTTTCGCTTGACGGAGAAAGCATAAGCCTTGAGGCGGTAGAGCTTCTTTTCGAGATGTTCACAAAGCCAAGGCTTGAAAACGGCGTTTTTCCCGAAGCGGAGGTTGAGAGCGAGAAGCGCATTGTGCTTCAGAAAATCGAAGCGGATGAGAATGAGAAAAGAGTTTATGCGCTGAACCGTGCGGAAGTGCTGATGTTTTCCGACGAGGCGTTCGGAACAAGCCGATACGGCACGAAGGAGCAGGTTGCGTCTCTTACTGCGCAGGAGGTAACCGACGCTTGGCACAGTCTTCTTGAAAATGCGAAAATACTTCTCGTTACTGTCGGCTCCTGCAATATTCAAAGCGTGCTTGCAAGCGCTAAGTCGGCGCTTTCGGGAATTGAAAGGGGCTTTAATGCCCTTCCCGTGTCGAAGGTAAGGAAGCCTTCGGACAGCATAAAGGAGCTTACGGAAAGGCTTGATGTCAAGCAGGGCAAGCTCGTAATGGGCTTTAATGTTGAGCTTGCGTCAACAGACCCGCTCACACCTGCAATGCGTACAACAATTGATATTTTCGGCGGAGGTCCTTATTCAAAGCTCTTTGCGAATGTAAGGGAAAAAATGAGCCTCTGCTATTACTGTTCAGCGGCTTACTATAAGCATAAAAGCGCTATGTTCGTTCAAAGCGGATGTAACGAAGAGAATATGGACAAGGCGCAGGCTGAGATTTTAAATCAGCTTGAAGCGCTTAAAAACGGCGACTTTGACGAGGAGTTTACCTCCTCCGTTATCAGTATCGCAGACACGATTAAATCCCTTAACGATTTGCCCGATGTTCTTGCTATGTGGTATTCAAATCAGATTACTCTTGATGAATATAAAACACCGGCACAGCTTATTAAGGAAAACAGCGAGGTTACAAAGGAGCAGGTTATTGAGTGCGCAAAGCTCATAACCCTTGACACCGTTTACAGACTTGCAGCACCGAAGGAGGAGAAGTAATGAAAGAAATAGTATCATCCGTCCTCGGTGAAAAGTATTATGAAATCGACCATAAGTCAGGGCTTAAAATCCTTGTTATGCCCAAGGAGAATTATTCCTCCGCCTATGCGGTTTTCGGAACAAAGTACGGCTCTATTGACACAAAATTCAAAAGAAGCGACGAGGAGGAGTTTACAACAGTACCCGAGGGTATTGCTCATTTCCTTGAGCATAAGCTCTTTGAGAGCGAGGACCTCGACGCTTTTGCAAGGTATGCAAAAACAGGCGCGTCGGCAAACGCCTATACCTCCTTTGACCGCACCTGCTATCTTTTTCAGTGCAGCGACAATTTCAGGGAGTCGCTTGAAATACTCATTGACTTTGTAACACACCCATACTTCACCGCAAAGACGGTTGAAAAGGAGCAGGGCATTATCGGTCAGGAGATTCAGATGTACTACGATGTCGCTTCGTGGATGAGCAGCTTTAATCTTTTAAGACTGCTTTATAAAAACCATCCTGTCAGAATTGATATCGCAGGTACTGTTGAGTCAATCTCCGAGATAACGGACAAGCTTCTTTACGACTGCTATAACACCTTTTATAATCTGCACAATATGGCGCTTGTTGTTGTCGGCAATGTTACGCCCGAGGAGGTGCTTGAGGTCTGCGACAGGGATTTGAAGCCTGCGCCCCCTCTTGAAATTGAACGCTCGTTTGAGCCTGAGCCGAGGGATATTGTCGGCGATTACTGTGAATATAATCTTGCGCTGAGCGTTCCCGTTTTCTCCTTCGGCTATAAGGAGGAGTGCAGGGAGCTTGTACAGGATATAAGAAGAATTGTCTGCGTACAGATTTTACTTGAGATTCTTGCAGGCGACACCTCGGAGCTTTATAACAGCCTCTTTGACAAAGGGCTGATTAACTCAAGCTTTTCTAAGGACTATTTTATCGGCTTTGGCTATGAGAGCATTATGTTCGAGGGCGAAAGCACGGACCCGCAGACAGTTGCAAAGGAGATAAAAGCCGCAGTTGCAAAGCTCAGGCAAAACGGTATCTCCGATGAGGATTTTGAAAGCGCAAGGCGTACTCTTTACGGCGCTGAAATAATGGGCTATAACGATATTGATACCATCGCAAATTCAATGATAACTTCGCAGTTTAACGGCTGCTCGGTATTTGACGCTATGGATGTTTTTCAGAATGTTACCAAGGCCGAGCTTGAGGAGCTTCTCTCAACTATGCTTGATGAAAAATACAGCGCTCTTTCGGTTGTGAAAAGTGCTAAGGAGTAATTATGGACAGTAAAACAACAGTATTCTTTGAAGGGCTTGGAATAAGCTTTGATGTTTCCTCCGTTGCGTTTACGCTGTTCGGTCATGAGTTTAAATGGTACGGACTTATCATCGCCTTCGGCTTTTCCCTCGCCGTTTTGTACGGCGGACGAATGGCATATAAGTGGAAGATGAGCCTTGACGGTATGACGGATGTTCTCATCTGGGGAACCATATTCGGCATCATCGGCGCAAGAGCCTATTATGTGGCGTTTGAATGGGATTATTACAGTACTCATTTATCCGAGATACCGATGATATGGAACGGCGGTATAGCGATATACGGCGGTATTATCGGCGCTCTTATCGGTGCGGCAATCGGCTGTAAGATAGGTAAGATAAACTTTCATAATCTTCTCGACCTCGGCTCGCTCGGACTGCTTATAGGTCAGGGTATCGGCCGCTGGGGCAATTTCTTTAATCAGGAGGCTTTCGGCTCGAATACCAATACTGCTCTTTTCAGAATGTGGAGTCAGAAAATACACGATACGCTCGAGGCATCACAGCCGCTTCTTGCGTCTAAGGGAATGAGCGTTGACCCTAATATGCCAGTGCATCCCACCTTTCTTTATGAAAGCGCATGGTGTATCCTGAGCTTTTTTATCCTTCATTATATCGTTACGGAGAAAAGGCTTTTTAAAGGCGAGGTCTTTATGCTTTACGGCGTGCTTTACGGCGCGGAGAGAATGATTGTCGAGGGGCTTCGTACCGATTCGCTTTATATCGGTTCAACCTCTCTTCGTGCAAGTCAGGTGCTTTCGATGATTATTCTTGTTGTTGCTCTTGCATTCTTTGTTTTCAATGTGATAAGATACAGAAAGAATACCCTTCCTTCAAGGCTTGTTGTTGAGCCTGAAATTAAGGGGAAATACCTTTTGAGGAAGGATAAGTAAGGAGAATATTATGGCTGAGATTATTAATGGTAAAGAGGTATCGGCACAGGTAAGACAGGCTGTTTCAAATGAAACTGCACAGCTTAAGGAAAAGGGCGTAACCCCCGGTCTTGCGGTTATTATTGTCGGCGACGACCCTGCCTCACAGGTATATGTAAAGAATAAGGAAAGGGCTTGCGACGAGGTGGGCTTTTACAGTGAAAAGTATGCTCTGCCCGCTGAAACCACACAGGAGGAACTTAATGCTCTTGTAAGGTCGCTTAATGAGAAAAAGGATATTAACGGCATACTCTGTCAGCTTCCTTTGCCTGCGCATCTTGACGATAAAGAGGTAATTAATCTCATTGACCCGATAAAAGATGTTGACGCCTTCCATCCTGAAAATGTAGGCGCAATTATGATAGGCGACTATAATTTCCTTCCCTGCACGCCTGCAGGCGTTATGGAGCTTATCCATTCAACAGGCGTGAGCGTTGAGGGTAAAAAAGCCGTTGTTATCGGAAGAAGTAATATCGTAGGTAAGCCTATGGCAATGCTGCTGCTTCACGAAAATGCAACCGTCGAAATCACTCATTCAAAGACGCAGAATCTTGCCGAGGTAACAAAAACCGCAGACATTCTTGTAGCTGCAATCGGCAGAGCAAAGTTTGTTACAGCCGATATGGTCAAGGATGGCGCAGTGGTGATTGATGTCGGTATGAACAGGGATGAAAACGGTAAGCTTTGCGGCGATGTTGATTTTGAAGCCGTAAAGGATAAATGCTCGTTTATTACACCGGTACCGGGCGGCGTAGGTCCTATGACAATTTCAATGCTTATGAAGAATACGCTTACTGCGGCTAAGCTTCAGAACGGTTTAATCTGATGACTATTGAAGAGCAGGTTGTGGATAAGCTTAAGAGCAGGGGAGAGCATATCGCCTTTGCCGAGTCCTGCACGGGAGGTATGTGCTGTGCGAGGCTCGTCGGAGTTTCGAGCGCGTCAAGCGTGCTTGATATGTCCTTTGTAACATATGCAAACGATGCTAAGATTAAGCTTATAGGCGTTGATGAAAATACAATTATCAAGTACGGAGTGGTAAGCGAGCAGGTTGCGGCTCAGATGGCTGAGGGCGTTTCCCGCACGGCTGACGCGCAGGTGGGCGTAGGCGTTACGGGAATAGCGGGGCCAACGGGCGACACACCCGACAAGCCCGTAGGAATGGTATGCTTCGGCTTTTATACCGACGGCGAGGTTAAGACCTTTACCAAGTACTTTGGCAATATAGGAAGAAATAATGTGCGGAGAAAAAGCTGCGATTTTGTGTATGAAACACTTAACAGTATATTGTGATTGATTATGAAAAATATCCGTGAAGATAACAGCGAAAAAAGAGCTGTAAGAAGAGATATACAGCTTCATAATATGATGTATTTGAAATATCGTAATGTCGGTGTTAAGGGTACATCACTCATAGGTGACGCTTTGAAGATACATCCTCACGGCGATTTGGGAATGGGTGGAATTATCTCGAGAATGTGTCAGGAATTCTCAAACAATATCCCACTGCTGAATGCTCCATCCAATACAGGTAATGCAACAACTGGTGATGATTATGCTTCTCCAAGATACATCATCAATATTACATTATCTGACTTTGCCAAGGATGTACTCTTTGATGAGTTTGTCGGCGATGTTCTTTAACACGACAGCGCGGGGGTCGTAGCTCTTGTAAATGCGGTGTCCAAAGCCCATGAGTCGGAATGGGTCGTTGGGGTCTTTCGCCTTGTCGATGTACTT
>CADAUV010000074.1 GCA_902791235.1 Oscillospiraceae bacterium
TAAGCTGAGGGAAGGAAAGCCTGATGCACTTACCGTCGTTCTGAGGATTGATACCTACATCGGAAGTGTTGATAGCCTTCTCAATCTCCTTGAGTGTTGAAGCGTCCCACGGCTGAATAACAAGAAGTCTTGCCTCGGGTACGCTGACAGCAGCCATCTGATTAATAGGCGTAGGCACGCCGTAATAATCAACCATTACTCTGTCAAGAACGGCAGGATTTGCTCTTCCTGCTCTGATTGCCGCATAATCTCTTTCAAGAGATACAAGGCACTTTTCCATCTTTTCTTTAGTTTTACTGAATACTGCTTCCATAAATATTACCTCTCAAATTATGTTTAATTTCTTACGAGTGTACCGATATTGGCGCCCTGAACAGCCTTAATAACATTATCAGGATTTGTTAAATCGAACACGAGGATGGACAAATCGTTATCCTTGCAAAGTGAAAATGCGGTTGAATCCATAACCTTGATATCCCTTGCAAGCACCTCGCGAAATTCAACCTCGTCAAACTTAACGGCGTCGGGATATTTGTTCGGGTCCTTATCATATACGCCGTCAACATTAGTAGCCTTAAGAAGAACATCGGCATTAATCTCAACTGCTCTGAGTGCAGCGGCTGTATCCGTTGAGAAGAACGGCGAGCCCGTGCCGCATCCGAAAATAACAATCCTGCCCTTTTCAAAATGGCGTATTGCTTTATTGCGGATATAAGGCTCCGCAATCTGCCTCATCTCAATAGCCGTCTGTACTCTTACATCGGCACCGAGCTGCTCGAGCGCGTCAGCAAGAGCAAGAGAGTTCATTGCAGTTGCGAGCATACCGATATGGTCAGCTCTTGTTCTGTCCATATGCTCGCTTGTTCTGCCCCTCCAGAAGTTACCGCCGCCGACTACTATGCCGACCTCAACTCCCATATCTGCAACAGCCTTGACAGACTTACAGATACTGATTACGGTATCGTTATCAATACCCGTACCCTTCTCACCTGCAAGCACTTCTCCGCTGAGCTTTAATAAAATTCTTTTATATGCAATGCTCATACCATTACCTCCGAACATTTATTGTCATTTATATAATAATATAAATAATTATTAAAGTAAATAGAATTACACAAAAATAAGGTTAAAATTTAGTTACAAAATTACTCCTGAAAGCATACGGTTTCTATACCTTGACGTAAAAATATCGGAAGGACTTATGTCCCTCCGATATGATATCAGGTGCCGTCGGTCTGCTGATTTGCAAGATACGCCTGTCTTATTATTGCATAATCCTTCGCATTTATGATTTTATCATTGCTTACATCAAGCATATAGCCGAGTGTGAACTCAGACGGCGAATGATTTACATAACGCACATTCCAGGTAGCATTGATAAATGCCGGGGTGCGGGTCGTTTCATTACCGCAGACAGAGCAGGTAAAGCCGAAGCTTCCGCTTTCATTAAGCCCTGTGCAGTTATAATTATGACCCGGTGCAGGGGTTGTATTATTTCTCGTTTCGCCGCAGATTGTACAGGTATCCCTTGAAATCTGCGCAACGGTACAGTTACCCTCGGTGATAACCTGAGAGGTATAATAGCCGTCAATCCATTCCTTGTGAACGGTTGTTGCGGTGTCCGTTCTTCCGCAGCGCGTACAGGTCGGCGTTGAAAGCACATGCCCGGGTTTTCCGTCAATCGCGGTTTCAACAGGCTGATAATCATGGCCTAATGCGTCAAGGGTAATATCGTATTCCTCGTTGCAGACACTGCAGGTTCCGTGCGCTTTGCCCTCCTTGGTACAGGTGGGTTCGGAAATTACGCTGTATGTTTCAGCGACAGGGGTGTGACCCGTCGCAGGAACAACCACCGTCGAGGTTGCAGAGCAGCGCGTGCAGCGCATAAAGTCCGAGCCGTCGGCTGTGCAGGTAGCGTCAACCGATTTTTCTTCGTCGCGGACATAATCATGACCAAGCGCCTCAATAGGCTCCTGTTTTGTTAAAGTACAGTTATGGCAGGCATAGAATACAGCGCCCCTTGCCGTACAGGTCGGCTCGTTTCTTGAGGTTTCATACCAGTCGTGCTGACCGTTTGCAGGCAGGGTTGTAAGCCTTGTTTCACCGCATCCGTCAACAGTACAGGTATCTCTTCCTACGCCGTTTACTACGCAGCGCGGCGCAGTTATGACAGTAGACTCATAGAAGCCCTCAACCCATTCGACATGGTGTGCTTCAATAGTTTGCTCGCCGCAGACAGTACAGGAGTAAACATCATAGGTATGACCGTCCTCCTCAGTATTGTCGATAGTGTCAACAAGCTCATTTGTATGTCCGAGCGCAGGTATACTCTGTGTAACTGTTTCACCGCAAACTGTGCAGACGCCTGTTTGCGAGCCTTCATTTGTACAATCCGGCTCTGCTGTAACCGTCCATTCCTCAACCTTATGACTGCTGTTTACAACATGGCGCTCAACATGACCGCAATTCTCAACGGTACAGGTATATGTTTCTATACCCGGGCGCGTACAGGTTGCAGTGTTCGTATAGGTATAAAAGCCCTCGACATTCTTTATATGCTCAATTGTTTTATTCTCATTTCCGCATACGGAGCAGACATAAGTTTTATATATATGTCCGTCAAGCTCGGTTTTATCGTCGGTTTCATCAAGCACATAGGTATGACCGTTTGCAGGAATTTCCTCCTGTGAAACCGTAAAGCCGCAGTTGTCGCAGACATATGTCTTTACGCCTGTTTCGGTACAGGTAGGCTCAACGGTAATAACCTCATGCGTGGACTCGTGGTCGCAGGGGTCAATTGAAACAAATCTGTAATCATTACCTACAATATTCGCATTTTTCTCATTGACATAAGTCTGAGTGGTGGAGCCGCTGTGGCCGTAGAAGGTTACGGTCTGAGGAGAGCCGCTGAACGGGTCCTCGCCGACGCCGCTGTCAAGCTTTATAAGCCCCTTGAACTCAGTATTCGGATTATATACAGTAACGCTTGAAATATGCTCGCACTGGGCGAATGCGCGTGTACCGATTTCGGTTACGCTTTCGGGAATTACGACAGATGATATTCTTGTATTATAAAAACACCAGCCCGAGATAACCTGCATGGTTGACGGGAAATTTACATATTTAACGCCCGAATCCCTGAAGCTCTCATAACCCGTAAAGGTCATACCCTCGCCGAAGGTTACCGTTTCAAGATCGGAGCAGTCCTGACAAATTGACAGACCTATTGTAGTTACGGTACCGGGAATTGTGATGCTTTTTAGCGAAGAACAACCGCGAAAAGCCATATCGTCAATTGTGGTAAGTCCCTCAGGAAGCTCGATACTTTCAAGCGCCGTACACTCCCTGAACGCGCCGTAATTAAGCGTACCGCCTCTGAGCGTGGTCAGCGTTGAAGGAAGCGATACTGATTTAAGCGCGGTACAATTGTAAAAATTAAGCTGACCCACGGTGTCAATGCCTTCGCCGATAACGACATTTACAATTTCACTCTTAAGGTCGTACCACGGCGCTCTTTTAAGCGAGCTAGTGCCATAATCCTTAATAGCTCCCGTTCCTGTTATAGTAAGGGTTTTCGTGCTTGCATTATATGAGCATTTCGCGTTCGTTCCTTTCGCGCCGCAATTAACATTGTCAAGAGTTGTGGCGCTGCTCGCACTAAGGCTTAAGCCCGTAAGAACGGAAAGCAGCAGGACAAGTGAAAGTATAAATGATAAAACTCTTTTATTCATAATAAACACTTCCGTTTATATTACTCTATTATAAATATAGCATAATCTGCAAATTTTTTCAATATATAAAAACTGCCGCGCAGAATGCACGGCAGCAGAGTTTAAATCTCTTTTATAAAAAGCATTTTTAAATTATGAAGCAGTATTCTGTACCACGGCTTTTTCAGGGCGACGGGCTCGGGAATGAAGAAGCGGTTTTTATCAGTATTTTCATAAAGGCTTTTCCTGACAAAATCAAAGCGTTCATTAACATCCTTAATGGCATTTATACCCTGCTCAATCGTATTCAGGTCAACCTGTTTCCCGTCCTGTTCAAATATAAACTCGTCGGTATCACAAATCTGTGATTCCTGGGTTTTAGCATACTTATAACTATGCACGGAGTCGGGATGCCAGAAAATCCCCTTCCCGATAATTCTTGCCGGAACGCCGCCCGCAGTACAGTTTGAGGGTATGCGTTTGCCGGCAGTAAAAGCTTTTGCGGCGATTATTGAGCCCGAGCCTATATGAGTACCCTTTGATACAAGGACATTCTGACCCATCCAGACATGGTCGCCGACATAAATACTCTTTGTAGGATTCAGCCTTTTTTTAGTTTCGGTGCTGTAAATGAGATGGGGGTCGGCATTTCGAAACCATGTGCCGAGAGAGAACAGACAGTTATCACCGATGACAATATGCCTTCTTTCGCTCAAAACAGCCATAATCGCCCTTGTGGTGTTACAATTTCTGCCTATGTAAAATACATTGTCATAGAAGGTGTCGACCTTAAGTCTTGTCTTATATTCACCGCTTGAGCAGATGAATACAATACTCCTCCCGCCGTTAAAGGTTATACGCGAATTATAGAGCTTCACGCCCTTGTCGAAAAAGAGAATATTGCCCTTACCGTTAAACTCGATTACCGAGCTTTCCATCTCCTCGGGTAAGCCTATAATCTGATTATCCTCATAGCCGTTAAGTGATTTAAGCTCCTCAATCGTTTCAGCTGTCATTTCATCACCCCTGAAATATTTTGACAGATAAAAAAGAAAATGTCAACCGATATTTTACAGAAAAAGAAAAGAGCATCTCTGATGAGATGCTCTGAAATTATCTGATTAACCGTTAATCTGCTTTGCGATTTCCTCAGCGAAATTCTCTTCCCTCTTCTCGAGGCCGTCGCCCTTAAGCATACGGATGAAGCCGTTAACCTTAATCGCTGTGCCAAGCTGCTTAGCAACATCGTCAACATAGCCCTTTACCGAGCCTTTGAAAAGGTCATTACGAACAAACTCCTGCTCTAAAAGACAGATTTCCTTAATCTGCTTTGTAAATCTGCCCTGTACAAGACCTGTGAAAATCTTGTTGTCAACGATTTCAGCCTTGTGTGAAACTGCGATTTCAGCAAGAGTAGCATAAGCTTCCTTGGAAATGAAGTTTGTGAAGTTCTTTCTCTGCTTGTTGTCAAGATTCTGATAGACACTGATATCGTCATCAGTCCACTTCTTGCCGTCGATAGCTTCATTAATGAGGCTTGTAAGAATCGGCATAGGAAGTGTGTCAGGCTTATTGAGCGCACTGTCAACTGTGATTGAGTGCATCTTGGTAAGCTCGTCCTCAGGAACGGAAGCCTCGTCAAGATATGTCGGGCTCATAGCTGCAATCTGCATAGCAACATTCTTGCCCATTGCAGTAAACTCAGCAGTATCAGCCTTTGACTCATCCTCAACATCAAAGCCAACCATAACGCCAACAGAACCGCCGCCGTGGATGTATGTCTGTGCAATACCGTCCATAAGCTCGAAACGACGAATCTTCATATTCTCACCGATTGCGAGAACAAGGTCATTAAGAGTCTCGGTAACTGTTCTGTCAGTACCGTCATAATTTGTGTTACAAAGCGTCTCAACATCTGCAGGATTTGTAGCAAGGATAGTTCTTGCAACGCCCTCAACAAACGCCATAAACTTATCGTTCTTAGCAACGAAGTCAGTCTCTGAGTTAACCTCAACAACTACGCCCTTCTTTGCTGCCTTATCATAATACGGAAGAACAACACCCTCTGCCGCAATTCTTGTTGCCTTCTTTGCAGCTGCAGCAAGACCTCTTTCACGAAGGAAGTCGATAGCCTTTTCCATATCGCCTTCAGAAGCCACAAGTGCCTTCTTACATTCCATCATACCAACGCCTGTCTTCTCACGAAGAGCCTTAACGTCCTGTGCTGTAATAGCCATAGTATAATCCTCCTATTAAGTTTATAATTACTCAGCAGTCTCCTCAGCCTCAGCCTCTGTCTCTGCTTCACTGCTCTGTGCTGCTGTATCGTCGCCGTCCCTGCCCTCGATTACAGCGTCAGCAATTGCGCCTGCAATAAGCTTAACTGCACGGATAGCGTCGTCATTACCGGGAATTACATAGTCAATCTCGTCAGGGTCGCAGTTTGTATCAACAATAGCAACGATTGGTAAACCGAGCTTCATAGCCTCTGATACAGCGATTCTCTCCTTACGGGGGTCAACAATGAACATTGCGTCCGGAATCTTCTTCATCTCAGTGATACCGCCGAGATACTTCTCAAGCTTTTCAATCTCAAGCTCAAGACCTACAACCTCTTTCTTGGGAAGCATATCAAATGTGCCGTCCTCGCGCATAGCCTTAAGCTGTGCAAGACGGGTAACTCTGCTTCTGATTGTCTTGAAGTTTGTAAGCATACCGCCGAGCCAACGAGCGTTTACATAAGGCATTGCGCAACGCTCCGCCTCCTCCTTAACAGAGTCCTGAGCCTGCTTCTTTGTACCTACAAAGATGATTGAGCCACCCTCTGCTGCAAGGTCTCTTACGAACATATACGCCTCATCAAGCTTCTTAACTGTCTTCTGAAGGTCGATGATGTAGATGCCGTTTCTCTCTGTGAAGATGTACTCAGCCATTTTAGGATTCCATCTTCTTGTCTGGTGTCCGAAATGAACGCCTGCTTCTAAAAGCTGTTTCATTGAAACTACATTTGCCATAATAATTTCCTCCTTTTAGGTTTTTCCTCCACAGCCGAAGTGGCAATGAGCCTTGATTAACAACCTACGGCTCCTCCGTCTGTGTGCGTATTCGCATTAAACGAATGCTGAAACATTATAACAGATGACTTGTTAAAAATCAAGTGTTTTTTATATTTTAATAATATCAGTCGTGGTACTGAAAGAATACCGCACCGTAATCCGTGGTGAGAAGCTTACCGAAGCGGCTTTCGCCAAGGCTGTCGTAAAGCTCGGCAATATTTTCAAAATCGCTTTTTTCTTCATTGGTGGATATATCGTTTACAAACCTGCGGTAATTATCGCCTGTCAGGTCGAAATGCGCATCCTCAGCCATCTCAATATCAAAGCTCGCGCTTACAACATTACCGCCCTCGGTATAACGAACAGTAAAAAAGCAGAGTTTCTTATCATCAAGCGGAATATGTTTTATATAATATCCCATAGCCGCGTCATACCTGTCCTCATCCAAAACAGCTAACGCAACCCTGTATTTTCTGCAGCGTTCCAAATCCTTTTGCGTAACTGTCGGTAAACGCGACAAATCGCTGTTATGCATAAGGTCGGCACGCTTTACCGCCCTTGCGGTTTCATTTGTCTTTATACGCTCTATATACTGCATATAAGGTATACTGTCATCATGCATCAAGAGGCGAAGCGCCTCAATTACATCGCCGCCTATGCCAAGAGCCTCAAGCTCTTCAAAGGTGGTATCGGTATCCTCGACAACATCGTGAAGAAGAGCTGCTAAAGCAGTCGCTTCATTCTTCATCTCTTCGGCAAGATGATAGGGATGAAAGATATACGGCAAGCCGCTTTTGTCAGTCTGATTTTTATGCGCATCATATGCGAATTTAAGCGCTTTTACGGTCAATGGAGTATAAATCATTTTTTCACCTTATATAGAGATTCATAACCTGTCTGCGCGCCTTGGCTTCAAGGTCATCGTCAAGCGGAGTAAGCTCGCCGCTTCCGTACTTATTCTCAAGAGCCTTTGAAATAAGGAGGTCCGCAAGC
>CADAUV010000075.1 GCA_902791235.1 Oscillospiraceae bacterium
AAGGTACGTCTCCAGATCATCGAACTGCGACGGAATGTGGCGCAGATAGACCTGATAGGAGGAAAGCAGATGACGGAGCAACCGGTTGCGGCTGGCTTTGTAGATGATTTGGTGGAAGCTGGCATTAATGTTCAGCATTTTTTCCAAATCGCCTTTCATGGTATAGAATTCCATGAAATCATAGGTTTCGCTGAGTTCATCCAGTTCCTCTTCCTCGATTCTTTCCACCGCCCAGCGGGTCGCCTGCATTTCATAAGCCTTGCGGAGGGTGAACATGTCACGCATGTCCCGATCCGAAAAGCCTACGACAAAGGCACCGCGGTTGGGGATCAGCTCTACCAGCCCCTCGGTTTCCAGAACCACCAGCGCCTCACGAACCGGCGTCCGGCTGACTTTGTACTGGCTGCAAATGGTCTGTTCAGTCAGTTTCTGATTTTTCTTCAGGTATCCGGAAAGAATGTCGTCGCGCAGTCTGGAAGCAAGATCTTCTGCCAAAGAGACGGTAGTCGCTTTGACACCTTTCAGGTTTCTGACTTTTACGGCCATGGTTCACCTCAGATCTTGGACAGGATGTAGTCGGCGTATTCTGCACCGGTGGCACCGTCACTGCGTCCGGTGAGAACCAGCTTCTTCTCTTCGGCGCATGCATCGATAGCGCGGTTGAGCTTGTCGGCTTCTTCCTGATAACCGATATGGGACAGCAGCATGGCACCTGCACGGATTACGCTGCAGGGATCAGCATACTTGTCGCGGCCTTCCTGCACCATTCTGGGGGCGCTGCCGTGGATCGCCTCGAACATGGCGTAATGGTTGCCGATGTTGGCGCTGCCTGCAGTGCCGACACCACCCTGCAGCTCAGCCGCTTCATCGGTGAGGATATCGCCGTAGAGGTTGGGCAGAACGATGACCTGGAACTGGTTCCGGCGCTTTTCATCCACCAGCTTGGCGGTCATGATGTCGATATACCAGTCGTCAGTGGTAATTTCAGGATACTCTTTTCCTATTTTCTGGCAGATATCCAGGAACTTGCCGTCGGTGGTCTTGACGATGTTGGCCTTGGTGACGATGGTGACCCGGTCTTTGTGGTTGGCTCTGGCGTAATCATAGGCGAGGCGAGCAATACGTTCGGTGCCGGGCGTGGTAATGACACGGAAGTCGAAAGCCAGATCCTCGTCGATGTCGATGCCCTGCGAGCCCATCGCGTAGAGGCATTCGGTATTCTCTCTGAAGAAGGTCCAGTCAATACCCTCCTCAGGCACCTTAACAGGTCTCATATTTGCAAAGAGGTCAAGTTCCTTTCTCATTGCAACATTTGCCGACTCAACATTCGGCCACGGGTCGCCTGCGCGCGGAGTTGTTGTCGGGCCTTTAAGAATTACATGACAGCTTTTAAGCTCCTCGAGTACATCGTCGGGTATAGCCTTGTTGCATGCCGCTCTGTTCTCAATTGTAAGTCCGTCAATCTCCTTGAAGGTAACCTTACCTCTTGCGACCTCGTCTTTGAGAAGGAATGCAAGCACTCTTTCGCTTTCTTTGGTTATAACGGGACCGATTCCGTCGCCGCCGCAGATACCGATAACAATAGTATCAAGCGCGTCGTAGTCCGTGAAATCCTTATCCTCTTTGATTTTCTTAGCTCTTGTAAGCTGTGTTTCCATAAGTCCTCTGAACTTTGCAACAGCTTCCTCAATAGCTCTGTTCTCTGCTTCAGTCATTTCGTTTCTCCTTATTTATTTAATTCTCTTGTGTAGTCAAGTAATCCGCCGCAAAGAAGCATAGCTCTCTGCCTGTCTGAAAGGTGGGAGGAGTCAAGCCTGTATTCCTCGTTCTTTGTCAGGTTTTTAAGCACAACCTCTTTGCCGTTTTCAATGCAGTCCCTGATATTTACAAGCGCAAGCTCATCCATCTGCTCAATTTTATCGTAGTCAGCCTCGTTTGCAAAGGTGAACGGAAGGATACCTGCGTTTACAAGGTTTGCAATATGAATTCTTGCAAAGCTCTTTGCGATAACCGCCTTAACGCCGAGATAAAGCGGTACAAGCGCCGCATGCTCTCTTGATGAGCCCTGACCGTAATTTGAGCCGCCGATTATAATGCCCTTGCCCTCAGCCTTGATTCTCTCAGGGAAGCTCTCGTCGCATACCGCAAAGCAGTACTGCGAGAGGTGAGGGATGTTTGAGCGGTAGGGGAGTATCTTAGCGCCTGCAGGCATAATGTGGTCGGTTGTGATATTATCGCCGACCTTGAGAACAGCCTTGGCCTCAATATCCTGAGGAAGAGGCTCGGTCTTCGGGAAAGGCTTGATGTTCGGTCCGCGGAGTACCTCAACGCTGTCAGCCTCCTCGGGTGAAGCGGGTGCTTCAATCATATTGTCGTTAACAATGAACTTTTCGGGCATTGTGATGTTTGGCGCTTCGCCGAGCTCTCTCGGGTCTGTGAGGTATCCCGTAAGCGCGGAAGCGGCTGCAACCTCGGGAGAAACAAGATAAATCTGTCCGTCCTTTGTTCCCGACCTGCCTTCAAAGTTTCTGTTAAATGTTCTGAGCGATACGCCGCCCGAATTCGGCGACTGACCCATACCGATACACGGTCCGCAGGCTGATTCAAGTATTCTTGCGCCTGCGCTTATCATATCGGAAAGCGCGCCGTTTAATGCAAGCATATTAAGCACCTGCTTTGAGCCGGGTGCAATGCAGAGCGAAACTGTCGGGCTGATTGTTTTGCCTTTGAGTATTGAAGCAACCTTCATCATATCAACATAAGATGAGTTTGTGCAGGAGCCGATAGCAACCTGGTCAACCTTAATTTTGCCGATTTCATCGGTTGTTTTAACATTGTCGGGCATATGCGGACAAGCAGCCATAGGCGTAAGCGAGCATAAGTCAATGTCGATAACCTCATCGTAAACTGCGTCATCGTCAGGTAGAATTTCGGTCCAGTCATCCTCTCTGCCCTGTGCTTTGAGGAAAGCGAGGGTAATCTCATCCGAGGGGAAGATTGAGGTAGTAGCGCCAAGCTCTGCGCCCATATTTGTAATAGTGGCTCTTTCGGGCACGCTGAGCGTCTTAACGCCGTCGCCGCCGTACTCGATGATTTTGCCTACGCCGCCTTTAACGCTCATAATTCTGAGCACCTCAAGGATAACATCCTTAGCGGATACCCACGGCTTTAAATAACCGTGAAGGTTAATTCTTGTCATTTTAGGCATCGGAATATAATATGTACCTCCGCCCATAGCAACGGCAACATCAAGTCCGCCTGCGCCCATTGCAAGCATACCGATACCGCCGCCCGTGGGCGTATGGCTGTCAGAGCCGATAAGAGTTTTGCCGGGGATACCGAATCTCTCAAGATGAACCTGATGACAGATACCGTTACCGGGTCTGCTGAAATAGATTCCGTGCTTTTTAGTTACCGTCTGGATATATCTGTGGTCGTCGGCGTTTTCAAAGCCTGTCTGAAGGGTGTTGTGGTCGATATACGCCACAGACCTTTCGGTTTTAACCCTGTCTACGCCCATAGCCTCAAATTCAAGATAAGCCATGGTACCTGTTGCGTCCTGAGTGAGCGTCTGGTCAATCCTTAAACCAATCTCACTGCCGACCTTCATTTCGCCTTCAACAAGGTGAGCCTTAATGAGCTTCTGAGCTAAAGTAAGTCCCATTGTTAAAATTTCCTCCTACTTGTTTATAAAATTAACAATCTTATTGTATTACAAATCATTCGCTAAGTCAATTACAAAAGTGTAACATTAATAAATATTTATATATTTAGTAAAGATTTAATTAAATATTGAAATAAAACACAAATTATGGTATAATACATTAATAAATTCTGCCCGTTAGGTTATAAATACTATTGAGGTGTTTATATGAACGACGGCTGGAATAATGCTGATGAAAAACCGAATATGAGTGATGATGAGGAAAAAAAGGCTGAAGAGTGTGCCGAGAGTGATGAAAGCTCCGGTATTGAAACAGGGTCTATAACCGTTTTGAAGGACGGTCATTTTATCCATTGCCTTACCGTAATAGGTCAGATTGAAGGCCATTATATTCTGCCGAGTCAGAACAAAACAACGAAGTATGAGCATGTGATTCCGCAGCTTGTGGCGATTGAGGAAAGTCAGGAGATTGAGGGACTGCTCATAATTCTCAATACCGTCGGCGGTGATGTTGAGGCAGGGCTTGCGATTGCTGAGCTGCTTTCAACTATGACAACGCCGACCGCGTCGCTTGTTCTCGGCGGAGGCCATTCAATCGGAGTTCCGCTTGCCGTGAGCTGTGAGCGCAGCTTTATTGTGCCGAGCGCAACGATGACCGTTCACCCCGTGAGGATGAGCGGACTTGTTCTCGGCGTACCGCAGACGCTTTCCTATTTTGAAAAAATGCAGGACAGGATTGTTAATTTCGTTGTCGGCAATTCCGAAATAAGCGAGGAGGATTTCCGCGCTCTGATGATGAAAACAGGGGAGCTTGTTATGGATGTAGGTACTGTACTTGACGGTGAGGAGGCTGTTTCCTGCGGTCTTATAAATGAGCTTGGGGGACTGTCCGACGCTCTGTCCTTTCTCGAAAATCGCATAAAGGAGAAAAACTGATGCTTTACACCGTTATCTCACTCAACGATGTTTTTTACAGCGGTAACTATAACTGTAATAATACTGTCCGCTCGAGTAATCCGTATGATTACATCGGGAAGGGATATCATCTTGATAATGCTTCAATGTTCGGAGGTAAAAGTGATGTCAGTTTTAACTGCAATTTTTCAGGCTATTGCACAGGCTCTTGCATGGATTTTTCCGATATCGGAAAGCGGCCACAGCGCAATATTTCATGATTTTTCAGGTAGATTTTCAGGTGCCTGCTCACAACTGACAGGCATTGTACATATAGGTATTGCAATCGGTATATTTATAGCCTGCTTTCCGCTGTTCAGAAAGCTGTTTGTAAACTTCTTTACCTGCGGCAGAGATATTGTGAAAAAGCAGTTTGATATACATAATCTTACGGCGGTAAGGCGCTTTATGCTGATGACAATGCTCTCGCTTTTACTGTTTGTATTCTATCTTATTCCTGCAGGCAGGTCGGGTAATTTATATCAGCTTTTCAGTAGCTTTTCATATAACGGTACGCTTCTTGACGAGGGTATCTGCCTTGCTTTGACGGGTGCGCTTTTGCTTCTCACAGTCAGGAGAATTAATAAGGTTAATCCGATACCTCCTGTGTTTCAGGCGCTTGTTATCGGAGCTGTCGCTTTTCTTGCAGTGCCGACGGCAGGCTGTTCTCTTGTAGCAGGCGTGTTCTGCGTGGGCGTTCTGATAGGTATGAATCCTAAGCTTGCGCTGAAGTATTCTCTTACAATGTCTTTTGTGTATCTTATTGCTCAGGGCATCTTTGAGATTTGCACAGGCGTAACTCCCGTAAGCGTGGCACAGGTTATTATTGCCGTTGTTATTTCTGCTGCGGCAGCCTTCTTCTTTGTTAAACTGCTTCTTTATGTAATCAGAAAGAAGCTTCTTGCATATTTCGCATGGTATGATGTAATCATCGGTGTGCTTTGTGTAATCATCGGTGTTTTAGAGTTAATAATCAGAAGATAAACAGAGGTAAATATGGCAAATAAAAAAACTCAGACAAGTAAAAAATCGCCTGTTAAAAGTACAAAGCAGGCAGCGCAGACAAGCTTTCAGAGTGAGGAATTCAGCAGGGTAGCAGGTATTGTTATCTTTGCGCTTTCCGTTATCTTTTTCTGTCTTGCAATCATCAGAGGCGCAGGCGCATGGGAATTTCTGCATGGCGTGTATGTCGGCATTTTCGGTATACTTGCGGCATGTCTTTTTCCACTTATCGTTCTTGCGATAACGCTTATTTATTCGTATACTCACGCAAGCAATAAAATGATGATAACAAAGCTTGTTGAAACCTTTATTCTTGTATTTATTCTGACAACGATGGTGCATGTATTCAGAAACAGCATCGGCGATGATTTTTCATCAGCGGTTGTAAATTCCTATCAGAATGCTACTAGTGAATTCAACGGCGGCGTTATCGGCGCGGTATTCGGCTGGCTGCTTCTGTCGCTTGGCAAAGCGCCTGCAGTAATAGTTTCAATTGTACTTTTCCTTGTTGATTTTATGCTTTTGACAGGTCTTACAATCATTCAGTTTTTCAAGCCTGCCAAGGTTACATATGACAAGAGTGCTCAGGCTATAACCGAGCATAGGGAGCGCCGCAGGATGAATAAGGAGAATATTGATATTCCTCTTGATGACGATGAGTCAATTGCTGAGCAAACCAAGAAAAAAAGCAGAAAAAAGGCGCAGTCTGACGATGAAGGTTACGACAGTATAATTGACGAGATTAACGCCGAGGCTGAAAAGAAACGCCGTGAGCGTATCTCTGATAAGTCCGATAAATCCGAAAAGCCGCAGAAGAAAAACAAGTCAATTGATGAGATTGTCGAGGATGCCGCTAAGAAGGAGGAGAAAAAGCCTGAGAGCGTTGAAGCCTTCACCGTTTCAAAGGAGCAGATGGACGCAACCGTTGCGGATTATCAGCTTCCGCCGATTGACCTTTTGAAAAAGGTTAAGAAGGCGTCCTCTAAGGATACGGGCGCGGAGCTTAAAGAGAATGCACAGCTTCTTATCGACACGCTTCATTCCTTTAATGTTGATGCAACAATTACGGATATTTCAAGAGGTCCTACGGTAACAAGATACGAGCTTAAGCCCGCCGCAGGTATCCGTATTTCTAAAATTACAAATCTTGCGGACGATATTGCGCTTAACCTTGCCGCAACCAATGTTCGTATTGAAGCTCCCATTCCGGGCAAAGCGGCTGTCGGAATTGAGCTTCCTAATACTGTTAAAAGCACGGTATCAATGCGTGAACTTATAGAGGACCCCGAATTTGCGGCGCAGAAATCAAAGCTTTCCGCAGGTATAGGTAAGGATATCGCCGGTAAGAGCGTGTTCTGCGATATTGCGAAAATGCCTCACCTTCTTATTGCAGGTACAACGGGTTCGGGTAAATCCGTCTGCGTAAATTCAATTATCGCTTCAATTTTATACAGGGCAACTCCCGACGAGGTCAAGTTCCTTATGATTGACCCCAAGACAGTTGAGTTTTCAAAATATGAGGGTATTCCGCACCTTCTCGTACCCGTCGTTACCGACCCGAGAAAAGCTGCAGGCGCTCTCGGCTGGGCAGTATCCGAAATGCTCCAGCGTTATCAGAAGCTTTCACACATCGGCGTGCGCGATATCGCAAGCTATAATAAGTATGCGGACAAGCACGAGGATGTTGACCATATGCCGAAAATCGTTATCTTTATCGACGAGTTTGCCGACTTGATGATGGCTGCGCCTAAAGAGGTTGAGGACTCTGTCTGCCGTCTTGCGCAGATGGCTCGTGCGGTCGGTATGCACCTTGTAATTGCTACACAGCGTCCGTCCGTTGATGTAATCACGGGTCTAATCAAGGCAAATATCTCCTCGCGTATAGCGCTTACTGTTTCGTCCCAGATTGACTCAAGAACAATTCTTGATTCAAGCGGAGCGGAAAAGCTTCTCGGCTATGGCGATATGCTTTATAATCCCATCGGTGCTTCAAAGCCTGTCAGGGTACAGGGCTGCTTTATCTCCGATGAGGAGGTAGGCGCGCTCTGCGACTTCATAAAGAATCAGGGT
>CADAUV010000076.1 GCA_902791235.1 Oscillospiraceae bacterium
ATTATTGCCTTATAGCCTAAAAATACTTTGTCAAAACTGCTTTGCATCCAAAATCAACAGATTTTTTGTCAGAACAATGAATAAAAGTCCATTTGGGCTTGCGCCCTAATGGACTTTTTGAAGCAGTTATGGCGGAAAAGATGCGATTTTTGGACTAACCTTCGTTACCGCACCTCGCCTAACCCCGCTTAAATTCTGCGGATTTATATTATATTCTTTTATTTAACAAATTCCTCTGCCACTCTGACAATATTATCAGCACAAAGACCGAACTGCTTTAAGAGGTCAAGTGCAGGACCGCTGTGGCCGAACTCGTCGTTAACGCCGATACGCTTAACGGGTGTCGGACAGCTTTCCGAAAGGCAGGAGCATACCGCCTCGCCAAGACCGCCTATTACCGAATGTTCCTCAACTGTGATAACCCTGCCCGTTTTTTTTGCGGAGCGGATTACAAGCTCGCTGTCAAGCGGCTTGATTGTAGCCATATTTATAACCTCGGCATCAATGCCCTTTTCGGCAAGCGCCTTGCCTGCCTCAACAGCTTCGTTTACAAGAAGTCCGTTTGCAATAATTGTAATATCGCTGCCCTCGCGGATAACCTCTCCCTTGCCGATTTCAAACTTATAATCGTCATTATGGAACACAGGCACCGCAAGTCTGCCGAATCTGAGATATACAGGTCCTTCGTGCTTATAAGCTGCCTTGACCGCCTGCCTTGCCTCAACATCGTCGGCAGGGCAGATAACAACCATACCGGGTATTGAACGCATAAGCGCAAAATCCTCACAGCACTGATGGCTTGCACCGTCCTCACCGACGGAGATGCCTGCATGAGTCGCGCCGATTTTAACATTGAGATGAGGATAACCGATAGTGTTTCTCACCTGCTCAAAGGCTCTGCCTGCGGCAAACATAGCAAAGCTTGAAGCAAAGGGCACAAGACCCATTGTGCTGAGTCCTGCCGCAACGCACATCATATTTGCCTCAGCGATACCGCAGTTTAAATGCCTGTCGGGATACGCCTTCTTAAAAATACCTGTCTTTGTTGCTGCCGAGAGGTCAGCGTCAAGGACAACTAAATTCTCAGCACCCTCTGCCGCAAGCTCCTTAAGAGCGTTGCCGTAGCTTTCACGAGTTGCTATCTTCTTAACATCAGCCATCCTTACACCTCCTCAAGCTCTGCAAGCTGCGCTTTAAGCTCAGCCATTGCAATCTCATACTCCTCGTCGTTAGGAGCCTTTCCGTGCCAGTCAACGGCGTTTTCCATATAGGATACGCCCTTGCCCTTAACGGTCTTCATAATACATCCAAACGGCTTACCGCTTGTGCTGTGGAACTTTTCAAAAGCCTTTTCAAGCTCATCAAGATTATTGCCGTCGATAACCATAACCTCAAAGCCGAAGGCACGGAGCTTTTCATCAATAGGCTCTGCACTCATAACCTCATCGCAGGTGCCGTCAATCTGAAGTCCGTTCGAGTCGATAAACACACAGAGGTTGTCAAGCTTATACTGGTTTGCAAACATCATTGCCTCCCAGACCTGACCCTCCTCAATCTCGCCGTCGCCGAGAAGAGTATAGACATTGATATCCTTGCCGAGATACTTTGCGCCCTCAGCCATACCGACAGCCGCGCTGATACCCTGACCGAGCGAGCCCGTGGACATATCAACACCCGGAACAGTATTCATATTCGGATGACCCTGAAGGTAGGAATCAATATGCCTTAAAGTCTTTAAATCCTCAACGGGGAAAAAGCCCCTGTGCGCAAGCGCACTGTAAAGACCGGGTGCGCAGTGCCCCTTGGAAAGCACGAAGCGGTCCCTGTTTTCATCCTTGGGATTTTCAGGATTAATCCTCATCTCCTTAAAATAGAGATATGAGAAAAGCTCAGCCGAGGAAAGACTTCCGCCCGGGTGTCCCGCCTTGGCGCTATGGGTGCCTTCGATAATGCCCATTCTGATTTTCACGGCATACGAGGCAAGCCTTCTTTTTTCTTCGATAGTCATAAGCATCTCCTATATAAATGTATTTAATATATAAATTAGTCAATCTGCGTGTAGAAAGTGCTAAGCACTGCGTTATAAACCGACTCCTCGTCAGGATAGAACTCGCCGTACCTTGAGCCCTTCTCGTCAACTCTTTCGCTGAGCTTCATCTCACCCTCGAGCTTATAGGTCGTAAAATCGCCGATACCCTTCGAGAGCGCAAGCGAGGCTAAATAAGTAGCATTGGCAAGAGAAACATTTGTTGAGCTGTACGCGGAGGCGGTGTTATAAAGCCTCCTGATTGTACCAAAATCGCTCATTACCGCCGGTGCAAGCTGTGCCGCAAACGCCTTAAGATACTGAATCTGCCTGTCGGTACGGTTAAGCGAAGCGTTAAGGTCGGTCATACTCCTCTGCCTTACATAAGCCTCGGTCATATCGCCCTCGAGATGAATACTGTCGCCAACCTCAATTCCGTACTGCGGAAGAGCGTAAAGCGCATTGTCAATATCAACTCCGCCGATAGAGTCGTTAATCGGCTTGATACCGTCAAGGTCAAGCGCAAAATACTTTTCAACAGGAACATTTAAAAGCACACGGCTGATTGAGGTCATTGTATTTCTTGCCGAGGTTTCGTAGCCGTCGCCGTAAGCATAGCTTAAACAAAGCTGCATTTCCTCGGTACCGACGAGAATTCCGCTCGTGGTGTAACGGTCAACCTCAACCATCGTATCACGGGGAATTGCGATAACGCTTATCTCGCCCGTTTCGGTATTAACAGCGCCCACAATGCAGGCGTCGGACTGACCTGCGGTACCTATCTTTCCGTCAATAAGTCCAAGCTCCCTCTTGTCAACACCCATAAACGCAAACGCGATTACATCCTCATTATAGGCATAGGTGTGGCCGCCGTACTCGATGGTTTCACTGAAGCCTTCATCCTTGGTAACATCGGAGAGGTCGCCCTTGCCCTTAAGCCGCATACCGGCGAAGGTTCCGACAATCGCAAGAATTACCGCAAGGATAATCGCTATAAAGGCAACCAGAATCTTCTTGCCTGTGCTTAGGCTTTTTTTATTTTTCTTGCCGCTCTTTGAGGAGTGGCTGTGATGCGAGCTGTGGTGCGAACTGCCGCTGTGGTGCGAGCTGCTGTGGTGCGAACTGCTGTGATGTGAGCTGTGGTGATGATGCGAGCTGCTGTGGTGTGAACTGCTGTGATGCGAGGAGCTGCTGTGTTCCCTGTTTTCACTGATGGGAGTTTCGCTTATCTCCATTTTTGCACTTTCAGAATGCCTGTCCGTTACATCATCAAGGCTCATCGTAACCTGCCTGTCGTTGCCGTCAGGCGTTTTGATATTATCCTCAGGCTTTTCGTTAAGCTCCGGCTCGTCGCCGAAAAGCTCATTTTCAAAGCTGTCGAGATTCGGGTCAATCTGTCTTCTCATCTTTTGTCAATACTCCGCAAACTAAATATCTGTTATTCTTCTGATTTGTAACGCAGGTTGAAAGCACAACAATCTTACTGTGCCTGTCAATCGGAACATCAAGCTCCTCCCTGACATTCTTTACCGCAGAGCCGGGATTTAAAACCTCAGCCTGAAAATCATCAACAAGAGTTAAATCCGTAAAATTCTTATTGTAATTCATAATATGCCTGTCGTCATACTTGAAGGCAGAAATCACCTGATAGGTAAGCCTTCTCTCAGGCGTATAGATATAGAAATACGGGTGGGAGTCGAAGAAGTCGCTGTCCTCAAAATAATGCAGGGTGGTAAACATCGTGTCGCCGTAATTATTATGCCCGTAAATCAGCGTTACCGGGTCGCTGAAATTCTTATGATTGCACGACTCGGTGAAAATTGCGCCCTGCGGCAGATAGCTCTTGTCCTCAGCCGCCCTGTGAAGATAGAATTCATCGTCAACCCCGCTCTGAACAATCGGATAATTTACATTCGTATCGTCAATTACAATATAGGCGTAAATCTCGTCATTGCCCTCTATAAGCGAAGCAAAGTCAACGGGATTTTCAATAACCGTCTGAGCCGACGGCGCCTGCGTTGTTGTAACCGTCGTGGTTTCAGGCCCTGCGATATGGCTTAAATACGCCTGAATACCGAAGTACACCGCACAGAAAACGGCGACAAAGCATACAATAAAAATCAGAACAAGCTTGCCGTTTTTATTCTTTTCTTCAACAAATTCCTCCTCAGAATCCTGAGGGGTTAAATCCTTTTCCTCGTCCATATGAACACCTTACAATTAAAAAGCCTGTTCACCCAAGGCGATATTAACGCCTAATGGTAAACAGGCTTAAATGCTAAATTAATCAGTCCTCTTCCCTTTTTTTTGAAGCCTTAAGAACTGTGTAGCCTGCAGCTGCAGCTGCAACGCCTGATGCAACAACCGCTGTGATTGCACCTGTCTTAGGCGACTTGCCGGACTCATTTGGCTTAGCTGTTGTTGTTTGGTCAGTCGGGAACTTAACAATTGCGTTTACAACAACCTTCTCATCATTCCAAATATTAATAGCAGCAGGTGTGATGAAGTGGATTGTATATGTTCCGTCAGGATTCATAACAGCCGTATAGTCAACATTTTCTTCAAGACCTAATTCGTCAAGGTTATCTTCCCATCCGGTGAGCTCACCGTCGCCAGTGTATGTGAAGGTGATGGTTGTGTCATCATTCTCATCAGGTGCGTATGTGATGTCAGTTGTTGTAGTTGTACCGTTAACCTCAAGCTCAGGCTCAGCATCCCTGTCGATAACAGGTGCTGACGGGCTGTTTACCGCATATACGGGAGCAGCGGCAACAGTAAGAACTGACGCTGTCATAAGCACTGCAAGCATAATCGAAAGTAACTTTTTCATAAATAACACCTCATAATTTGTATATAGTAATTTAAAATATACCTTGTTAGTTACGATTATAACATCTATTTGCCCTGTTGTAAAGTGTTTTTTTGAAATAAAAATTAACAAAATGTTCAAATTTTACCAAACCACAATACCTTGTGGCAGGCAATGCGTGCATACGCATTATTTGAGAAACTTGTCAATCGCTTCATTAAGCTCTTTGAGCATTTGCTCGTCGCCGTCCTCGACTGCATGGACGATACAATGCTCGAGGTGGTCCTTTAAAATCACCTTGCCCGTATTGTTGATTGCCGACTTTACCGCCGCAAGCTGAACGAGAACCTCGCTGCAGTCCTCGCCGCTGTCAACCATCTGCTTAACCTTCTGAAGATGTCCTATTGCACGCGCAAGACGGTTGCTCACTTCCTTTGTGTGGGTGTGGTAATGGCCGTGGCTGTGCATATGCTCCGTGTTCTTTTCAGCGCTCATATCTTATCAAGCGCCTGCTGGATATCGGCGATAATGTCGTCAGCGTCCTCAATGCCTACGCTGAAACGAACAAGGTCGGGGCTTACGCCACATTCCTCAAGCTGCTCGTCTGTGAGTTGACGGTGTGTTGTTGAAGCAGGGTGCAGACAGCAGGTGCGTGCGTCTGCAACATGGGTAACGATTGCGGCAAGCTTTAAGGAGTCCATAAACTTCGTCGCATTCTCCCTTCCGCCCTTGATGCCGAAGGAAACTACGCCGCAGGTGCCGTTTGGCATATACTTCTGTGCGAGCTCGTACTGGCTGTCGCCCTCGAGCATAGCGCAGTTGACCCATGAAATTTTATCATTGTTTTTAAGATACTCGGCAACCTTCTTTGCGTTTTCGCAGTGGCGCTCAATACGAAGGTGGAGAGTTTCAAGACCTACATTTAAAAGAAAGGCGTTCTGCGGCGACTGAACAGAGCCGAGGTCGCGCATAAGCTGAACGACAGCTTTTGTTATATAAGCGCCATTGCCGAAGCTTTCCGTATATGTGAGTCCGTGATAGGACTCGTCGGGAGTTGTAAGACCCGGGAACTTGTCGTTCTGAGTCCAGTCAAAATTACCCGAATCCACGATTGCGCCGCCGATTGTTGAAGCGTGGCCCTCCATATACTTTGTTGTGGAATGGGTTACGATGTCAACGCCGTAGTCGATTACACGACACTTTATCGGAGTGGCAAAGGTGTTGTCAACGATAAGCGGAATTCCGTTTGCGTGAGCAACCTTTGCAAATTTTTCAATATCAAGAATATCAAGGCTCGGATTTGAAATTGTCTCACCGAAAACCGCCTTGGTGTTAGGCTTGATTGCCGCCTGAATCTCCTCCTCTGTTGCGTGGGGGCTTACAAAGGTAAAATCAATGCCGAGCTTCCTCATAGTAACATTGAAGAGATTGAAGGTGCCGCCGTAAATCGCGGAGGAGGAAACAATGTGGTCGCCTGCCTGAGCGATGTTAAACACCGCATAGAAATTCGCTGCCTGTCCCGAGCCTGTAAGCATACCTGCAACGCCGCCCTCAAGCATTGTTATTTTCTGCGCGGCATAGTCGCAGGTGGGATTCTGAAGCCTTGAGTAGAAATAACCGCTTGCCTTGAGGTCAAACAAATCTCCCATAGCCTCGCTTGATTCATACTTATATGTTGTGCTTTGCACAATCGGAATTACTCTGGGTTCGCCGTTTTTGGGCTCGTAACCGCCCTGGACGCAAATTGAATCTATTTTCATAACACATTTCCTTTCAGATAAAGTCTTTAATCATTCAGCCGCAGAATATAATTACGGCTGAATACGGTCTTATTTAAAGTAGTTAACACCGCTCTCAAATATTTTCATATCCTTCTCAAACGGAACATTCGCATAAAGATTGTCGCCCTTACGCTCGCAGTGAGCCATTTTGCCAAGCACTCTGCCGTCGGGAGAGGTAATGCCCTCAACAGCGCATACAGAGCCGTTAGGATTAAACGGCATATCGCTTACGGGAGTGCCGTCGGGGTCAACATACTGAGTTGCAATCTGTCCGTTTTCAATAAGCTTTTTCATAACCTCGTCGTTTGCAACGAATCTGCCCTCGCCATGACTTATCGGCACTGCGAAAACATCGCCTGCGTTAACGCTTGAGAACCATGGCGACTTAACGCTCGTAACCCTCGTATAAGCCATCGAGGAAATATGCCTGCCGATAGTGTTGAATGTAAGCGTCGGGTCGTCGGGCTTGATTTCCCTTATCTCGCCGTACGGAACAAGTCCGAGCTTTATAAGCGCCTGAAAGCCGTTACAGATACCGAGCATAAGTCCGTCGCGGTTATTGAGAAGCTTTGTTACAGCCTCCTTAACTCTCGGGTTTCTGAAGGTTGTTGCAATGAATTTACCCGAGCCCTCAGGCTCGTCGCCGCCGCTGAAGCCGCCGGG
>CADAUV010000077.1 GCA_902791235.1 Oscillospiraceae bacterium
CCCTTCAAAGAGATTACCCATCATAACCATAACGCCGAAGGAAATAGCCGCACACGTGGGGACGCTTGTGTACTGCGTAACATGAAGCGGTATGCCGTTATAATTCCAGAGCTGTATCCCCGATATTTTCTCAAAAAGGCTGCCTACAACGATTTCGCCGAAGAATACAAATAAGAACGTTACCGTAAAATAATATATATTTCTGAGCGCAACGGCAGCTGCGTCTTTACCGCTGATGATTTCTTTTGAAAAAACCTCGTTTTATGCGTCGTACCCAGCATAAAATACATTGCCCACAGTGCTATGGAATAACAGAATAAGAACGGAAGAATCTGATTTCGTGAATCAAGAATATGCTTTGACGACAGGCGGAACAGATTTTCCACCCACCAGCCTATATGGGCGTAAACGAGACTTGCCAGCCAAAGCTCGCTGATATCAATATCGTACAGCTTAATTGTTCCGTCCCTTTTCACAAATGCTTTATTCATTTTTATCCCCTCCTGTAAGACATAAATCTTTGATATACTAATACCGTTTACGATTCTTCAACAGATTTTGAATTCGCATAAATTTCATGCATTTTTTCGTCGTTGTAATGCGAATCCAGAAATTCCTCGAATTGATTTTTTGGCGCAATTCCGTCATTTCGTCTGTTCATTCTTACGGCAGCGGAGGCTGAAAGCGCAACGTCAAAAATGAAAAAGATTATAAATGCCCAAAGGAGCACTTTATCAAAGGGTATTGAGATATGCGTAAAGCAGAAATTGAGAAACGGAATCATCAACTTTACCCACGCTATTCCGAGAAGTCCCCAGAACAAAGAGTAAATAAGGCATACTCTGCCGTTTATATTAAGCGGAAGATGGCTGTAATCCCATGCAACGGAGCCGAAGCATATTTCCTGACCGAGAGAGCAGATATATTCGACAACCGTTCCGCTGACAAAAGACAGCAGAAATATTGCCCACATCGGTTTGTTTTGAAAATGGACAAGCAACAGCGTAAGCAATAAAGCGCCCATACCGTAGGCAACGCTCAGGTGTCCTAAAACGAGAGATTTCCTGCTTTCTATGAATCCGTTTTTTATAAGACACCACAGCGTTTCAATGCCGTATCCCGAATAACAACCCATAATAAAAATCCAGATATACTGATAAAAGTTGAATTCAATCATACTGCGCCTCCTTTGATTTTTCGTAATAATTGTAATTAATTTCGTATAATTCTTCACTAATCAACTTACCGCGGCTGTAAAAACTTTTATCAATAAGGGCAATTTGCTTATTTTATCAAAATTCAAAGTTTGTTTATTTTATAAACACTTCAAATATGATAAGATATTTATGGGGTGGTAGTATGTCCAATACAACAAAAAACGCACTGGCAGAATCGTTAAAAACGGTACTTGTTAAAAAGCCTCTTGATAAGGTAACGATTGCAGATATTACCGATAACTGCGGCGTAAACCGCATGACCTTTTATTATCACTTTCAGGATATTTATGATTTAGTGGAATGGGTATGCGTAGCTGAAGCCGAAAAGGCGCTTGCAGGTAAAAGGCATTATGACAATTGGCAGGAGGGCTTTTATAATCTGTTTTTGCTTATGATTGATAACAAGCCGTTAGTTACTAACGTTTACCATTCCATGAGCCGAGAGCATATTGATATGTATATCCATCGCTTAACTGAGGCGTTGTTTATAGACGTAATAGACGAGCTTTGCAAGGAAGCACCGCTTCAGGACAAAGACAAGGAATTTATGGCTTCCTTTTACATTTACGCTTTTTCCGGTGTTGTTCTGGAATGGATAGAACATAATATGAAAGAAGATCCAGAAGATATAATTAACAGACTTTCAATTATAACGGAAGGAAATATGGCGGACGCAATAAAACGCTTCTCTAATCAAAACAAATAAACCGATAAAAATTTTATCACTCTCCGCTTTTTGATTATGGAAAAATATTAAGGGTTTGATATTCTTTAATCAAGGAAATCAAATCCTTTCATTATAGGCAGCCTGCTGAATTTTCTCCTCCAGATAAATGCGTAGTCATCTCTCTTCTCAGCTATGCCAAAACATTACAAACGGGTTTCAAAGCAGGCTGCCGTATTTTTATAGGAGTAAGTTATGAGAAAAAGACATATACAGCCGATTGCGGTAACAGAATGTTCAGATAAACTGGCACTGATAAAATTCGCCGTTTATAACATAAGACAAATGCGAAACAGCGGAATGGACGATGAGAAGATCGTTCAAATCCTTATGGAACAATTTGAGTTTTCGGAATCGCTTATTGAACGGTTAATGTGAGAATGTGCTACTATGAAAAGCAAGATATTAAGTATTACAGAAAAGGCAGAGAAGTTTTCGGGCAAAATTACACGTGTCGGTAAAATTGTTATATGCAGTTTTATTACTTGCGGCGTGGCGGTAGTTGTGTATGAACTGGTGCAGATATTCAAAAATTACAAAGCGTCAAAGGCAGCGGCAGCTGCACAAGAGGAACAGCCTGTGAAACAAAATACGGACTATAAATACGTTGTATTAAATGATGAAGCGGACGAGAAACAGGGATAATTATGATAGGTTGTATTGACGTTGGAGGCGGTCTGCGGGATATATACGGCGCAGGCGTGTTTGACCGCTTGCTTGATGACGGAATATATTTTGATTTATGTATCGGTATCTCGGCAGGCAGCGCCAACTGTGCAAGTTATGTAGCACGACAACGGGGCAGGAATAAACCGTTTTATCTTGACTATTCTTTACGCAAAGAGGCTATGAGTCCAGATAATTTATTGAAATCAGGCTCTTATCTTGATTTGAATTATATTTACGGAACGTTGTCGATGAAAGACGGCGAAAGCCCGCTTGATTATGAAACATTAAAGAATAGTAATACCGATTTAATCGTTGTTGCAACGGACGCTGAAACCGGACGGGCAAGGTATTTTAACAAGAATGACGATATCAGGCAGGATGATTATAGTATTATTATGGCTTCCTCCTGTCTGCCGATTGTCTGCAAGCCGATTAAGGTTTATTCAAGAGAATATTTTGACGGCGGTATATCAGACCCTATCCCGCTCCAAAAGGCACTTGACAAGGGTTGCGATAAAGTTGTTGTTATTCTTACGAAACCGATTGACGCAGACATAAAGCAACTGCGTAACGAGGCTGCGTGGAGGCTTTTAATATCCAAACATCCAAATACGGCTAAAGCGTTAAACAATAGGGCGGAAAATTATGCGAAGTCCCTTGCTTTAGCACTTGAATTACAGGAACAAGAGAAAGCGCTGGTTATTGCGCCGGATGATATCTTAGGTATGAAAACGCTGACAAAGGATGTTGAAAAATTACAAACGCTGTACGAAAAAGGATATTCCGATGCTGAAAAAATCAAATCATTCATTAGCTGAAATAATTTTTAGCCGTCTGAAAAGACGGCTATTTTTTAGGCATTGTCACGATTTTGATAAAAGTTTTTACAATGAATTAAACTTGCTTAATGACTTTTTGACGCTCTTGCACTACAATCTGTAAAAATCAATTTTTACATCTTGTAAAGGAGTGAAAATGATGTCAAAAATCAAAAATTCATGGATTGTGAAAGTAGCGATTATTATAGGCGTACTAATCATACCTTTAATGTATACCTATTTTTATCTCGGCGCTTTCTGGGATCCCTATGCAAGGCTTGACGAGGTGCCGGTCGCCGTTGTCAACCTTGACAGCGGAGCGGAAATTAACGGCGAAGAACGTAATCTCGGCAAAGAAATCTGCGACAATCTGGAAGAGAATGGCAGCATTAAGTTTATTTTTACAGACGAAAAAGACGCTGAACAGGGCGTATTAGAGGATAAATATTACGCCTCTATCACGATACCGCAGGACTTTTCATATAACGCTTCCACGGCTTCGGAAAATACTGAAAAACTGCACAGCTCTATCGTATATTCGGCAAATCAAAAGAAGAATTATCTGGCGGCGCAAATACTTGAAAACGCTATGCCGACCATCAAACAGACGGTTAATTCAAACATTGATAAGGAAATCATTACGACGCTGTGTGAAAAGTTAGAGAGCGTGCCCGATTCCATGGGTGAATTACAGGACGGCTTTGAACAACTGTCGGACGGCTCTGCTGCGCTCTATGACGGTACGAAAGAACTGACGAACGGCACAGACAAATTAGCAAACGGCTCCTCACAGCTTTACGACGGCAGCAAGCAGGTTGCTTCGGGTTCAAAAGAACTGGCAACGGGAATTACTACGTTGAAAGACGGTACAAATACGCTGAATTCTTCCGTGCCCACCCTCACAAACGGCGTACAGGCACTTACTGACGGCGCATCTGACTTGAAGAACGGAACAAAAACGTTGAACAGTAAGGTCCCCGCTTTAACCTCCGGCATTACCGCTCTTGACAGCGGTGCGGTGCAATTAGACGAAGGACTCAGAACACTCACAGATAATAATGCAGCATTGACGGGCGGTGCCTCTCAGCTCAGCATCGGTGCTTCCTCTCTGCAAAGCGGATTAAAGGATTATACCGCAGGCGTATCAAGCGCTTATGATGGTGCCGCTTCCCTTGAGAGTGGTGTGAAGCAATATACGGCAGGCGTCAGTTCTGCTGCTGAAGGAGCGAAAACACTTTCCTCAGGCGTAAGCCAGCTCTCGCAGGGGATAACCTCTTTCAGCGGATATTATACCAATGCTTATAATGCGCTGAAAGCCTATCAGGCAACGGGTAATGAGCAATACCTGACCGCTGCTGTCAACGGCTTTGAACAGCTTTCGGGAAGCGTTACCACTTTAGATACAACGGCACAGTATATTGCAACCAAAACAACGGAATTAAGCGGCGGTCTCTTTGCCATAGATGAAAACAGTGCTGTGCTGAATAACGGTGCCTCAAGTCTTAAAAGCGGACTGGAAACGTTATCCTCAAAAAATACTGCCTTAAACAGCGGTGCCTCTACGCTTGCGAGCGGCGCCGATACGCTTAACAGCGGCATTAAAACATATACCGACGGCGTAACCTCTGCGGCGAACGGCGCTTCTCAAATAAAGGACGGAACCAACACGCTTGCGGAAAATGCGCCCGCTCTTGCAGACGGCGTGAAAGCGCTTTCTGACGGCGCCGGCGCTTTGAGCAGCGGATTGAACACGCTTAACGCCAAGATCCCCGCGCTTTCTGACGGCATATCCTCGCTGAACAAAGGTGCAGGTAAACTTTTGACGGGCGCCAATCAACTGTCCAACGGTGCCAATAGTTTGTCAGACGGAGCCAATACTCTGAACAACGGTATTATTTCATTGCAAACCGGCACTTATGAACTCAGCGACGGTGCTATGCGTTTGAACGACGGTATTAACACGGCAAAGGAAGGAGTGGACGAATCCGTTGAGGATACCAACGAGCAGCTGAAAGTGCTTGACGGACTGGCGGAGTATTCCGAAGAGCCTGTTTCTACTGAAACGACATTCGTAGAACCCGTAGAAAACTACGGTTCTGCATTTGCGCCGTACTTTATGGGACTGTCATTATGGGTTGGCAGTCTGATGATTTACTTCGGTATATATCTTGATTATAACCGCAAGATTAAATCACTGACTAAAGACTCTAACAGAATTGTTATGAGAACAATGCTGTTTGGCTTAATCAGTATGGCGCAGGGTGTATTACTTGCCGTCGTTATTAAAGATGTTCTACATATCACCGTCAACAATCCGGCAATGCTCTTCGGCGCGTGTATGCTGGTGTCGCTGACCTTTATGACAATCGTTCAGTTCTGCATTATCAATCTCGGCGACGTCGGAAAGTTCGTCTCCCTGCTATTGCTGATTTTACAGCTCACCTCGTGCGCAGGCACCTTCCCGATTGAAACGCAAAACGGTTTCTTCAGAGCAATTAACAAGGTGCTGCCGATGACGTATTCAACGCAATTATTCAAGGAAGCCATCAGCGGAACGCCGTGCGCTAACGCACGAAACAGTGCTGTCATTCTTGCGCTGTTCTTAGCTGCGTTTCTTGCGCTGACCTTAATCCTTAGTCATAACAAGCTGAAAAAAGACCTTGAAAGAATTGACAGGGAAGCAAAAAACAGAATTGCCGAAGCAAAAGCAACGGCATAAATCAATGAGGCAAGGAGTGAAAATCATTCCTTGCTTTTGGTTTACAACCCTCATTTACTGTCCTAATATATAGAGAATATTTGTTAAAAATTACGGCGCTATTGTCATTTCAAACCTATACAGACCTTGTTCAAACGCATACGAACAAATATTCTAAATGGGTGTTGACAAAGTTATTTGCATCTGCTAATATGGTAGGTGCAAAACTGAATACCAGTTCATCAACTGATTCAAAGCGGTGTTGGTTTAATTAAGAGATTACCGCCGGAAGAATTTGAAAAACGCTTCCAAAACGGCAAATTCAAAAAACCAAAGCTAGTTGTTGAAGAAATTGAAGAAAAAGAAAAAACGGCATAGCCGTTGATATACCGTGATTTCTTACTAAAGACACTGCCTTCGGGGTGTACCTTCTTTATGACGGACACCCCGAAGGTCGCTTTTTTAAATAGTGAAAGTGAGCGGTCCTGCTTCGAACTGACCGGCAGTGTAGTTATTACTCTGCGCCGGTGTTTCGCCGCCACCCGAAGTTGTAATAACATCCTGTGAGGAGGTTGCCACAACTCTGAATTCGGGTTCGTTGTATTCAAATTTTTTCATTGTGTTTTCCTCCTTATGCAAAATAGTTATTCGCGGCTACGCCGTAAAGATACATAGCCTTTGCAAGCGTTACCATCTTTTCGTCGCTGCTGCCTGCCATTGCTTTCATTACAGAATTTGCAGTCATAACGATATTGCCGCAGTCGGTGTTTACGGTAATTGTGTTGTCCATATTTTCAGGCTCAATGCCCTCAATGTGAATAACGTAGAAATCGCCGTTCTTTTCTTCAACCGATGTTGCCTTGAATCTTTCGCTGCCGTTTGTTGTATCAAGATTATAACCCGTTACGTTAATCTTGTTTCTTGAAAGCAGATTGATTTCAAGGTCAGACTTAACAACTACGGAAGTTTCAATGTCCAGATAAATATTTTAGAGGTTCGCTCAATATCCTGAACGAACCTCTTTTTGGTGTGATCGATATGTGTAATAACTTGGTGTCGAG
>CADAUV010000078.1 GCA_902791235.1 Oscillospiraceae bacterium
ATATTCAAGATTGTGAAGCGAGCCTAAAATGAAATCAAAGGAATACTCATCAAGGTATTTATCAACCTGATTTTTACGGTAAATCCCCTGACCTATCTCAAGTCCCTGAAGTACCTCGAGCTTATCGGTATATTCATTTTTAACCTTAAGCGTTTTCTCAAACTGAGTCTTTACAAGCTCATCAAAATTCTCATCACCGTCAATATCGCAGTGATCGGTTATCGCAAGAGCAACCGCCTTACAATGGGCAGCACTGTCGCACAGCGCCTCACAGCTATCGTTACCGTCAAAGCTGATAATACTGTGCGTGTGCATATCGGCTATGTTTTTAAATTCCAAAACTAAATTCCTTTATATATTTAATATCTTAAACATTTTATGGTATTTTACCACATATTTAAAAAAAATAAAATATATTTCTTTACTTTATTGAAAAAAGTTTTAGCCTTTGCTATAATTTAGGCGTTAATACATAAGTTTATTATTTAAGGAGATTAATTATGAAGGCAGTTATTACAGTTGTCGGCAAGGATACAGTCGGTATACTTGCTAAGGTATCCGGCATTTGCGCTGAATACAAAGTCAATATCATTGATGTATCTCAAACGGTAATGGATGATATGTTCTGTATGATTATGATGGCTGACATTACTGACAGCACCGTTGATTTTGCTGCGTTTGCTGACAGGCTTGAGCAGTACGGCAAGGATAACAGACTTGCAATACACACAATGCACGAGGAAATATTTAACTCGATGCACAGAATATAACCGCTATCTTTGGAGGTATAATCCTTGATTAACACAAACGATATTCTTGAAACAATCAGAATGATTCAGGATGAATGTCTTGACATCCGAACCACTACAATGGGCATTTCCCTTCTTGACTGTGCGGATACGGATATAGACAAATCCTGTCAGAAAATATACGATAAAATCTGCAAAAAGGCAGAAAAGCTTGTAGAAACAGGAAATCAGATTGAAAAGGAATACGGTATTCCTATTATAAATAAACGCGTCAGCGTAACTCCTGTAGCTCTGCTCGCAGGCGTAAGCGGCGGCAATCCTGTTAAATATGCGCTTGCACTTGAAAAAGCGGCGCAGAGCATAGGCGTAAATTTCATCGGCGGATACAGCGCACTTGTACAAAAAGGATTTTCAGCAGGCGACCTTGAGCTTATTAACTCAATTCCCGAGGCGCTTGCAAGCACCGAGCATATTTGTTCGTCAGTTAATATCGGCTCGACAAAAGCAGGTATAAATCTTGACGCAGTTAAGCTTATGGGACAAAAGGTTAAGGAGGCAGCCGAGCTTACAAAGGACAGGGACTGTATAGCCGCAGGAAAGCTTGTTGTATTCTGTAACGCACCTGAGGACAATCCTTTTATGGCAGGCGCATTTCACGGAATATCCGAGCCTGACTGCGTAATAAATGTCGGTGTTTCAGGTCCGGGCGTTGTAAGAAGCGCTGTTTCAAAGCATCCTGATTACTCCATTAACGAAATCGCAGAGCTTATTAAAAAAACTGCATTTAAGATTACAAGAATGGGCCAGCTCGTCGGTACGGAGGCATCGCGTAGGCTCGGCGTACCTTTCGGAATTGTTGATTTATCCCTTGCTCCGACACCTGCTGTCGGCGATTCAGTCGCTCATATTTTAGAGGAAATCGGACTTGAGCAGTGCGGAGGCGCAGGTACAACAGCCTGTCTTGCAATGCTTAATGACGCAGTTAAAAAAGGCGGAGTTATGGCTTCGTCAAGCGTCGGAGGCCTATCAGGCGCATTCATCCCCGTATCAGAGGACGCAGGTATGATTGACGCAGCGAGAAGCGGCTGTCTTTCAATTGAAAAGCTTGAGGCTATGACAGCGGTATGCTCCGTAGGCCTTGATATGATTGTAATTCCCGGCGATACAACAGCCGAGGTAATCAGCGGAATAATTGCCGATGAAGCAGCAATCGGTATGGTTAACGGTAAAACAACCGCCGTAAGAGTTATACCTGCAATCGGAAAGAATATCGGCGATGAGCTTGAGTTTGGCGGACTGCTCGGAAGCGGTCCTGTTATGAAGGTGAATACGGCTTCTCCTTCGCAGTTTATAAACAGAGGCGGTAAAATTCCCGCACCGCTTCACAGCCTTAAAAACTAAAAAAACCGAGGTGTTCAGGCACCTCGGTTTTTACAATTATAACAAAATAAAAGTTAAAGGCTCGGTAAACCGAGCCTTTAATTTATTAATCACCAAAGAGAATATTGGTATTATCAAATGTAAGCGGGTCATACTGACCGTCATGGCAATAATAACAAGCTGAAAGCTTAACTGCAACGGCGTATGTCCGTCCGCCTGCAGAGAACATATAACAATCAGCGCCGTTAATAACCTGTACCTTGCCCATATAAGAGATAGAATTTGAAGGGTCTGAGCTTAAGCCCATCTTATTCCAGTTATCATAAAGAGTCTGCTGGAGATAAAGCTTTGCGTCAGCAACAGTGTAATTGGGAGTTGTTGTAATCTCGTGAGGATTTGAGTACGGGTCGTAAACCGCAGGCTCGCCTTCCTCAGAAGCTGTTGTTTCCTCGTGTGCAGGAACATACTCATATGTATAGTACATATATGCAAAATATACAAGGAACCAAATAAGGAAAAGAAGGATAATCATTAAGATTATTCTCTTTGTGTTGCTTCCGCTGCCGGCAGTTGAAGCAAACTCCTCATATGTAGGAATAGCAATCGGAACGAAAGGTTTGCCCTTCTTAGCGCATTTATTTTCAGCCTTTGCATTCTTCTTTTCTATCTTCTTGACATAATTAGCATATGCCTTCTGCATTGACTTCTCAGCCTTAATTTCACCCTTAGTCTGGAATTCATCAATAGGAGGAATAGCAACGGGAACAAAATCCTTGCCTTCCTTTTTAGCCTTTTCCTGAAGCTTTGCATTCTTTTTCTCAGTGTTCTTTACAAAGCCTTCATAAGCTTTAGCATGCTTTTTCTCAGCCTTAGCAGCTGCTTTTGCATTAGCCTTTTCAAGCTTTGCTTCCTTCTTCAACTGCTTGGCTTCTTTTTTCTGAAGCTTCTTAGCTTTTTTCTCTTCTTTAGTCAAGGCATTAACCCCCTTATAAATCTATTAGTAGTATAACATCATTATTATAAAATTTCAACAAAAAATTTGTCATTAAGACTAATATTTTATTAATAAATTGTAAATAATAATGAACTTTCTAACTCAAATCTAAAGTTAGTGCTATCTAATTGCCACAACATCTAATCATAAAAAAAGACCGCATATGCGGTCTTTTTTTGGCAGGGGCAGAAGGACTTGAACCCTCGGCACGCGGTTTTGGAGACCGCTGCTCTACCAACTGAGCTATACCCCTATATAATGTCTTACCTCACAAGGCTGTTATATTTTATATTATTTATCGACAAAAGTCAATACATATTTTGAATTAGTTTGGAAAAACATATAACTTTTTAATAAAACCCCTTGGCAAATTATTACCAAGGGGTTTTACCTAATTACTTATCAACATGTGCGCGTCTTTCTGCACCGTAGTTAACAGGAGCCTTTTTACTGAAAAGTCCGTTATTATATTCGGGAATCCATTTTTCACCTCGCTCAACCTGCGACTTAAATTCGTCCTCAGAAAGAGCTACATTGACCTCGGTTATACCCATAAGCTCATTGGTGTTTTCATCCTTGTAAACTGCTTCCCACATCAGATGATGTCCTATTTTAGTAACAGAAGACGGAATGTACATATAGTCAAGTCCTCTGAGGTGGTAAAAAGCGTCGGAGCCGATTTCCTCAAGACCGTCAGGAAGCGAATCATAAACCTGAGTCATTGAAGCAATGGCAGTATAGAAAGTATCAGTTATCGGTGCGTCGCACTTGTAAGTATAGATATTTCTGAGAATTTCATTCTTGAATATCGCCTGCGGTCCGATAACCTTGAGTCCTTCGGGAACATAAAGCTCCGTAATATTTGAATAAGCGAATGCAAGCTGACCGATTTCTGTTACAGTTGAGGGTAAAACATAAGTTCTTGTTTTGAGGTTATATTCCTCATAGAAAGCCTCGTCATAAAGCTCGGTAGTACCCCAAAGCTCCCACATTTCAGTCTTGCCGTCATCCTCGGTCAAATCGCTGTGATACGCCCAGTAATACTCATTGCCGCGCGAATTACACTTCTTGCCGTTATTACCGGGGCAAGCGTAATCGTCCGGCATATCCTCAGGAAGAGTACCGGGTGCGATACCGCCCTCTTCATCACCGACAGCCGGGTCATACTGACGACCGCAGCTCTCACACTCCCAAACGAGATGAGCGTAACCGTTATTAATTCTGAGCGTACGGTCATAGTCGGTAGGATAGAAAATTATCTTTGTCATATCCTTATTATAAACAACGCCGTCAACATCGCAGTAATAAGGATTATCGTCATCAATATCGACATACTGGATATTCCAGCAGGAATAGAAGGTCTTACCGTCAATATACTTTACATCCTTGCCGATATGAACCTTTTCAATAGCGCCGTCGCAGTTAAAAGCGTAATCATGAAGGGAGACAACGGGCTTTGTAACATCGCCGTCAACATAATCAATAGTAACTTCCCTTACATTACCGGGATTTGAATATGTAACAAGCTCATATCCTCCGTCAACCTCTTCATACTTAAATTCAGTTGTTTTAAGCGCATTGACCGAAAAGAAAATACTGAGACCGATTGCAAAGAGAATTACAGCGATTACAACAATTTTCTTTACAAGGGCATTATCATAGCTCTTACCTACACTCGGAGCCTGAAGTCCTTCAATCTGGTAAGTCCAGATTTCATCCTCGGGGATGTCAAGCGTATACTCAGGCGCCTGCTCCTCCATTTCCTTTGCTTCTTTAGTAAGGAAATCCTCTTCAGTTTCCTCAGCAGCTTCAGGAGCATTCTTTTTCTTACCTAATTTCATGACATCACCTCCGCTGTTTCAGTTTCTTCCTCCATAACGGCAACAGCGTTTTCCTCCGGCGTACTGTCATCGCCCTCTTCCATCTGTTTTCTGGTTACCTCTTCACGCCTGCGCAAAACTTCCATAACCTTGTTCTGCTTATCGTCAGTGTAATCCCAGAAGAAGTACGGAATTGACATAAGAACATAGCCCGCTATATCAAACATAAGAGGTATGGCAATAATCTTTACACGAACTTCGTCAATGAACAGTACATCGAAGTTGGAATTAAATCCGTTTTTAAGAAGCAGCAAAGGAATTATAAGACCGATAAATGTTGTAACGGGACCCGTAAACCAACCGAATACACCTGAAAAGCTTTCAAGCCTTTCGCCCGAAAGATACATCTGATAGTCGGAAATACGAACATCCATATCGTGTCCGACGGTAACAGGCACGGTCTTACACATTTCCATAATAAACAGCATTACAATCGAAATAATACCGCATAGCTGTAAATTGTCGCCGAGGAACCAGTAGCACAGCACGATAATCGAATATCCTATCGCACGCGAATACTGGAAGAAAATCATTATCTGTTTATACGAAAACCGTTTTATAAAATACGGCGAGAATAAATCAGGCGGCGTTCCCGCGAAGGAAACAAGCGCGACAAGCAAGCTGTAAGACAAACCCGACAGTCGGAAAGTATAAAGGTAAAGAATGACAGCAAAGTCAAGCATACCGTTACCAAGTGAGTCGAGGAGACCTACAATCGTAAGTGTCCACTTATACTTGTTACGCATAACACCGAACATACCGTCCCACATTTTTATATTAACCTTTTTCTCAAGCGGTGGCTGAGGAATTCGCTCTTTAATACTGCCGGCGAATACCATTGTCAGCGTCGAGAAGATAAAGAAGGTTACGGGGATAATCCACTTAAATACAGCAATATCAGCCCACTTGTCCTTCGTAGTGCCGATAATTGCAGGAATGACAATCGCCATAATTGACCAGAAAAGATGTGAAAGCTTGATAGGATAGGACCTTACAAAAATCCTTTCACGCACATTAGGTGAAATATTCTGTGTACAGGTCTCAAGGTTATTGGCAAATCCGAATACATTGTAAATTGCAAACAGGAGATTTGCTACCCAAACACGCTTTACATCATCGCCGATTGTGGTATAGAAAGGAAGCCATCCGATAAGAATAACCATAATGTTCTTCGGTATATAATCACAGTAAAGACCGTACTTATAACGACCGAATTTAGGTATAAGCTTCTTTCTCCAGAAGATATTACGAGCGCCTATCCAGCCCTGATTAAGAAGGAAGGTGCCTAATATCTTAATAGCCGATGCTGCGGATATACCCTTGAAGGAATTGAACATCGCAACCACGGGATTTGCAGGATTTAAGATTGAATCAAAATTATAGCAAATCATAAATATACCTAAAGCGACTGCGGACAAGTAAACCACATAGAGTTTCTTTTCCGTTCGCTTAGGTAAAAATCCGAGGTTGTCGCACACAAACCACCAGATAATCGTCCACACATAGCTAAGCGGCATATTGATAAGTCCGATTACCGAGTATGTAACATACGGAAGCTTATAATGATACATCATCAGATAACAGCTTGCCGCAAACGCTATATACTCAAGTGTTTTTGAGCCGGCATAGTTACTGCCGACGCCTGCGAAAATACTAAGATATTCCTTGTACGGAACATACTTACCCGGCGCCGGCTTTTTCCAATGCGTCTTGATTTCGGTAAAGAGTTGCTTTACCTTGCTTTGGTTTTCAGCCATAAATTCTTACTCCTCAAAAAAATTTAAAGGCAACGCTAATTGCCTGAAATAATTATCAAGCTAATTATAACACACGAAATATTAAATTGCACTATTTTTTTGATAAATGTTATAATTTTTTTATTTACTTTAACTAAAAAATCAATTATACTCAAACAATTAAACAAGCAACACACATCGTACTCAGAGCGCAAAATTTCGCTATGCTGCTTTTTGCGCGGCCTTTTTCCCTTACAAAACAAAAGGCGCCCCAAGGGGGCGCCCGTCGTAAAGAATGTCATCCCTAAAATCGCCTCTTTTTCGCTATAACTGTATTAAAATTCGGGTTAAGGCGTCAAGCCTTAACCCGAATTTATGCTTTGTTCTAACAAAAAATAGGC
>CADAUV010000079.1 GCA_902791235.1 Oscillospiraceae bacterium
GGCAATAATAAAATCCGCTGCATACTTGCCGTATTCAGCGGATTTTTTGTTGTTTTAGAGTCAAAAAGACAAAGTCAAAACCTATCCTTCGTTATCGCATCTCGCCTAAACAGGAGCGTGATTTGAAACAATTATCTCTTTGAGAACTGCGGAGCTCTTCGAGCTTTCTTGAGACCGGGCTTCTTTCTTTCCTTCATTCTCGGGTCACGAGTGAGGAAGCCTGCCTTCTTGAGTGCAGGACGAAGCGACTCGTCATACTGAAGAAGTGCTCTTGCGATACCGTGGCGGATTGCGCCTGCCTGACCGGTTACGCCGCCGCCGTTAACACGGCATACGATGTCGAACTTCTCAGTTGTCTCGGTAAGAGCGAGAGGCTGACGAACGATGAGCTTAAGTGTTTCAAGACCAAAGTAATCGTCAATATCTCTGTCGTTAATTGTGATTTTGCCGGTACCTGCATATACGCGTACTCTGGCAACAGACTCTTTTCTTCTACCTGTTCCGTAGAAATAAGGATTTGTTTCGTACATAATTCAGATACCTCCTGTTAAATTTCGTAAGCTTCGGGCTTCTGAGCCTCGTGCTTATGCTCTGCACCCTTATAGATGTGAACTCTTGTGAGCTGCTTTCTGCCCTGTGTTGTGTCGGGAATCATACCCTTAACAGCAAGCTTCATAGCAAAGTCGCTCTTTTCCTTCATAAGAGTACCGTACTTAACTTCTTTAAGATTACCGATGTAACCTGTGTGATGCTGATAAAGCTTCTTGTTGAGCTTGTCGCCTGTAAGAACAGCCTTGTCAGTATTAATGATAATAACAAAATCACCGCAGTCAACATGTGGTGTAAAGATTGGCTTATGCTTGCCCCTGAGGAGAACAGCAGCCTCGCTTGCTACTCTGCCGAGAGGTTTGTCCGCAGCGTCGATAACATACCACTTGCGTGTGATTTCGTCAGCTTTTGGCATAAATGTTGACATAATCAATTCCTCCAATTAATTTTTTATTGCCCGATTATAATAGCACAGCACAAAATAATAGTCAACAAAAATTTTTGATAAATTTAATTAAAGAGGTGAGTTTCTCTCTTTTTCTCATTTATACTCATTTTTTCGTAGTAAATACTCATTTATTATTTATTGAATCTTTTGCGTTTAGGGCTGACATTCTTTACGATGGGCGCCCCTTTGAGCATATTTTGTGCGTTTTTTTGCAGCAAAGCCCTTTTTCGCTTTAATAGGTTGAAATCCTATCACTTTAGTAGTATAATTAGTTAATATTAAATATATAGGAATGATTTTATGAAAATCAAGGATATTTTAAAAAACAATAAAGTTACTGTTTCCTTTGAGGTTTTTCCTCCGAAGGAGTGGGCTAAGCTCGTGGACACGAAGGCGGTTATAGCCGAGATGGTTAAGTACAAGCCTGCGTTTATGAGCGTTACCTACGGCGCCTCGGGTACTGCAAGCGGTTACACGAGCGAGATTGCAAACGCAATTGCGCAGGGCGGTGTTACGCCCCTTTCGCATCTCACCTGTGTGAATTCCACTAAGGAGAAGGTGGACTCGGTGCTTGACGAACTGAAGGCAAACAGAGTTGAAAACATACTTGCGCTTCGCGGCGATGTTCCTCAGGATTATGACCGCGGAGCTTCCCATGATTTTTACCACGCAAGCGAGCTTATAGGCGAGATTAAGTCAAGGGGCGATTTCTGCATAGGCGGCGCGTGCTATCCCGAGTGCCATCCCGAATCGAAAAACAGAGTGGAGGATATAGCGAGGCTCAAGGACAAGGTGGACTGCGGCCTTGATTTCCTCACGACGCAGATGTTTTTCGATAACGAAAAGTTCTTTGACTTCCGTGAGATGTGCGCTATCAAGGAAATAAATGTACCCATTATTGCAGGCATTATGCCGATAACAAACGCAAAGCAGATTAAGCGCAGCGTTGAGCTTTCAAACTGTACTCTTCCTAAAAAGTTTGAAAGGATAATGGAGCGCTTCGGCGAAAATCCCGACGCGATGAAGCAGGCAGGCGTAATCTACGCTACCGAGCAGATTATCGACCTTATGGCAAACGGCGTTAACAATATACATATTTATACTATGAACAAGCCCGATGTGGCTGAGCAGATTATGAAAGGACTTTCGGCGATTATAAATGAACAGAGCTGAGATATTAAGATACCTCAGGACCTCGTCGAGAGTTGAGGATGAAAGGCTTTTGGCTCTTGTCGACGAGTGCGCGGGCGAGGTTGAAAAAGCCGTAACAACTAAAACCCTTCACAGAATTTTTGAGTGCAGGGTTACCAATGACTGTCTTTATGTGAACGGCGAGGAATTTCACAGCAAGCGCCTTGCAAAAACGCTTGAGGGCTGTAATAAGGTCTGCATATTCGGCGCGACACTCGGCACGGAATGCGACAGGCTTCTTCGCACATATTCAGGCACGGATATAGCAAGAGCTATGGTGCTTCAGGCGTGCCTTGCCTCGAAAATTGAGGAGGTCTGCGACAGCCTTGAGGATACGCTCAGGGCGCAGGGACTTGTTTTAAGACAGAGGTATTCACCCGGATACTTCGACCTTGATATTACTGAAAACCGTAAAATTTTTGAAATGCTTGAGCTGACTAAGCGTATAGGTCTTACGCTTACGGATACCTGCCAGATGGTACCCACAAAGTCAGTTACGGCGATTATAGGTATTGAAAATGATTAAGTTTTTTGACGGCGCAATGGGTTCAATGTTAAGACTCAAGGCAGGCGAGCTGCCCGAGCTTCTTAATGTAAACGAGCCCGAGAGGGTATTGAAAATTCATTTTGCATATGCTGACGCAGGTGCTGATTATATCACTGCAAACACCTTCGGTGCGAATTCGCTTAAATACAATAATGTTGCCGAGCTTGTGCGTGCCGGAGTTGAGCTTGCGGGCAGGGCAGGTAAAAAGGTTGCGCTTGATATCGGACCCACGGGTAAGCTTTTAAAGCCCATGGGCGACCTTGATTTTGAAAGGGCAGTGGAGCTTTTTGCCGAGGTTGTAAATGCAGGCAAGGACGGCTCGGACATTGCAATTATTGAAACGATGAGCGACAGCTATGAGCTTAAAGCGGCTGTGCTTGCGGTTAAGGAAAATTCCGACCTGCCGATTATCGCTTCAATGATTTTCGATGAGAACGGAAGGCTTCTTACGGGCGCAGATGTAAAAACGGCTTGCACCATACTCGAGGGGCTCGGCGTTGATGTAATCGGCTTTAACTGCGGACTCGGACCGAAGCAGATGATTCCGCTTCTCAAGGAGCTTAGGAAGCACACCTCGCTTCCTGTTCTTGTTATGCCGAACGCAGGACTGCCCGAGTCGGTGAACGGCATGACTGTTTACAATGTTTCTCCCGAGGAGTTTGCGAAGGATATGGAGGAGATTGCGCGTATCGGCGTGTCGTACCTTGGCGGCTGTTGCGGCACTACTCCCAAGCATATAAAAGAAATGATTGAGGCGTGCAGGGATATACCCGAAAGCGTGCCCGAGAAGAAGAATAAAACTCTTGTAACCTCGTATTCGACGACTGTTGAGCTTGGCGAAAAGCCCGTCGTTATCGGCGAAAGGATAAACCCGACAGGCAAGAAGCTGTTTAAAGAAGCTCTGAGAAGAGGCGATGAGGATTATGCTGTAAAAGAGGGCCTTGCACAGCAGGACAGGGGCGCGCATATTATTGATGTAAATGTCGGCTTGCCCGAGATTGACGAGATAGAGGTGCTGTCAAAAACAGTTTATAATCTTCAGTCCGTGCTTCCGCTTCCGCTCCAGCTTGACTCGCCGGACGCAAAGGCGCTTGAGCGTGCAATGAGAATTTATAACGGCAAGCCTATGGTCAACTCCGTGAACGGCAAGGCTGAAAATATGGCGGAGGTATTTCCGCTTGTAAAAAAATACGGCGGCGTTCTTGTCTGCCTTTGTCTTGATGAAAGCGGTATTCCCGAAAACGCAGAGGGCAGAATAGCAATTGCGGAAAAAATAATTCGCACTGCTGCCGAGTACGGAATTGATAAAAAGGACCTTGTTGTTGACGCGCTTACAATGACAGTTTCAACAAATAAGGACAATGCAACCGAAACGCTTAAAGCGGTTAAGTATATACGGGAAAAGCTCGGTGTAAACACTGTTTTGGGAGTGTCAAACATCAGTTTCGGTCTGCCGAACAGGAGTGCGGTAAACACTGCGTTTTTCACTCTTGCTCTTGAAAACGGACTTTCGGCAGGCATTATAAATCCGCTGAGCGAGTCGATGATGAATGCGTATTATTCCTTCAATGCTCTTCGCGGCTTTGACGACAACTGCGAGGAATATATATCCTCCGCCACAAATGAGAAGCCCGCGCAGGCAAGCCATGAAAGCGTAAGCCTGTTTGAAGCGATTGTCAAAGGAATCAAGGAGGATGCGGCGCAGTGCGCAGGCGTGCTTCTGAAGGACGGTACGCAGGCGCTTGATGTTATTAATGAGCATATAATTCCTGCGCTTGACAGGGTGGGCGCCGATTTTGAAGCAAACAAGCTTTTCCTGCCCCAGCTTCTTATGAGCGCTGACTCCGCAAAGGCGGCGTTTGATGTTATAAAGGAGCATCTTATACTTTCGGGTCAGGAGCAGAAAAGCGAGAACAAAATAATAATTGCAACCGTCGAGGGCGATATTCACGATATCGGTAAAAATATAGTTAAGGTGCTGCTGTCAAATTACGGCTTTGATGTGATTGACCTTGGCAAGGATGTTAAGTGCGAAACCGTGCTTGAACAGACCGTAAAGCACGGAGCAAGACTTGTTGCGCTTTCGGCTCTGATGACAACGACCGTGCCGAATATGGAAAGAACCATTAAGCTTATTCACGATAACACCGATGCAAGCGTGCTTGTCGGCGGAGCTGTTTTGACCCAGTCCTATGCAGATATGATTAACGCTGATTATTACGCAAAGGATGCTATGGAAAGCGTCAGGATTGCAAAGCGCTTTTTCGGAGGTGATGCAAAATGATGATTTCAACAAAGGGGCGTTATGCGCTTCGTATAATGAGCTATCTTGCGGAGCATAATGACTGCGGTCCCGTTTCGCTAAAGGATATTTCGCAGAATGAAAATATAGGTATAAAGTATCTTGAAATAATTGTTTCATCTCTCACAAAGGCAGGACTTCTTGAAAGCGTGAGGGGTAAAAACGGCGGCTATCAGCTTAACAGAAAGGTTGAGGATTACAGCCTTTACGATATACTTTCAGCCTCCGAGGATACGCTTGCGCCCGTTGCCTGCGTCGATAAACGGGAGTGCGAGTCAGCCGATTCCTGTAAGACTTTCAGAGTCTGGAAGGAGCTTGACGATACGATTGAGGAATTTCTCAAGGGCAAAACATTAAAGGATATATTATAACCGTAAAAAAGCCTTTCACAAGCAGTGAAAGGCTTTAATAATTTACAATTATAAATGGAAGATGATGTCGTCGCTTTTCTTGTTAAAGAACCATATTCCGACAAAAAGCGTTATGAACGAGAATACGGCTGCATAGAGGAGCATACTTGTACTCATAATCTGATGATAAAGCACGCACTGCCTGAAAAGCTCAATCATTGAGTAAAGCGGATTAAGCTTTATTATCATAACCATCGGGTGGTCCTCAATGATAATCGGATGATTGAAAAGCATTAACGGCTTACCGCCGATATTTACAACATAGTTAATCGGAGGATGGCTCTTTATAATTCTGTTTAAGTGGTAAATAATCGGAACCATATAAAACAGAAGCTGGCAAAGCACCTCCCAGATATATTCAATATCCCTGAAATATACGCTGATGACAGAAAGAATAAGTCCTACGCCCGTGCAGAAAATCAGAAGAATCAGCATCGGCACCCAGCAGAGAAGGACATATCCGTTAATGTGAAGGGCGCCGCCTCCTGCTATACCCGTCGTCTTAAAGAATATCCATACGAAGATAAGGCAGAGAAGCGATATCGCAAAGTTAATGAAATTGCTTAATATTGAGGAAAGAGGGTACATATACTTAGGTACATAGACCTTTTTTATGATGGCCTGATTCCTTCTGAAAGAGGTCATAGCCTGTTTCGTGGAGGTCGTGAAGAAGCTGAAAAGCAGTCGTCCCGTGAAAAGATAAACGGGGAAGCAGACAATGTCCTTACGCTCCGTGCCGAAAATTCCGCCGAATACAACGGAAAGCACAACCATATAGAGAAGCGGCTGGATAAAGCTCCAGAGTATACCGAGCCACGAGTTTCTGTATTTCAGCTTAACATTTTTCCGCGTCAGCTCACCGAGAAGATTACGGTATTTCTTGAACATACTGACGGTATATTTTATCTCGCCGTTTTTAGCACTCATATTATACCTCATAAGTGATAGCATTTTGTAGCACACCGTGATTTAATCAACAATGCTAAAGCATTATAGCACAATATAATTTATTTTTCAACTATTTAAACATCTGGGCGATTTCAAGCGCGGTTTTGCGCGCCGACATATTGCCGTCTATAACAATATCCGCGGCGTTCAAATATACGCTGTGCCTCTCGTTATAAAGCTCCCTTGCCTTGTCGGTATCGTTAAAGAGGGGGCGGTTTTTGGAGTTCCCGATTCGCTCGCAGATGGTTTCAAAATCAGCGTCAAGGAATACTATCGTTCCGCCGCTTTTAAGCGCGTCGACATTTCTTTCAAAGGTGAGCGCGCCGCCGCCCGTTGATATTACGCAGTTTTTCAGCGCCGATACCTTTTTGCAGCATTCAAATTCAAGCTCCCTGAAATAATCCTCGCCGCGCGTTGCAAAGATGGCTTTGATAGCAACTCCCTGTTCGCGCTCAATCATAGCGTCCGTATCAATGAAGCGCCTGCCCGTTATTTTGGCAAGCTCCGAGCCTACGGTGCTTTTGCCGCTGCCCATAAATCCGCATAAAACTATATTATTCATATTATTCTCCG
>CADAUV010000080.1 GCA_902791235.1 Oscillospiraceae bacterium
ACCTCGTCAACTCTTCCGAGGAATTCAGGGCGCAGGAATTTTTCAAGCGCTTTCATCGCAACCTCCTTATTAGCTTCATCCGAGGTCTTATTGAAGCCGAGCGCTCCCGTATCGGTTGAGCCTGCGTTGGAGGTCATAATAATAATTGTGTTTTCAAAATTAACTGTCCTGCCCTGTGCGTCGGTTATCCTGCCCTCGTCAAGAATCTGAAGGAGAATATTAAGAACATCCTTATGCGCCTTCTCAATCTCATCAAAGAGGATTACGCTGTACGGCTTACGCCTTACCTTCTCGGTGAGCTGACCCGCATCGTCATAACCGATATAGCCCGGAGGCGAACCGATAATTCTCGACACGGAGAACTTCTCCATAAACTCGCTCATATCAAGCCTAATAAGATTATCGGGGCTGTCGAAAAGCGCGTCGGCAAGCCTCTTGACAAGCTCCGTTTTACCGACGCCCGTCGGTCCGACAAAGATGAAGGACTGTGGCCTTTTCTTGGGGCTAATCTGCACCCTTCCCCTGCGCACTGCGTTTGCGACTTTACCGATTGCCTCATCCTGTCCGATAATATGAGCCTTAAGCTCCTCTTCAAGCGAGGCAAGCTTCGCCACATCGTTTTGCGCAATCTTCGCAGCCGGGATACCCGTCCACATTGAAATAACCTGTGCCAAATCCGACTCGAGAACCTGATTATCCTTCGCCTGCTCTTCAAGCTCGGAAAGCTCGCTATCAAGACTCAGCACCTCGCTCTTAAGCTTAGAGATAAGCTCGTAATCAATTTCCTCATTGGTTTCGGGGTCGGAGGCATTTTCGATATTCTTTTCAAGTAAAATCTTTCTGTCAAGCGCCATCTGGTACTTGCTTATTGCAGGATTTCTGAGATTTGCGCAGGTACAGCTTTCGTCAAGAAGGTCAATAGCCTTATCGGGCAGATACCTGTCCGTAACAAAGCGCTCGGACATTGTAACAGCCTTATAGACAAGCGAATCGGAAATACATACCCTGTGGTAATCCTCATAATAGCCCTTGATACCGAGAAGCATTTTATAAGCGTCGTCAATTGACGGCTCCTCAATTTTAATCGGCTGAAAACGCCTTTCAAGAGCAGCATCCTTTTCAATATACTTACGGTACTCATTAAAGGTGGTTGCGCCGATAACCTGAATTTCGCCGCGTGAAAGCGCAGGCTTAAGAATGTTAGCGGCGTTCATAGTACCCTCTGAATCGCCCGTGCCGACAAGATTATGAACCTCGTCAATAAAGAGGATGATATTACCCTCCTGCTTAACCTCGTCCACAAGACCTTTTATTCTGCCCTCGAACTGACCTCTGAACTGTGTTCCTGCAACGAGAGCAGTGAGGTCGAGCAGATATATCTCCTTATCCGCAAGGCGGGCAGGCACCTGACCTTTGGCAATACGGATGGCAAGCCCCTCTGCGATAGCGGTTTTACCTACGCCCGGCTCACCGATTAAACAGGGGTTATTCTTCGTTCTTCTGCAGAGAATCTGAATAGCACGGGAAATCTCATTCTCCCTGCCGATAATGTTGTCAATCTTACCGTTTTTCGCCCTGTCGGTAAGATTATTACAGTAGGTATTAAGGAACTTTCTTGCGTCGTCCTTAGGTCCCTTCCTGCCCTTTTTCGAGCGCTTTTTGTCGCTCTTTGGGTCGGACTTTACCTCCTCGCCGTTCTCACCGCCGAAAAGCTGTGAAAAAGGCATTGTCTGCGCACCGTCCATATTATCGGGATTAAACATTTCACCGAGGTTATCAAAGTTGAAATCCTCCATATTTTCCATAAAGCTGCTCATCTGCTCGCTCGCCATTTCAAGTTCCTCATCGGAGATGCCGAGCTTATCAATCATCTGATTGATTGAGCCGATATTAAGCTCCCTTGCGCATTTTATGCAAAGTCCCTCGGGCTTTACCTCGCCGTCCTCCATTTTCTGAATGAAAAGCACGGCAGGTCTTTCGCCGCAGCGAGAACAAATCTGTTGTTTCATACATTCACTCCTTAGTTATTCTGATGCTCTCTTATTCAGCCTTTTCCTTATTCTCCTTAATCTGCTTGAAGAAGCCCGGAACATAACCGAAAAGCGATACGAAGGCTGAAACAATTGAAATGATAACCATTATTGTTACAACCGCCGAAGGAAGCTCCTTGAAGAACCACACGCCGACAAGAGCGCCGCTTGGTCCGAGAGCGATTATCGCAATCATAAATACATAAAAAATTGTTGTGGCAACCTTACCCCACATCTCAGCCGCGCTCGGGCGCATTCCCTTTGAAATGAGGACAAGTCCGCCGATAATCATAATAAGCTCCTTAATTATGAAAAGGAAGAAGAGGTATTTTGTGATACCCTCCATATGCCAGAATTTCACGATAAGTATTATTACTATTGCCATCTGAGAAAGCTTGTCGGCAACGGGGTCAAGGATTTTACCGAGGTTTGATACCTGATTGAATTTCCTTGCAATCTTACCGTCAACAAGGTCGGTAAGCGCGCCGATAATCATAAGCACAAACGCAATCACATAATGCTCCTTAATAAAGAGCGCTGAGAAAACGGGAATAAGCGCAATTCTGAGAAATGAAAGCCAGTTAGGGATGGTGTTCCAGCCCTCAAATAAGTCTTTAACATTCTGGTTAAACTTGCTCATATTATACCTCCGAACAAATCAAAATTATTTATAAAATTAATGACCTGACTGTCATTAATAAGTTTTACAAAGCTATTGCTGCCCTCGCTGTCAAACGAGGCAATAAGTAAAAATATAACGGACAAAACGCCGACTGCTATGACAGACTTAACAAGCCCGAGTACGCCACCAAGAACTCTGTCAACTGTTTTAAGCGGTGATTTATCCTTCTTCCCTGCCTTCCTGATAACAAGCATCACAAGTGCTGTAACAAGATAAAACGCAAGGAAAACCGCAATGAAAATCGCAAGCTTTACGCCGCCCTGAAGAATCGGGGCAAGAAAGCTGTCGGTAAGCGTTACGGAAAGCTGAGGCGGCTCAAGCCTTTCAAGCTGTGCTTTAGGTATGCTGTCAAGAATTATATCTCCGACAAGGCTGTTTTTCTGAGTAAGCGAGCTTACAAAGCTGTCAACGCTCCCAAGCTCCGTTATTCTGTCCGTTAACCTTTCGATAACAAAATTCCTGACATAGCTCTGATAAACCAAATCAGAGGTACGGTCGCTTACATATACGGAAAGCGGAACTGCGACAACGAACCTGAGCATACCGACAAGTGTCATCGCAAAGCCCTTAATTACGCCTGCAAGAAGCATAAGCAAGGCTATAACCGCAAATGCAATATCAATAGCATTAATCATTTTTCAAATCACTTCTGTCAATTGTGGACTGTCTTTGCATATATACAACGGAGCCGATACGGCATATAGATTTCGTGGAGTCGTCAGTCGCAAGTTCCTCCCTGACCTCGCCGTTTGACATCGCAAGACCCGTTACAGAATTACCCGTAAGTATGCTTACGACATTACCCGAAGCGGAAATATCCTTGATAACTCCGTTAAAATCAAGCTCGCGCTTAACCTTACCGTTCGGTCTTATCAGAGCAATCTTATTCTCCGTTGAATTTGTATATCCGCCAAAGGCAAGCACAAGCTCGCCCGAAGCGGTATAGTCATAGTACTCCGTAACAATATCGCCCTGCTCATAGGAAGGCTTATACTCGCCTCCCCTGACAACGCCTGCATAAGTGTCGCCTACAACATAAAGGGCTGAGCCCGAAAATCTTATATCGGCTACATTACCGCCCGGGAGGTCGGTCTGCGACGCAAGCGCCTGCTTGGAAACATCATACATAAATATCTTTGTTATAAGATTTGCATTATCACTGCTGACAACCGCCGCGGCAACCTTCCTGCCGTCGGCAGAGATAGCTATATCAATTATATATCCTTCGGACAGCTGTATATTACAGGTATTTTTAAGCGACTTATTATAGACATTAAACTCGCAGAGCTTCTTTGAAGAGGTGGTTGCGATAACGGCTGTACCGCCCTTTGAAACATCGGCGCAAAGAATTTTATTCTCGCTCGCTTCGGAATAAACGGCGTCGCTTGTTGTGTCAAGCCTGTAATGATTCTGACCCTGGTCGTAAATAAGTGAATAGATACCCGAGCTTACAAGCACGGGATTTGAAAAGCCGTGGTCAAAGGTATAGTCGACTGTCGCATTCTTACTGTCAAGAACGGTGTAAGTAGTGGGTGTAAGCACACATATTTTATTATTAATGCTCCTGAGAACAACATTCTCGGAGGCATCAATGCTGTAAGGGAAATTCGTGCTTTCTACGCCCTCGCTTATGCTGAAATTACCCTCCTCGTCGGTGAAGCGTTCCTTAACGGAATTCACATTGAACTCAAAAATCCTCATCACCGCAAGAATGACAATCACAACAGCAATTGTAACCCAGATTATTTTCTTTGTCTTTCTTTCCTTTTCAGCGCGCCTATCCTTGCGCTGAATTTCTCTCTGATTAGAACTCATATTAAATCCTTAATAAATTACACGGTTAAGGTACAGTCCCTGTGGCTTAGCGGTTTTACCTGCCCTCTTCCTGTCCTTAGACTCTATTATATCAGCAAGCTCTCCCTCTTTGATTTTACCCTCGGAGATAAAGAGGAGAGTGCCGACCATTATGCGTACCATATTGTAGAGAAAGCCGTCAGCCTCAACCCTGAAATAAACGATATCGCCCTCGCGCCACACATCAAAGGCGTAAACATTTCTTACGGTATCCGTAATATCGGTTTTCGCCGAGCAAAAGCCCGAAAAATCATGAGTACCGATAAACGCCTTCGCCTCGCGGTCAAGATATTTTTCATCAATATCCCTTCTGTAATGAAGGGTGTACTTTGACAAAAAGGCGTTGGGTCTTTTTGCGTTATAAAGCTTATAAACATATTCCTTTGATTTACAGGAATACCTCGGGTGGAAATCGGGTGCAACCTCCTTGCAGTCGATTACCGCAATATCATCAGGCAGCTTTGTGTTAAGCGCCATAATAACCCCCTCGTCGCTGATATCCATATCCGTATCAAGCGTAAGGCAGTACATATTGGCGTGAACGCCTGTGTCAGTCCTGCTGCAGCCGTGAACATCAAGGCGCTTTAAGAACACCTTTTCAACAGCGTCCTGAAAAACTTCCTGCACGGACAGCGCATTTTTCTGCACCTGCCAGCCGTGATAGGCTGTACCGTCATACTGAATTGTTATAAGTAGCCTTCTCATATAATATTACTCAGATAAATATTCATTAAAACAACCGCCGCAATGACAAGGACAGTTACTGCAAGCGAGGCATAGTCCCTGCCGCGCATTTTCATAACCTTCATCTTTGTCCTGCCCTCGCCGCCGCGATAGCAACGGCACTCCATAGCGTAGGCAAGCTCGTTTGCACGCCTGAAGGCAGACACGAAAAGAGGTATTAAAACAGGAACAAGCGCCTTAACCTTGTGGATGAGATTACCCGAATCCATATCGGCTCCCCTCGATTTCTGCGCCGCCATAATTTTTTCAACCTCCTCAATGAGAGTCGGTATGAAACGAAGCGCAATAGTCATTGTCATTGAGATTGCATGCGTATCAATTTTCAGAAGACGAAGCGGTTTCATCAGCCTTTCAAGCGCGTCGGTAAGCTCCGTCGGAGATGTGGTATAGGTAAGAAGCGAGCTGATAACCACAAGAACGATAATGCGGAAAGCCATAAACACAGCTGTCTTAATACCGTCAAGAGTTATTGTGAAGCGCCAGAAGCTGACAAGCGGCTCGCCCCTGCCGTAAAAGATATTAAGCAGCGCCGTTATAAAAATAATCACGGCAAGAGGCTTAATGCTCTTAAAAACTGTACCCATAGGGATTTTTGAAATAATAACAAGTGCAAGCGTTACAAGAATGAAAAACGCAAGCGAGAAAAAATTACTGCAGATAAAAATTGTTACCACAAGCGCAAGAGTCAGCAAGAGCTTCATCCTTGCGTCCATTTTATGAATTACGGAATTCCCCGGGAAATACTGTCCTATTGTGATATCACTTAACATAGCTCAGCCTCCCCGATAAGTTTTTTAAGCTCCGCCTCGCCCTGCTCAAGAGTGTAAATATCGGTCCTGCAGTTAACACCAAGCTCCTTGAGCCTTAAAAAAATCTGTGTTACCTGAGGCACATTAAGCCCCATATCGTAAAGCTCCTGTCCGTGTGAGTACACCTCGCTGACCGTACCGTACATTGCAAGCTCGCCCTTATTCATTACTATAACTTTAGAGCAGACCCGCGCCACATCCTCCATAGAATGAGATACAAGAATTACGGTGTTACCCATCTGATTCTGATAATCCTTAATGAGCGAAAGAATCTTCTCCCTGCCCTTGGGGTCAAGACCTGCGCAGGGCTCGTCAAGAACAAGCACCTGCGGCTCCATTGCAAGAATTGAAGCTATTGCAACACGCCTTTTCTGACCGCCCGATAAATCAAACGGCGACTTTGAAAGAAGCTCTTCCCTGAGCCCTACAAAATCAAGGCTGCGCCTTACGCGCCTGTCTATCTCGTTTTCGTCAAGCCCCATCTGCTTTGGTCCGAAGGCAATCTCTCTGTAAACATCCTCTTCAAATATCTGATACTCAGGATACTGAAAGCAAAGACCGACCGCAAAGCGCACGCGCCTTATGCTCTTCCTGTTCTCACTGCTCCAGATATCATTACCGTCAACGAACACCCTGCCCTTATGAGGCTCAAGAAGTCCGTTAAAATGCTGGATA
>CADAUV010000081.1 GCA_902791235.1 Oscillospiraceae bacterium
CAAGATATACGAAAGGTTTGCGAATATATCACAGATTACGAAGAGGATTTTGCCAGAGGCGTTCTCAGCGAACAGCGTTATCAAAAGAAAAAGGAATTATCTTCAAAACAAAAGGAGCTTCAAAAAAAGAAGCACCGAATTGAAGAAATTGATATGCTGATTCAGAAATCGTATGAGGATAATGCAACAGGAAAGCTCTCTGACGAACGCTTTGCAACCTTATCGTTGTCGCTTGAAAAAGAGCAGCGTGAACTAAAGGAGTCCGTTCCTGCTATGGAAGCAGAGCTAAAAGAAGAAACGGATAAAACCGAAAACGTTCAGCAGTTTATTGACAAGGTTAAGAAATTAAGTGTGCCAACGGAATTAACAAATGAATTGGTACACGAATTCATAGATAAAATCGTTGTTTCAAAACCCGAAAAGATAAACGGTAAAAGGCACCAACACCTTGATATCTACTATAATGGAATCGGTATAATTGATAAGATGACGCCTGACGAATTCGCTACCAAGTATTTAAATGGAGAAATTCACAGACCACAGCTTACCACAAAAATGGAAAAAGAAAAAAAGACAGCATAGCATAAGCTATACTGTCAAAATGACCGCTTGGGGTATACCCTCCTTACGGAATATACCCCAATACGCAAGTATGCAGGGGATTTTATATTGCCTTTATTAACTGAAATTACTTTGTAAACGGCTCTTTAATTTATATATTATATATTGCATAATTTATATATTTATGGTATAATTACTTGATTATAAAATGGAGCAGTGTATATGATTATTCTCGGCATTGACCCGGGCTACGCAATTGTCGGCTGGGGCGTACTTGAATACAAGGCAAATAAATTCCGCGTGCTTGGTTACGGCGCGATTACCACTGAGGCGCACACACCTTTTCCGCTCAGGCTTCAGACCATATATAATGATATGTGCTATATTTTTGAGAAGTATAAGCCCGAGGTTATGAGTATGGAAAAGCTTTTTTACAACAATAATGCGAAAACCGTTATTGATGTAGCTCAGGCAAGGGGCGTGATTACGCTTTCGGCGCAAAATTACGGAGTGGATATTTATGAGTACACACCGCTTCAGGTCAAGCAGTCCGTTGTCGGTTACGGCAGAGCTGAGAAAAAACAGGTGCAGGAGATGACGAGGATTATGCTCGGGCTTGAAACTGTACCTAAGCCTGATGACACGGCGGACGCGCTTGCTATGGCAATCTGCCACGGTCATGCATCAGGTTCACTTATGAGAGGTTTTTAATATGATTTATAATATCAAGGGTACGCTCACTGTTACCGACGCTTCCTTTATTGTCGTTGAGTGCGGCGGCGTAGGCTTTAAATGCTTTGCCTCGCTTAATACAATTCAGAATGTCGGCAAAACAGGGCAGGAGGTTAATGTTTATACGCATCTTGCCGTGCGTGAGGATGCAATGGATTTATACGGCTTTTCGAGCCTTGCCGAGCTTGATGCGTTCAAGCTTCTGATATCCGTTTCGGGTATCGGACCCAAGGCGGCAATCGCAATTCTTTCGGAGCTTACACCTGACAGGCTTGCGCTGTGTATCGCTTCGGGCGACGCAAAGGCGATTACAAGGGCGCAGGGCGTCGGCAAGAAAACGGCTGAAAGAGTTGTGCTTGAGCTCAAGGATAAAATGACAGGTATTGCAGGCGAGGAAAATATGCAGGCTGTATCGGGTGCCGCTTCGGTCGGCGAAAGCTCAAATTCAGCCGAGGCTGTCGAAGCGCTTGTGGCTCTCGGCTACTCGCAGTCGGATGCCGCTGTCGCAGTCGGCGGAATGGACAAGTCGCTCTCGGTTGATGAAATGATAAGGCTTGGACTTAAAAAGCTTGCAACAAGGCTTTAAGGAGGTAAACTATGCAGGAAACTGAAATGGATTTTGAAAACAGAATAGTTACCTCCGACTTCACACCCGAGGATAACGATATTGAAAATTCACTAAGACCAAAGGTTCTTGACGATTACATCGGTCAGGATAAGGTTAAGGAAAATCTGAAGGTTTATATCGAAGCTGCAAGGGGAAGGGGCGAGGCGCTCGACCATGTGCTTTTGTACGGACCTCCGGGCCTCGGTAAAACCACTCTTGCAGGCATTATCGCTAATGAGATGGGAGTCAATATCAGGGTAACAAGCGGACCTGCTATCGAAAAGCAGGGCGACCTTGCGGCGCTTCTTACAAATCTGCAGGAGGGCGATGTACTCTTTATCGACGAGATTCACAGGTTAAACCGTCAGGTAGAGGAGGTACTGTATCCCGCTATGGAGGACGGGGCGCTTGATATAATTATCGGCAAGGGACCTTCCGCAAGGTCAATAAGACTTGACCTCCCTCATTTCACTTTAATCGGCGCAACCACAAGAGCGGGTCAGCTTTCGGCTCCTCTTCGTGACCGTTTCGGCGTTATTTTCAGACTTGAGATGTACACTAATGCGCAGCTTGCCGAGATTGTAACAAGAAGCGCAGGTATACTTGAAATTCCCGTTGAGGCTGAGGGCGCGGCAGAGATTGCCTCGCGTTCAAGAGGAACTCCGAGAATTGCAAACAGGCTTTTAAAGCGCAGCCGTGATTTCGCTCAGGTTAAATATGACGGCGTAATCAGCAGAGAGGCTGCGATTGACGCGCTTGACCGAATGGAGATTGACTTCCTCGGTCTTGACAATATCGACAGAGTTTTGCTTGAAACTATGATTAAGAATTATAACGGCGGTCCTGTCGGACTTGAAACTATTGCCGCCGCAATCGGCGAGGAGGCTGTAACCATTGAGGATGTTTACGAGCCATACCTTATGCAGATAGGCTTTCTTTCAAGAACGCCGCGCGGCAGAATGGCAACGGCGCTTGCATATAAGCATCTGGGCTTTGAGCAGGACGGGCAGCAGTCGTTATTATAAAAAGAATTAACTAAAGGAGATATATTATGGGTAGATTATTCGGTACTGACGGCGTAAGGGGAGTTGCTAACGAGAGCCTTACACCCGAGCTTGCATTACAGATAGGCAGAGCTGCGGCAATGGTGCTTTTAAGGGAAAGTAATTCAGCAAAGCCTACAATTCTTATCGGTAAGGATACAAGGGCTTCAGGCGATATGCTCGAGGCAGCGCTTACAGCAGGCTTCACATCGGTGGGCTGTAATGTTCTTTCAGTGGGCGTTGTTCCGACTCCTGCAGTGGCTTACCTCACTGTTGAGTACGGCTGCGAGGCAGGCGTAATGATTTCAGCTTCGCATAACCCCTGCGAGTATAACGGTATAAAGATTTTTCAGAAAACAGGCTATAAGCTTGACGATTCTATCGAGGAGGAGATTGAGGCAATCATTCTCGACGGCGCGGAGGAAATTCCCGTAATGCTCGGCGGCGATGTAGGCAACAGCCTTTACTGCAAGACCGCTGTGGCTGATTATGTAAAGCATGTAGTTTCAACTGCGTCCGTACGCTTTGACGGACTTAAAATTGCGCTTGACTGCGCAAACGGCAGTGCGGCAGTATGCGCTAAGGAAATTTTCACACAGCTCGGAGCAAAGTGCCTGATGCTTTCGGATACTCCCGACGGCGTTAACATTAATGACAACTGCGGCTCAACTCATCCCGAGGAGCTTATGAGCTTCGTTAAGGACGCAGGTTTTGACCTCGGTCTTGCCTTTGACGGCGACGCTGACAGAATGCTTGCTGTTGACGAAAACGGCGAGCTTGTTGACGGAGATAAGGTTATAGCTATCTGCGCTGACAGAATGAAGCGCGAGGGTACGCTTAAAAAGAATACCGCCGTTGTTACCGTTATGAGTAATATGGGCTTTTTCAAGTTCTGCAGCGAGCAGGGTATTGAGTGCGCCAAGACTGCAGTAGGCGACAGATATGTGCTTGAGAGAATGCTCAGGGACGGCTACAATATCGGCGGCGAGCAGAGCGGTCATGTAATTTTCCTTGATTACGCTTCAACGGGCGACGGCGAGCTTTCGGGCGTACAGCTTGTTGAAACAGTCGTTAAATCGGGCAGGAAGCTTTCGGAGCTTGCAAGAATAATGAAGGTTTATCCTCAGGTGCTTATCAATGTAAGAGTGAGCGACGAGGGAAAGAAAAAGTATAATAACGACGAGTATATTATCTCAGCCGTACAGCAGGCGGAGATGGAGCTTAACGGCGAGGGCAGGGTTCTTGTCCGTGTAAGCGGCACCGAGCCTCTCATCCGTGTAATGCTTGAGGGCAGCGATATTGATATGATAACAAAGCTCGGTAATGAGATTGCCGATGTTGTAAAGCAAAGACTTTCATAAGGAACTTATTATGAGATATTCTAAAGATTGGAAAGATTACGAGCTTATCGACTGCTCTGGCGGCGAGAAGCTTGAAAAATGGCGAAATGAAATACTTGTCCGCCCCGACCCTCAGGTAATCTGGAACAGCGAGAGAACGCATAAGCTCTGGTTCCAGCCTGACGCGCGTTATGTCCGCGCAAGAACGGGCGGCGGCAAATGGCAGGAGTATAATAAAATTCCGCCGGCATGGCAGATTAAGTATAAGGATTTGACCTTTAACATCAAAACAATGGGCTTCAAGCATACGGGCATTTTTCCCGAGCAGGCTGTTAACTGGGATTTACTCAGGGAAACTATCCGTGAGTCGGGCAGAAGGGATGTAAAGGTGCTTAACCTCTTTGCCTATACGGGAGGCGCAACCGTTGCCTGCCTTAAAGAAGGCGCTTCCGTTGTCCATGTTGACGCGGCTAAGGGTATGGTTCAGTGGGCTAAGGAAAATGTTAAGTCCTCGGGTCTTGAAAATGCGGATGTCCGCTTCATAGTGGACGACTGTATTAAATTCGTTCAGCGTGAGATAAGGCGCGGCAACAGGTACGATATAATCATCCTTGACCCGCCGAGCTACGGCAGGGGACCCAAGGGCGAGGTATGGCGCCTTGAGGACAGTATTTATGATTTTGTACGGCTTATATCAGAGCTTATTTCCGACAGACCGTTAATGGTCCTTCTCAATTCCTATACGACGGGACTTTCAGCCTCCGTTATGAAATACATAATGGACGATGTTATAACAAGGAGAAGGGGCGGACGCACGCAGGCTGACGAGATAGGACTTCCCGTTTCATCAAAAGAGGGCTTTATCCTCCCTTGCGGAAGCTCTGCTATCTGGACTAAACAAGTATGAGTAATATTATTGAATTTAAGGGCGTTGACTTTTCCTATATAATTGACGAAACAGAGAGCGCATCGGGCAAAGCAGAGAAAATCACTGTGCTTGAAAATCTCAATCTCGCAATAGAAAAGGGAAGCTTCGTAGCGGTCCTCGGGCATAACGGCTCGGGTAAGTCCACGCTTGCAAAGCTCACCAACGGTATTCTTTTTGCCGATTCGGGCGAGGTGCTGATTGACGGCGTTGCGAATGTCGATGACGATTCGATATTTGAGGTGAGAAAAAAAGTCGGTATGGTTTTTCAGAATCCCGACAATCAGATTGTTTCCTCTATTGTTGAGGAGGATGTCGCTTTCGGTGTTGAAAATCTCGGCGTGCCTCCCGAGGAGTGCAGAAGAAGAGTTGACGAGGCTTTAAAAACAGTCGGTATGTACGAATACCGCGATAAAGCGCCGAGCAAGCTTTCGGGCGGACAGAAGCAGAGAGTTGCAGTTGCGGGAATTATCGCAATGATGCCCGAATGTATCGTGCTTGACGAGCCGACCGCAATGCTCGACCCGAGCGGAAGGCGAGAGGTGCTTGAAACAATTAAAAAACTAAACCGTGAAAACGGTATAACGATAGTGCTTATAACTCACTATATGGACGAGGCTGTACAGGCTGACAGGGTAGTGGTTATAGACGACGGTAAGGTGAGAATGGACGGTACTCCCGAGGAGGTTTTCTCACAGGTTGAGCAGGTTAAGGCGCTCGGCCTCGATGTTCCGCAGGCTACCGAGCTTGCCTATAAGCTCGGTTTTGATAAAGCGGTCCTTAATGCCGAGGACTGCGCGCAGCTTATCTGTAATGCTATCGGGGAGAAGCAGTAATGGCGTTTATTGTCTGTGACAATTTAACATATCTGTATAGCAGAAACACTCCGTTTGTAACTTCTGCTATTACAGTGTTGAGAGCTTCCGCACCCTCCACATGAGCATAGTTCATATCACGGAACGAGAACCAGTTGACTTTACTGTCTGCCGCAACAGTTATTATGGTTTTGAGATTGCCATCATTATCTGTATAACCATAAGCCGTATATGTATCGATGTAACGTACTGTTGTGCCAATGCGTTTTCCGCGTGACAAATCTACGGTAGCGCCTTCATCCCCGACTTTCATCGTGAAACTGTTCTCACGAATATTATCTCTCCTGTCTGCATGTCCTACGCGTGCCTTAACCGTCACTGCATACAATGCGTTCGGTGTTAATTCGCCGATAGTACTGGTAAATGTGTTATCGGCAAGGATATCTCCACCTGCAACCCAGTACTCGAAGAAGGGGTTGGCAAAGTCACGAGCGGGGGCAATACCTTCTGCCTCTGTTGACCATGTATTGATATACAATGCCGTGCCGGTTGCTGACCACGATGACAGCATTATTGCTGGCATATTGCCTGTTTCGCGACTACCATAACTTAGTGCTGCTGCGTCAACATCACTCAGAGTACCGGCATCGTAAGCGGCCTTCGGAGTTGAATAGTTCGTTGCATATGCATCGGATGTGTAGAAGTTCGTCGTTGCCAATACGGGCTCAACAGCGTCGAAATAAGCCTT
>CADAUV010000082.1 GCA_902791235.1 Oscillospiraceae bacterium
TTTATATGAAAATAGTTAATCTTGACGCTGTAACAACAAATCCGGGCGATTTAAGCTGGGAAGCTTTCAGACAGTACGGCGAGCTTGTAATTTATGACAGAACTGCGCCAAAACAAATAATCGAAAGAGCTAAGGGTGCAGAAATTCTTTTTGTTAACAAAACGGTTCTCACAAAGGAAATACTTGATTTTCTTTCACCCGAACTGAAATACATAGGTCTTCAGTCCACAGGTTATAATGTTGTGGACTGTGATTATGCAAGAAAGCTCGGAATAACCGTATGCAATATCCCCTCATATTCAACAAAAGCAGTAGCACAGCTTGTTTTTGCGTATATACTGCAGTTTACGAATGAAGTTAATCTGCATAATGATGCTGTTAAAAGCGGCGAATGGTGCGACTGCCCCGATTTCTGTTTCTGGAAAAAACCGCTTACCGAGCTTGCAGGTAAGACGCTCGGAATAATCGGCTTCGGCGCTATAGGCAGAAGAGTTGCACATTTAGCTGAAGCATTTGATATGAAGGTTCTTGTATATACACCAAGAGAAAAATCCCTTGACGGACTTGATAATACGAGCTTTACAAGTCTTGATGAAGTTCTTTGCGAAAGTGATTTTGTATCCTGTCATTGTCCGCTTAATTCCGATACGGAAAACCTGATTAATATTGATAATATTAAAAAGATGAAGAAAAGTGCAGTGCTTATTAATACATCAAGAGGACCTGTGGTAAATCAGAAGGACTGCGCATATGCTTTAAATAACGGACTTATTGCAGGCGCAGCATTTGATGTTCTCGAAACAGAGCCGCCCGAGAAAGATAATCCCCTTTTAAACGCTAAGAATTGTTATATTACACCTCACATAGCGTGGGCTGCCAAGGAAACAAGAGCAAGACTCATAAATATACTTGAAAAGAATCTCAAGGCGTACTTAAACGGTACTCCGCAGAATGTGGTAAACTAAATAGCCGAGCCTGCAAAATCACTTAAAAATTATAATTTACTATTGACTTTGCAGGCATTTTCCTTTATTATATTTGTTGCACGCTGGTGTGGCGAAATCGGCAGACGCAAGGGACTTAAAATCCCTCGGTAGCAATACCGTACCGGTTCAAGTCCGGTCACCAGCACCAAGGTGCAATGGTAATTCCGTTGCACCTTTTTTATTAGCCGGCGTGATGGAACTGGCAGACGTGCCGGACTCAAAATCCGGTCCTGGCGACAGGGTGCGGGTTCGACCCCCGCCGCCGGCACCAAAAAAGCAGTGTCTTCAGACACTGCTTTTAATTTTCTCGTAAATTTCAATCATTTTAAATTTAGGATAGTAGCTTTCTGTAATGAAATCCATTTCTTCGTCAGTCATATAATCACCCATACTTTCACTGCAGGAGGAAAGACAGACTGAGGGAAATACGATACACCACCAATTGTGTCCGCTCCCCTGCCCTATGCTGATTTTAAGTGAATTATAATAGCCTGCAGGCAAGGTAAAGTCGTCATATACTCTTGTACTGAAATATTCCTTTGTAACACTGACCTTTGCCGTATACGGACAATTGTTGGATTTAAGGAAAGTGTTACAGATATTTTCGATATTGCTCAGATTATTTTTTGCTGTTTTAATTGTTTCATCAAGAGTTTTTTCACAGAATATATCCGCCGTGTTATTTAAAAAATAATCCCTTAGCTGTAGCTTTATATTCTGGTCATAGGTGCTGTCGGAATTTGCAAGGATATGAAGTCTGAAAACCTTATTACTTATCGCCTCGCTTGTATTAAGCACTTGTGAAAAGAGGCTCAAAACTACGGTAAAAACCATAAATATAGGTAAAAATATTTTAATAATTCTCATAATAAAACCTGCCTTCAAAATAATTTTGGGCAGGTTTATTTATTTCTATTCAGATGTTTTTGCAAATTTTCTTCCGATTATCTCTGCTTTATATTTACCCTGGCTTATATCGGTAAGCTCGTCATTAAACGCTTCATAAAAGCTTTCTTTAATTGTAAATGTAAGCTTTATATTTTCGGCAAACTCACTGTTTTCAAGATTTGCCCCATAGGAACTTAGCAGATTATTCGCCCTGTCATAAAAGCTGTAATCAACTAAAATTTCAGCAATAACGCAGGGCGCCATAGTTATTATACCGCCAGCCTCAAGAGCTATTTTGGACGAGTGTGAATAAGCCCTGATAAGTCCGCCTGCGCCAAGCAAAGTACCGCCGAAATATCTTGTAACAACAACACAGGCGTCAACAACGCCCTCCTTAAGAAGAACATCAAGAACGGGAACGCCTGCTGTACCGCTCGGCTCGCCGTCGTCGCTGGAGCGCTGTATATTATTCTCCCTTAACACATAGGCTGAAACATTATGCGTAGCGTCCCAGTGCTTTGACTTTATTTCATTTATAAAGGATACTGCTTCCTCCTGCGTTTTTACAGGCTTGACATATCCTATAAAGCGCGATTTCTTTTCAATGAACTCGTCAGCAGCCTCACGCTCAACAGTCCTGTATTCCTTCATAATACCACCATAAGAAATAAAGGTAACAGCGATATGCCGTTACCTTTTAAATCTGAATTAGCCCTTACGAGCATATCTCTTGTTGAATCTGTCAACGCGTCCGCCTGTATCAACAAGCTTCTGCTTACCTGTATAGAAAGGATGGCACTTTGAACAGATGTCAACTCTTAATTCGCTTTTTGTGCTCTTTGTTTCATATGTTGCACCGCAAGCACATTTAACTGTGCAAGGTACATATTCCGGATGAATACCGTCTCTCATTACTTTCACCTCTTTGCAAGAATACTAAATTATGCTTAGTTATATTAACATAAGGGAAGCTAAAATGCAAGCATTTTTTTAAATTAATTATAATAACAGCATTTATTTAACGAAAATGAGTAAAGCATTGACTCGGATACGGGCAGACCGTACAAATCGCTTACAGCGGATTTATAAAACGCAATCTGCCTTTTATACCTTGAAAGAAGCTCATCCTCGTCCTTAACCCTGTCAGTCTTATAATCAACAAGTATGAGCTTACCGTTTTCTGTAAACACAAGGTCCGCAATACCCTGAATTAAAACCTCGTCATTAAACTCAGTATCGTATATTTCATTAGCCCTGAAAAACTTTGAAACCTTAACCTCACGGTAAACAGAGTCAGCATTTTTAATTCTGTTATAAAGCTCGCTTTCAAAAAACTTCTTAAGTTTTATCCTGTCAAGACTCTCAGCCTGCTGTGAATCAAAGTATTTCAGATTACAAAGCCTTATTATTTCTTTTTCAAGGTCGTTTTCGGCGTTTTTGTAATCAGCATACTGCATAAAAGTATGCATCGCGCTTCCCCTCTGCGCAGGCGTAAGTCCGCTTTTATTCATAAACGACGGCTTTGAGGAGGTTAGATATTCAAAACCTACCTCACCGTCGTCAAGGGATGAAGCGGTAAGCTTACCGGAAAGATACTGCAAGTCGCTTCTTTCATACCTGTATGCAATACGATTTCCGATTTCGCTAACTATGTCTGCGTTATAAGGCGCACTTTGCTTTACCGTATTAACATCTGTCTCTTCATCAGGAGAGATAATGTTAACCGTTAAATCGAACTCCTGATTATCTGAATTCTTTTTATAAAGCAGCGCTGTAAGAAGAATCATATCAGCATCACTTCTCATTTTCATTACCGAGTACGGCATAATACCGCTGCCGCTGATATATTTAGAAAGAGAAGTAAGCTTCTTTTCGGCACTGTCGGTACTGAGAACAGTAATAAACTGTTCCTTTGCTCTTGTCATTGCCACATAAAGCACACGCAGATTTTCGCTCATCAGCTCATATTCGTTATTGTTTGAAATAACTGTATACGGAAGAGTTTTGTACTGATACATCTTTTCTTCATTATAAGCCTTAACGGTAAAACCGAGCGTATTGTTAAGAAGAAGCTTATCAGATAAATCAGATTTATTATATAGCTTTGACGCGCCTGCAAGAATACATACAGGAAATTCAAGTCCCTTGGAATGATGAACCGTCATAAGCGTAACAGACTGAGCGGAGGATGTATTAACTGAGGCGGATTCAACAGTCTTATCAAGTTTTGAAATGCTGTCAATATACCTGATAAACGCCGTAAGACCGACATTTACACCAGCATCAAAACTTGATGCAAGAGATATAAGAGTAAGGATATTCTGATATCTCTGCTCGCTGTTACCCATTGCGTTTATAAAGGAAAGCAGCCCCTTCTGCGCCGTTACATATCTTATGAATGATGAAACAGTCATTGTAACGCTTACACGGCGAAGCTCGTTTAAATCATTTATAAAACTAAGCACTTTTTCATTTTCAGATGATAATACAGACCTGTAAAAATCCTTATACGGATTTTCTATTCTTATCTCTGCAAGTTCATCGGGAGTAAATCCGTAAAACGGCGAGAGCATTACGGCAAGTAAAGCCACATTGTTTGTCGGATTAGATATAACGCGCAGGAGCGACAGTAAAATCTTAATCTCATTGTTTTCAAAAAGATTTGTACTGCTGTCGCAAACCACGGGAATCCCCTGTTCTGTCAGCACCTTTGTGTATGTATCTGCTCTGCCTTTAAGGCTTCTCATCAATATGGCGATATCACCGTAATTTATCGGTCTGTATCCGCTTTCATCCTTGATAAGCTCACCGCCGTTTATTTTATCCTTAATGAGCTTCGCGATATACAGTGCTTCCCTTTCATCAGCGTCCTTACCGCTATTGTTCTCAACAATATCAATTCTTGCGCAAGGCACTTCTGTGCTTTCAAAATCATTATGTGCGTTGAGGTATTCGTCCTCATTGTAATCAATATCCCCTACCTGCTCGCTCATAAGATTTGAAAAAACAAAGTTTACATAATCGCAAACGCCCTTGCGGCTTCTGAAGTTTCTGTCAAGAATGATTAGTCCGTCTTTTGATTTGCTCTCAGCAGAATACCTCGGATAGCTCTTTCTCTTATTGTTAAAGATATCAGGCATCGCAAGGCGGAAGCGGTAAATACTCTGCTTAATATCGCCTACGGTAAAGAGATTATTTCCCTTTGAAAGATAGGTAAAAAGAAGGTTTTGCGCCTTATTGGTATCCTGATACTCGTCAACGAGAATTTCGCTGTACTTATCTCTGAGAGAATCGGCAAGGCTTGTCGATGAGATTTCTCCGTTATCATCAATACTGAACAACAGTTTAATTGCGAAATGCTCAATGTCGGAGAAGGTATAAGCGTTTTTCTCCTTTTTTTCCTCCATAAGCCTTTCATCAACGAGTCTGACAAGCTCATTTAACTTTTCAAGGATTTTAAGAGTTGACTTGCAATCCTCATAATAGTCCTCAGGTGTACTTATAATGAGCTTTTGAATGTCTTTAGTGATAATCCCCTTATAAAGCTCTCTGTTGCTTTTAAGCTTGTCTGACAGCTCCTCGCCGAGATAGGTTGTCTTTGAAAGAGAAAGGAGCTTCGGTGCGCCTTTATTTACAAGGTCGCACCAGTTGTTTTCAAGCTTTTCCCTGATATGCCCAAGCTCGTTCAAATCGCTTCTGAATATATCAAGGAGCTTTTCATTTTCAACAGGGTCGTAGTTTATAAGCTCTATATTCTCCTGAGCTAACTTTTCAGCGCAGGAAATCAGATAAAGGCACTCTCCCCTTACATATGAATACCACACGGTATCTTCAAAAGCAATATCGGGTGAATATAGTTTAAGCGAATCATCAATCCATTTATACGGAAAAGGATGTGCGTAAATAAACTGCAGAATTCTTTTAACAATTGCCGTTAATTCTCTGTCGCTTGTAGGGGTTGTAAAGGCGTCAAGAAGAATTTTAAATTCCTCTTTGCTTTCCGTAAAATCGTTATCAAGAATCTCGGAGATAACCTTATCCTGCATAAGCTGAGCTTCGCTCTCATCAAGAATGGTAAAGTCCTGACTTACGGATAACTCATAAAAATATTCCCTCACAAGTCTTATGCAAAACGAGTCGATTGTGCATATGTCCGCAAGTGAAAGAAGCGAGAGCTGCTTTCTGTAATATTCCTCCTGCGGATTTTCGCTGATAAGTCTGTTAAGAGATTTGGAAATTCTTGATTTCATTTCAGCGGCTGCTGCGTTTGTAAAGGTTACAATCAAAAGAGAATCAAGGCTCACGCCGAGCGCTTTATCGGTTATCATACTTATAACTCTTTCGACAAGGACAGCCGTTTTTCCCGAGCCGGCGGCAGCGCTGACTAAAATATTCTTGCCGCGCGCATCAATGGCTTTCTGTTGGTTTTCGGTCCAATTTCTACTCATTGTCGCCGTACTCCTTTACAAGTATTTTCTTAATCTCGTCAAGCTTTAAATCAGGAACAACTCTTGCCATCAAATCATACGCATACAGCAGCATGGCAACTGCAATTCCAATTCCTAACCTGTTCTTTTTGCTTACCGCAGAGATCACAAAGCAAATAGCCGCAATTTCGATATTCATCATTAACTGAAAAAGCATATACTCTGTGAATATGCTTCCAAAATCCGTTTCTCCAAGAAAAACAAACCCGACTTCATAAAGCATGCCACAAATAAATGTAAAACAAATAAGTTTTATCAGCACTGCCAAAAACTTCATTGCTATGACCTTGCCCCTTGAAACCGGAAGTGTAAACGTATATTCTGCAGTATGCCCATCCTCTTCCTTTGAAAGAATTACTGTGGCAATGGAAGCCGCAA
>CADAUV010000083.1 GCA_902791235.1 Oscillospiraceae bacterium
TCGGCTCACACGGCGTTAATATCACCGACGACCTTGCAGTGGACTTCACAGTTGCCACTCAGGAGGGCTGCGAGAGAATTGCACGCCTTGCATATGACTACGCAAAGAGAAATAACAAGGGCAAGGTTTCCATCATTACCAAGGCAAATATCATCAAGACAACTGACGGAAAATTCCTCAAAACCGCTCAAAAAATCGGCGAGGAGTACCCCGATATCGTTACTGACGACTGGTATGTTGACATCACGACAGCCAAGCTTATCGACCCGATGAGAAGAAAGGATTTTAAGGTATTTGTACTTCCTAACCTTTACGGTGATATTATCACCGACGAGGCTGCTGAATTCCAGGGCGGCGTTGGCACCGCAGGCTCAGCAAACATCGGTAAAAAGTATGCGATGTTCGAGGCTATACACGGCTCTGCTCCGAGAATGATTAAGGAAGGCAGAGGTCAGTATGCCGACCCTTGTTCAATGCTCAGAGCATCAGTTATGCTTCTTTCACACATAGGATATCAGAAAGAGGCTGACGCTCTCGAAAAGGCGCTTGACAAGTGTATGTTTGAGGAGAAGAAGCTTACAATAACCGGAAGAGATACAGGCTGCACCTGCAGCGAATTCGGCGATTATGTAATGGAGACAATCACCGAGATGACAAAGTAATTACTTTGCGTCATATTTAAGGAGATGTTAAAATGACAGCCAGGGAAGATATTTCTATTTCTGTTATAAAAAGATTACCGAGATACTACCGTTTCTTACAGTCGCTTAAAGAAAACGGAATTGTCCGTATAAGCTCAAAGGAGCTTGCCGCAAGAATGGGACTTACGGCGTCGCAGATAAGGCACGACTTCAACTGCTTCGGCGGCTTCGGTCAGCAGGGCTACGGCTATAATGTACCCGAGCTGCACGCAAAAATCGGCGAGATACTCTGTATTGACAAGGAGATTAAGACAATCCTTATCGGAGCAGGTAATCTCGGCAAAGCCGTAACAAATAAGATTTTCTCAAAAAACAGCGGCTTTAAGCTCATAGGTATTTTTGATAAAAACGAAGCGATATGCGGTAATATGATAAGAGGTATTCCGATAAGGAATATAAGCTATCTTGAAAATTTCTGTATTGACAACGAGCCTGTATGCGCAGTAACCTGCATACCCTCAAACGATATGCGCGATGTTACCGATTTACTTGTTAACGCAGGTATTAAGTGCTTTTGGAATTTTTCAAATTTTGATATTGCAATGGCGCATCCGGGTATACTTGTTGAAAATGTACATCTTACCGACAGCCTTCTCACGCTCGGCTATCTCGCAAATTCATCACTTGATTTGGAGGAGGATGAATGAAGCAGATAAGTTCAAAAGAGATTGTCGATGTTGTCAAGTATAACGATACCTCCGTTATTCTTGTTGAAAAGCTACCGCTCAGCAGCGGCAAGTACAAGGTACAGTATTCCGTTGTAGATTTCATTGAAAAGAAGATTGAGCCCTCCACAAAGAGCGCATATCTCCTGAAGAAATTCAGCTCTAATTTCAAGAGAATCAGCGAGATTATACCGAACTTTGTACAGTGCGACGCAGGAGTTTTATACGACAGGCGCGTACTTGTCATATACCCGAACGGCGAGGCAGGTATATTTGACAGGGACGGCGAGCTTGAGTGGAGCGGCAGCTTTGACTACCACCAGAAGCCCGTCAAATGTCTTGCCCTTGAGGGCAAATATTTCTGGTCCGTATGTCCGCAGGAAAACTGCGTTATCAGATACTCCGCACAGAATATGAAGGTTGACCTCAGAATCGGCGGAGTTGACGCAAAGACCTTTATAAATCCCACACACATTTCATATGACGGAAAGGATTTATACATCTGCTGCGACAACAACAAGGTAAGAAAAATTGACGGCGATAACTACACTGTATCGGATTATCTTAACTTCAACAACAGAATTGACAGGTTTTACAAACAGGGCGAATACGCTGTGGCAGTTATGCCCGAAGGCGCATATGTCCTTGAAAACAACGAATAAATCGACAAAGACTCAATAGAAATTCTATTGAGTCTTTATTATATCTTTATTTGTTGACTTTGCGATTTTTTTAAAATATACTTATGAGGAGGTGATTATATGGGAAAGAATATTATTAAAATTGACGCTGAAAAATGTATTGGCTGCGGCGCCTGCATTAAGGATTGCCCTGCCTTTTACATAGAACTTAAAAACGGAAAGGCTGTATCGGGAGGTACGGGCTGTATTGAATGTGCTCACTGCTACTGCGTATGCCCTGTTAAAGCCATTACTATGGAGGGCTACGATGAAACGGGCTGCGACGAATTTTGCAAAATGAGCGATATTGACTCAGATAAGCTTCTCCTTGCTATGAAATCGAGAAGGACTGTAAGACAGTATAAAAGCACTCCCGTTGAGCTTGATAAGATAGAGAAAATTCTCGAGGCGGGCCGTTACTGCCCGACTGCTAAAAACGCTCAGAATGTTGCCTTCACCGTCCTGCGACGCGATGTTATGGACGAGGTAGAAAAGGAAGCGGTAAAGCTGTTCAGAGGTGCTATTGATACGGGCGCAAAATTTGTAAGCGGACTCAAGAGATACAATATTGACGACCACTTTTTCTTCAAGGGTGCGCCGCTTGTTATAATCGTTTCAAGCTCTTCGACAAACGACGCCGCTCTTGCCTCCTCTTATATGGAGATTATGGCGGAAAGCCTCGGGCTCGGCGTACTTTACAGCGGCTTTTTTATCGCAGCGTCAAAACTCAATCCTAAAATAAGGATGAAGCTCGGACTGCCGAGAGGTCATAAGGCTGTAAACTGTATGATAATGGGTTACCCCGATGTTGAATACAGACGAATCGCCCCGAGAAAAAAATTAAAGGTTAACTACAAATAATACGGCAACGACACGCTGTCAGACTATTGAAAAAGGAACAGAATAAGGAAGGCGCCAAAAAGCCGTGCAAACATAGTTTGCACGGCTTTTAACTTTATTACTTATAGCGCTGTTTCTTCTTATCAAGATGACGGATATCGATATAATCGGGCAAGCCGTTTCTGTACGGAGTCTGTACTACGCCCTCAATAAGAGGTCTGAGGTAAGCAAGCATTTCCTCGGTTACATCATTGCCCTCCTGATTAATCCAGCTTCGCGGCACCTTCTTCTCGATATTGGCAACCATTGCAACATCGCCCGTTGTGTACTCAACGGTATACGGCTTATCGGAAATTCTGTGAAGCGTTGAGAACACGCCGCTCTTGCCCTCGATTGCGGCTTTAACCGCAACGATTCCGAGATTGAAAGCCTCCTCAACATCAGTAAGAGATGCGATATGACCTGCGCTTCTCTGTATAACGCTTGGCTCAAGCGCCCTGACCTTACATCCGATTTCCTTTTCAATAACCGACTTGAGATAAACCCCTGCGCCGCTTAAAAGCTTATTGCCGAAAACATCCTCTTTATCACACTCATTAGTGATATAATTTCCGTCCTTGTCCCTGATTCCCTCACTGACAACAACAATAATCGAGTTGTACTCCTCGAGCTTATTTTTAACATCACTTACAAACTGCTCAACCGAGAACGGAACCTCAGGAAGATATATGAGATGCGGTGCAACCATATCCTCCTGCCTTGCAAGAGCGGAGGAAGCGGTCAGCCAGCCTGCATTTCTGCCCATAGCCTCGATAATATGTACGCTCTTTATACTGTAAATGCTTGTATCGTACGCAACCTCACGCACGCAGGAGGCAATATACTTAGCTGCACTTCCGAAGCCCGGTGTATGGTCAATACCCGTGAGGTCATTATCAACAGTCTTGGGTATACCGACAACCTTAATATCAATACCGTTTGAGATAGTGTAATCCGAAAGCTTCTTAACGGTGTCCATGGAATCGTTACCGCCGATATAAGCGAAATATCCGACATTGTATTTTTTAAGAATTTTAACAACTCTTGCGCACTCCTCGTCGTCGCCCTTGAGCTTATATCTGCACGAGCCGAGATACATTGCAGGAGTAACCTTGAGCCTGTTTAACTCATACGGTCTGTTTTCAAAAATTTCATTAAGGTCAATAATATTTTCCTCAAGAAGTCCCTCAACGCCGTTTAACATACCGTAAACCCTGTCAATCTCCGGTGAGGAAAACGCACAGTCAATTGCACCTGCAAGGCTCGAGTTAATAACCGAAGTCGGACCGCCCGACTGACCTATAATCATATTTTTCATAACTGAATTCCTTACTGCTTAATTAAAAGATTTTAAGGGCGCCCGTAAGGCACCCCTAAACTGATTATTTAAAGAAAAGCGGAAGCTTCTCAAGAAAGACAATATCCGTTCTGTCAGCACTGCCACCCTCAGCAAGAGGAGCGCAGGAGGCAACTATCTCGCCGCCGAATTTTTCAACAAGAAGCTGAACAGCCTTAAGGCTCTCGCCTGTTGAGATAACATCGTCAACGATAAGCACCCTCTTGCCTTCAAGAAGGTCGCCGTCCTCGTGTCCGAGATAGAGCGTCTGCTCCTTCTGTGTGGTGATGGAGGTAACCGTAACCTTTTCCGGATTATCCATATACACCTTAACACCCTTACGGGCAACAATATACTTCTTACCGCTCTGCTTGCTCATCTCATATGCAAGCGGAATTGACTTAGCCTCGGGAGTAACGATGTAATCAAACTCGGGAACCTTCTTCAAAAGTTCCCTTGCGCAGCACTCTGCAAGCTCAACATCGCCAAAGAGAATAAAGGCAGCTATCTCGAGATTGTCAGAAACCTCAAACTTCTGAAGCTGTCTTGTAAGACCTGCGATATGAAGCTCATAATATTCCTTGTCCATCCTTTTCATATCCTTTGTAATCATATTATCTTCTCCCCCATTTTAACGCCGCCTACCAAATGAAAATGAAGGTGCTTTACAGTCTGACCTGCGTCCTCGCCGCAGTTGTTGATAATCCTGTAAGAGTCAATGCCCTTTGCCTTAGCAATCTCGGGGATTTTCTCAAATATTCTCTGAACATATTTACTGTTGCTCTCATCAACCTTATTGGCACAGCATATATGCTCCTTGGGAACAATTACCGTATGAACGGGCGCAACAGGATTAATATCGTCAAAAGCAAGAATCATATCGTCTTCATAGACCTTGCTTGAGGGAATGTCGCCATTAATAATAGCACAAAAAACACAATCCATAATATACCTCTTACTTAATTAATTCTCTGATTTTATCCTTAACTGCAGCAAGCGCATCGTTAAGCTTACTTACATCCTTTGCACCTGCCATAGCGGAATCGGGACGACCGCCGCCGCCACCGCCTGCAAGCTTGGCGATTTCACGGACAAGGTCGCCGGCTTTAACGCCTTTTGCAATTGCGCCCTTACCGCAGACAGCAACAAGATTAGCCTTTGTTTTATCCTCGTTAACTCCTGCAATAACGGCAACTGTGTTGTCGCCCTTATCCTTGAGCGAGTCGCCCATCTTACGAAGTGCGTCGGGAGTGGTGTTCTCAATAAGAGCAACATAGACATCAAGTCCCTCAACCTCATCAGGCTTTGCAAAGAGGTCTGCGCTTTTGAGTCTTGCAATCTCAGCATTCAGCTCGGCAATTTTCTTTTCATAGCTCCTGTTCTCGGCTGAAAGAGCTTCAACACGCTCAACAACATCCTTCTCGCTCGACTTCACGACGGAAGCAATACCTTTAACCCTCTTTTCAAAAAGATTGAGCATAAGCATAAGATTTGCGCCTGTAACCGCGGTAATTCTTCTTACACCCGAAGCAACCGAAGCTTCACTCACAATCTTGAAAAGACCAAGCTCACCGCTGTTTGAAACATGGGTGCCTCCGCAGAATTCAGTCGAGAAATCGCCTGCCTTTACAACTCTAACAATGTCGCCGTACTTCTCACCGAAAAGCATCATAGCGCCCATTTTCTTTGCCTCGTCAATGGGCATTTCAAGCATAGAAACAGGGGTTGCACTCATTATAAACTGATTAACAAGATGCTCGGTTTTATTAAGCTCCTCCTCAGTCATTGCGTCAAAATGAGTAAAATCGAAACGAACCTCATGCTCGTTTACAAGCTGACCTGCCTGCTCAACATGAGTACCGAGAACCTCGCGAAGCGCAGCCTGAAGGAGATGCGCAGCAGTATGGTTTCTCATAATATTCTTACGCCTGATTTCATCAATCGAGCAAGCAACTTTGTCGCCCACCGAGATAACGCCCTTTGAAACAGAGCCTGAATGAATATAAATCTTGTCGTCATTCTTTGTAGTATTACCTACAATGAAAACATTATTTTCGCCGTTTGCTATTACGCCGCTGTCGCCAACCTGACCGCCC
>CADAUV010000084.1 GCA_902791235.1 Oscillospiraceae bacterium
GCAGGCTTCTTGAAAAATCGGATTACGGCTTGCTGCACATTGACAGTTCTTTTCTTTATGATTATTCTAGCGGGATGGGTGATTTTGTCGGCCTTTTCAGCAGAACAATGGGTAGGGCTGACGCAAAGCATTTATATGATATTTCCGCTTTTGCTCAGCATTACTGTCAGTTTTCGCCTTTGATAGATTTTTCTAAGAGTCTTTATCCTGCGCTTTCCTTTGCTCTTAAAAACAGGGAAGTGTATGAGGAAGATATTGTTTTGTATGTTCTTGAATTAAAGAATAATAATGATTACACAACCTCTAAAAGCACCGCTGACAAATGGCTTAATGAGCTTAATATAAACCTATCGGCATTTAATGAGCAGGATATGAAATCCTTAATCAAGGATTCCTTTGAAGGCAAAATTCCTCTTGCAATATATGACCCCGAGGAGTTTAAAAAACAGCTTGAATTCTTCAATACTCCGCCTGCGCCAACGGCTAAGCTTATTGATGTCCCGACAAATACAAGGATGAAATTTCAGAAGGGCGTTTTTCTCTTTCTGAATGATTTTCATCTTTTCGGCTCTAATTACTTCACAAAGAATATCAGAAATGATTTCGTGATTACAAAATATGTTATAAGTAAGGATATTTGTCCAAAGCTTCTTGAGCTTGTAAAAGAACGCGCACCGTGGTATTCCTTTGAATACCTCACGAATATTGAGGGTGCGTTTAATGAAGCAATAAATTCAGATAATTATATATAAACAAGGCAGGGAATATCCCTGCCTTCCTTTATTCTTTGTCCAGTGTTTCGGTTTCTTCTTCAATCTCGTCAGGTGCTTTATCCTTTTTCAGCTTACTTGTTATTTTTTCTTTTATAAGCAGTGCCTGAAAGTCTTTGAATATACTTTTCAGAGCCAGCATAAAGCCTGCGCGTTTTTCGGGGTCAATGCCTTTGTATGAGGAAAACAGCTTGAACATATGTGAAACATCCATCTGTTTTAAGCTGTCATAATCGTTAATGCCCGAATCCTCAAAGGTCTTGAAAAAGGAATAGAAAAAGTCCTCAAGCTCATCATCGGAAAGTTCCTCAATAAGACCGTTAAGATATCCTTTAATAAATTTGCTTACTTCGTCAGTTTCACTCTCAAAAACAAAGCTCGTGCCGTCTGTTTCCCACGAATCGACCCTGTGCTGCTTTAAGTTTGCATTAACGCTTTTAACAATTTTTAGTGTATCGCTGTGATTAAGTACACATCCGATAATTGAAGTTTGCGGAATATATGAGTGAATTTTGTCTTTAATCTCCGTAAAATCATATCTTTCAAGAAATTCGTTAGGAAATCCCGGAGCGTCAAATTCATAAACGGCTATAAGCTTTTTCTTGAGGGAATTTGAGCAGTTTACCGCAGCGAAGGTGGCAAGATTGCCTCCTTTTGAATGTCCGCAGACTATAATATTTCTTCCGCTTCTCATAGCTGTTTCCTGCAGATAATAAAGCCCCTCAATCTGAGCAGGAACAGGGAACATATAAGACAGCATCGCAGCCTCTCTTACACCCGTTATGCTTGTGTCAGTACCCTTGTAAGCAATTACTGCAATGTCATCGCCTATATGAAAATTAACCGCTGAGAACTGCTTATCTATCTGGGAGTCTACATTATTAATAAAGCGTGTCAGCTTGACTTCTGAAAACCTTTTTGTTTCAGCGCAAAGCTCGAGAAGCTGTATTGCTCTGTTGACAATAGATATTTCTTTATCAATTTCCTCGGCAGTGTGATTATGTCTGTATTCAGAATTTACCTCTTTTAGAGAAATCCTGACTTCATCATACGCGTCGCCGACCTCATTTGAATAATCAATATAAACAAGCTGTGAAAAAATCAGCGCGTCAAGCTCGTTGAACTCAAGCTCGCTGAAGTCCATTTCTCCGTATTCATTTATGTAATCAATTATGTTAGCCATAAAATCATCTCCGAAAATATTATATCAAATCGTTTTTTTATTTACAACACAAGTCCAAAAAAATCTTTTCATTTGCATAGAAATCTGTTAAAATAGAATTCAATAATTTAACGGGAGTAATATATGGATATTAATACTTTACTTGCAAAGGACTTTAATCTCAGACCGTGGCAGGTTGAAAATACCGTTTCTCTGATTGATGAGGGTAATACGATACCGTTCATCGCGAGATACAGAAAGGAAGCGACAGGCTCCCTTGACGACCAGCTTTTAAGAGAGCTTTCGGACAGACTCAATTATCTCAGGAATTTAGATGCTCAGAAAGAAAAGGTTATCGCTACTGTTACCGAGCTCGGACAGATGACCGAGGAGCTTATGAGTGATATTGAGAACGCTCAGACCCTGACCGAGCTTGAGGACATTTACAGGCCATATAAGCCGAAAAGAAAGACGAGAGCTTCCGTCGCAAAGGCTAAGGGCCTTCAGGGGCTTGCCGATATCATATACGAGCAGGCGCCTGTTTCAAAATCCCTTGAAGAGTTTGCTGAGGATTACCTGAATGACGAGGTGCCGGATACCGAGTCCGCTTTGCAGGGTGCAAGGGATATTATTGCGGAGCTTGTTTCCGATGACCCGACAGGAAGAAAAATGCTTCGTTATTCAGTAAAGAAAAATGCAAACCTTACATCAACAGGCATTAAGGATGACCTTGGCGTATATGAGATGTATAAAGAATACAGCGAGCCCGTAAAGTCAGTTGTACCTCACAGGGTGCTTGCGGTTAACAGGGGAGAGAAGGAGGGCTTTTTAAAGGTCGGTATAGAGTATGACAGCGCAATCGGAATTCAGATTATCTCAAGCCTTCATATAAAGGGCAATTCCGAGCTCAGCGAATGTGTAAGAGAAGCTGTTGAGGATGCTTACAGCCGCCTTATTTTCCCGTCTGTTGAAAGGGAGATACGAAGCGCACTTACGGAAAAAGCCGATGTGAGCGCAATTAAAGTATTTGCGGATAATACCCGTCAGCTTCTTATGCAGCCTCCGGTTAAAAATAAGGTTACGCTCGGTCTTGACCCCGGGTACCGTACAGGCTGTAAGGTTGCGGTTATCAGTGCAACCGGCGATGTGCTTGATACTGCGGTAATTTATCCCGTTCCTCCACATAACAGGATTGATGAGGCGAAGAAAATTATCAAAGCGCTTGTAAAAAAGCATAATGTTGAAATGTTTTCAATAGGAAACGGCACTGCCTCGCATGAAACCGAGGTGTTTGCCGCTGAGGTTATAAAGGAGCTTGACTGCGGTATTACCTATATGGTTGTAAGCGAAGCGGGTGCGTCAGTGTATTCTGCGTCAAAGCTCGCGGCGCAGGAATTCCCCGAATATGATGTTTCACTGCGCAGCGCCGTATCAATCGCGAGAAGGCTTCAGGACCCGCTTGCAGAGCTTGTAAAGATTGACCCTAAGGCAATAGGCGTGGGTCAGTATCAGCACGATATGCCCCAATCACAGCTTGAGTCAGCACTTGACGGTGTTGTTGAGGACTGCGTTAACTCTGTCGGCGTGGATATTAATACCGCTTCAGTCCAGCTTTTAAACCGTGTTGCAGGTGTATCCTCGGCTGTTGCAGGAAATATTGTTAAATACCGTCAGGAAAACGGCGCTTTTAAATCAAGAAACGATATCAAAAAAGTATCTAAGCTTGGTCCGAAGGCGTTTGAACAGTGCGCAGGCTTCCTTCGTATTCCCGAAAGCGATAATGTCCTTGATAATACCGCTGTTCACCCTGAAAGCTATGATGCGGCTAAAAAACTTTTAAAGCTCTGCGGCGTAAGTGATAATGACCTTCGCACAGGCTCGGTTTCTGCAATTGACAGTTATATAAAAACAGTCGGAATAAGCGCACTTGCGCAGAAGCTTGAGATAGGCGAGCCGACGCTTATTGATATTTCAAAGGAGATTGTAAAGCCCGGCAGGGACCCGAGAGATGAGCTTCCTGCACCGATGCTTCGTACCGATGTTATGGGTATCGAGGATTTGAAGGCAGGTATGGAGCTCAAGGGTACTGTAAGGAATGTTATTGACTTCGGAGCCTTTGTTGATATCGGCGTTCATCAGGACGGACTTGTTCATATTTCTCAGATAACAAACAGATATATTAAGCATCCAAGTGAAGTTCTGAAGGTCGGCGATATTGTTACGGTTTGGGTGCTTAATGTTGATGTAGCTAAAAAGCGTATAGGGCTTACAATGAAAAAGCCAAAGGAATAAGTATGACTGATTATATTCTTATCAGGGCTAAGAGGAAAACCGTATCGCTCAGCATCAATGACGATTTAACGCCTGTTGTAAAAGCACCGCGCTTTGTTTCAAAAAGAGAGATTGACTCATTTGTAAGAAAGCACGAGAGCTGGATTGCGTCGGCAACCGAGAAAAAGAAGGCTCAGCTTGAAAGGACTAATATTTCCGAGGAGGAAATAAAAGAGCTAATAAGCAAGGCTAAAATAATAATACCTGAAAAGGTGGAATACTATTCAAGGTTGATGAATCTCAAGCCGACAGCAGTTAAAATCACAAGAGCAAAAAAGCGCTACGGCTCCTGCAGCGGAAAAAACAGCCTTTGCTTTTCCTGCTTTTTGATGCAGCAGTGTGATGAGGCGATTGATTATGTTGTTGTTCACGAGCTTGCACATATAAAGCACCACAATCACAGCAAGGCTTTTTATGAGCTTATATCCCTGTATTTGCCTGATTATAAAGAACGCGAAAAAATGCTCAAAAAATAATGTGTTGACAAACACGCTTTAATGTGCTATAGTACTAAACAAGAAACCACAAACCTATGATTAAGAGTAGTAACTGTGATTGAAACTCAAAGAGAGCCAACGGCGGTGTGAGTTTGGCAGCGGAGATTACAGCGAATGGACTTATGAGGGCGGTCGAAAGCGTAAGCAAGTAGTAACCGACGGCTTGTATCCGTTAAAATACAGTCCGTATGACAGTACGGAGTAAGAGGACGGTTTACCGTCAATTTGGGTGGCACCGCAGGAATTATCCTGTCCCATTTATATGGGACAGGTTTTTATTTTTTATGGAGTGATTATATGTTTATCTTAACAAAACGATGGCGATTTTAAGCGTAATCAGAATTAAACAAAACACTAAAACCTACACAATTAAATTTAAAGGAGATTAATTATGAAAAACGCAAAGAAAATTTTAGCAATTGTTTTATCACTTGTAATGGTAGCGGCAGTATTTGTTGCCTGCACAAAAAATAATAATAATGAAACCACACAGCCCGAGGCTGACTCGAGTACAGTTATAGGACTTCTTTACGACTCAGGTCAGGATGCTTCAACAAGCGCTATCGCTGCTGCAAAGGAATATCTTGATGAAAAGGGTATTGCTTATAAGGAGTACACGGGCACAACAGTTGACGAGGTCAGCCTTGCAGTTGATTCAGCTATTGCAGACGGCGTTTCTGCAATTTTTACACCCACTGATAACACTATTATGACGGCGGAGCTTTCCATTTATGAGAAGCTTGCCGAAGCAGGAATCCCTCATTTTACGGGCGCTGACTCTTTTGCTCTTAACGGCGCATTCCTCGGCTACGGTGTTGATTATGCAAATCTCGGTTCTGAAACAGCGGATATGGTATTTGATATCCTTGTAAATAATGCAGGTGTATTTATTGATCACTCTTTTTTGGAGAACGATACGAAGAGTTTTGACAGAACAATTGATGTTATCCTAAAGGGCACTTTTTTCCTGACACAGAAGGTTGCCCAGCAAATGATAGATAATAAAATT
>CADAUV010000085.1 GCA_902791235.1 Oscillospiraceae bacterium
AAGAGAATATAAAAACAGCTTCGACGGACTCAAGCTCTGCTTTATCGGCGACGGAAACAATATGGCGAACAGCCTTATCGTCGGCGCAATTAAAATGGGTATGAGCTGCGCAATTGCCTGTCCTGACGGCTATAAGCCCGACGCCAAGCTCATCGAGTGGGCAAGCGCTAACGGCGACTTTATGTGCAGCGACGATATTCTCGCCTGTGCAAAAGGCTCTGATGTACTCTACACTGATGTATGGGCTTCCATGGGTCAGGAGGAAGAAAAGGCGGAGCGTGAAAAAATCTTCAAGGACTTCCAGATTAACGACGAGGTTATGGCTGTTACAAACGACGGCTGTATGGTACTCCACTGCCTTCCTGCTCACAGGGAGGAGGAAATTACCGCGAAGGTATTTGAGGAGCATGCAGACGAGATTTTTGACGAGGCTGAAAACAGACTTCATGCTCAGAAGGCAGTGCTTGTTAAATTAATGGGTTAAGAGTTGATTTTATGAATAACAAAAAAATTTACATCTGTCTTGAAAACGGAGATGTTTTTGAGGGCAAAAGCTTCGGCGCGACGGGCGATGTAATCGGCGAGCTTGTTTTTACAACAGGTATGGGCGGATACATTGAAACCCTCACCGACCCGAGCTACTACGGTCAGATTGTTATGCAGACCTTCCCTCTTATCGGTAACTACGGCTTTATAAGCGAGGATATGGAGAGCAAAGGCTCTGCCGTCAGCGCATATATTGTCCGCGAATACTGTGAAGAGCCTTCTAATTTCAGATGCGGGGAAACGCTTGACAGCTTCCTCAAAAGAAACGGTATTGTAGGCGTTTACGGCATTGATACAAGACAGCTTACTAAAATAATCCGTGAGCACGGCGTTATGAACGCTATGCTCACCGATGACCTTTCAAAGCTTGATATGGACAAGGTTAAGGCGTACAGGGTTACTGACGCCGTTAAGTCCGTGTCCGCATCAAAACCCGAAATGTACCCTGCAGAAAAGCACAGATACAATGTTGTACTTCTTGACTACGGTACTAAGAAAAACATTATAAGAGAGCTTAACAAGCGCGGCTGTAATGTTGCGGTAGTTCCCTTTGATACAAAGGCGCAGGATATTCTGAGTCTTAATCCTGACGGAATTATGCTCTCAAACGGACCCGGCGACCCCGAGGAAAACACGGAGGCTATTGCGCAACTTAAAATGCTTGTCGGCAAGGTTCCGATTTTTGCAATCTGCCTTGGTCATCAGCTTCTCGCATTGTCGCAGGGCGGAAAAACGACAAAGCTTAAATACGGCCACCGAGGCGTAAATCAGCCGGTTAAAAATCTTGAAACGGGCAGGACCTTTATTTCCTCACAGAATCACGGCTATGCAGTTGTGAACGAAAGCGTGGAGGAAATAGGCGGCAAAATAAGCTACATAAACGCAAATGACGGAACCTGCGAGGGTGTTGATTATCCCGATAAAAACGCTTTTTCCGTGCAGTTTCATCCCGAAGCCTGCTCAGGTCCGAGGGATACAAAATTCATCTTTGATAAATTTATAAAAATGATGGGAGGTAGTAACTGATGCCTCTTGACAAAAGCATTAAAAAGGTACTTGTGATAGGCTCGGGTCCCATTGTAATAGGACAGGCTGCGGAGTTTGACTACGCAGGCGCTCAGGCGTGCAGAGTCCTCAAGGACGAAGGCATTGAGGTTGTACTTGTTAACTCAAACCCTGCTACAATTATGACCGACAGGGCTCTCGCCGACCACATTTACCTTGAACCTCTCACCGAGGAAACCGTTAAAAGAATTATCGAAAAAGAAAGACCTGACTCCATTCTCTGCGGACTCGGAGGACAAACAGGTCTTACAATAGGAATGCAGCTTGCAAAGGACGGCTATCTCGAAAAAATGGGTGTGCGCCTTCTCGGAACGAACGCCGAAGCCATCGACAAGGCTGAGGACAGACAGATGTTCCGCGATACGATGGTCAAGCTCAATCAGCCCGTTGTACCAAGTGATATTGCGACAACCGTCGGACATGCAAAAGAGATAGCTGAGAGCATCGGATATCCCGTTATCATCCGACCTGCCTTCACCCTGGGCGGCGCAGGCGGCGGCGTTGCAAACACCGAAAATGAGCTGGAGGTCATCGCTAAAAACGGACTTATGCTCTCCCCCATTACTCAGGTGCTTGTTGAAAAGTACATTGCAGGCTGGAAGGAAATTGAGTTTGAGGTTATGAGGGACAGCGTCGGTAATGTAATCGCCGTATGCTCAATGGAAAACTTCGACCCTGTCGGCGTCCACACAGGCGACAGCATTGTAATTGCTCCTGCTGTTACGCTTGCAGACAAGGAGCTTCAGATGCTGCGCTCCGCATCACTTGATATCATAACCGAGCTTGGAATTGAGGGCGGCTGTAACTGTCAGTTTGCGCTCAATCCCGAAAGCTTTGAATACTCCGTAATCGAGGTTAACCCGAGAGTTTCACGCTCCTCCGCGCTTGCTTCAAAAGCGACCGGTTATCCGATTGCAAAGGTTACAACAAAGATTGCGCTCGGCTATACTCTTGATGAGATTAAAAACGACATCACGGGTCAGACCTGCGCCTGCTTTGAGCCTGCGCTTGACTATGTTGTTGTAAAGCTGCCGAAATGGCCGTTTGACAAATTCGTCAACGCTTCAAGAAAGCTCGGCACTCAGATGAAGGCTACGGGCGAGGTTATGAGCATTGCGCCAAGCTTTGAAATGGCTGTTATGAAAGCCGTAAGAGGCGCGGAAATCGGTCTTGAAACGCTTAATAACAAAGCGCTTGACGGTAAGGATATCCGTGAAAAGCTGAAGGCGCAGGACGATGTAAGGCTTTTCTCGGTCTTCAAAGCGCTCAAGGAGGGCGTTACGGTTGATGAAATCCACAGTCTGACTATGATTGACGAGTGGTTTTTGTACAAGCTTAAAAATCTTGCTGATTTTGAAAAGGAAATCGACGGCAGAGCACTTGACAGCGAGCTTTACCTCAGGGGTAAAAAGCTTGGCTACACTGACAGCGCGCTTGAAAAAATAAGCGCCCATCCCCTGCCCTCGCACCTTGACTGCGTTTACAAGATGGTTGACACCTGCGGCGCAGAATTCAAAGCTGAGACGCCCTATTTCTATTCAACCTACGACGAGCACTGCGAATCAAGGGAGCTTGAGCCGTCGGGCAAGGAAAAGATAATCGTGCTTGGCTCGGGACCTATCAGGATAGGTCAGGGAATCGAATTCGACTATTCCTGCGTTCACTGCGTATGGACTCTTAAAGAGCTTGGCTACGAGGTAATAATAATAAACAATAATCCCGAAACGGTATCAACCGATTTTGACACAGGCGACAGGCTCTACTTTGAGCCGCTCACCCCTGAAGATGTTATGAACATCATCAAGGCGGAAAACCCGATTGGCGTTGTTGTTGCCTTCGGCGGACAGACGGCTATTAAGCTTACAAAATTCCTTGACGAAAGCGGCATTAAAATTCTCGGCACAAGCGCCGAGTCAATAGATGTTGCAGAGGACAGAGAACGCTTTGACGCACTACTCGAGAAATTCGGAATTTTCAGACCAAAGGGCGAAAGCGTTATGACTCTTGACGGTGCGCTTGAAGCTGCTGAAAGGCTTGAATACCCCGTGCTTCTGAGACCTTCATATGTAATCGGCGGTCAGAATATGACTATCGCCTACACCCCTGATGATGTTGAGCAGTATATGAACATCATTCTCTCGCAGGGAATAGAAAACCCCGTGCTTGTCGACAAATATATGATGGGCACTGAGCTTGAGGTTGACTGTATTTCCGACGGAGATAAGGTGCTTATTCCCGGAATTATGGAGCATATTGAACGCGCGGGCGTACACTCGGGCGACTCGATTGCCGTATATCCCCCTTACAATCTTAACGATATGATGCTTGAAAAGGTCTGTGATATATCGACTAAGCTTGCCCTATCACTCGGCACGCAGGGTCTTGTTAATATTCAGTACCTTATTTACAGAAACGAGCTTTATGTTATTGAGGTTAATCCGAGAGCGTCAAGAACAATTCCCTACATAAGCAAGGTAACGGGTGTTCCTATGGTTGAGCTTGCCACTAAAATTATGGTCGGCTCATCGCTTGAGGAGCTTGGATACGGCACGGGACTTTACCGCACGCCGCCGTATTTTGCCGTTAAGGTCCCCGTATTCAGCTTTGAAAAGCTCAATGATGTCAACTCTAAATTAGGACCTGAAATGAAATCCACGGGCGAGGTACTCGGCGTAGGCAAAAACCTCAACGAAGCGCTATTCAAGGGGCTTTCCTCGGCAGGCTTCAAGACGGACTTCCACAGGCGTGAAGAGCATGGCGTTCTTATAACCGTTACTAAGCAGGACAGATTTGAAATAGTTAACCTTGCAAAAAAGCTTGACGACCTCGGCGCGCATATCTGGGCGACGCCGGAAACTGCTAAGGCGATTGAAAGCCTCGGCATTGATGTATCGGTTGTAAACAAGCTTCGCGAGGACAATTCGATTATGGAGCTTGTTGAATCGGGCAAGCTCGACTACATCGTCTACACCGGCAAGAGCGACAAGAAATCCATCGCGGATTATATCAGGCTTCATAACAGAGCTAATCAGCTCGGTATTGCGACAATCACTTCGCTTGACACCGCAAATGCGGTTGCCGATATTATAGCCTCGAGATATAACGAAAGAAACACGGAGCTTGTTGACATCAACAATATGAGGGAGAGCAAGGGCACGCTTAAATTCTCTAAAATGCAGGGCACAGGCGACGATTATATTTTCTTTAATAATCAGTGCGGTATTATCACCTGCCCCGAGAGCTTTGCACTTGAATTCACCGACAGGCACACAGGCATAGGCGGCGACGGAATCGTTCTGATTGAGGACAGCGAGGTCGCTGATGCGAAAATGCGCATATTCAATATTGACGGCTCAGAAGGTAAAATGGCAGGCAACTCCATACGCTGCGTCGGCAAATTCCTTTATGACAATGATATTGTTAAAAAGGACAGGATGAGTATTGAAACCGCCTCGGGCGTGAAGGAGCTTTCGCTTTTCACAAGAAACGGCAAGGTTTCCTCGGTAACTGTTGATATGGGCAAGGCGGAGCTTTCCCCGGCTAAAATACCGACAACGCTTGACGGCGACAGTGTGATTAACAGAAAAGTTAAAATCGGCAGCACTGACTATGACATCACCTGCTGCTCAATAGGCAATCCGCACTGCGTGGTATTCGTTGACAACACCGATAAAACCGATGTTTCGATTATCGGTCCCCTCTTTGAAAACGCCGACATATTCCCCGAAAGGATTAATACGGAATTTGTCAGAGTGGTTAATTCAAATACGCTTAAAATGCGTGTTTGGGAGAGAGGAAACGGCGAGACACAGGCTTGCGGTACGGGCGCTTGCGCATGCGTTATCGCGGCGGTTGAAAACGGTTACTGCAATAAGGGCGAAAATATTACTGTAAAGCTCAGGGGCGGCGACCTTATAGTTAACTATACCGACGAACGCGTTACCCTCACGGAGATTGAGTATTAAAAACACAAAAACGGCTACACTGCAAAACGCAGTGTAGCCGTTTAATTATTGTTTTAAAAAAAATCATAGCGACCTGCTGAACCTTCAACAGATGTAACTCCGCTATATAAAACGATTACATAATTAGGATTAATTTCACTGATATATTTTTCAAGATTCAGCTTCTCGCCTACGTAATAATCATAATCTCTGACATCGGTTATATATAATTCTTTGGCGTTCAAGGCAAGAAACGGTGTTACCGCACCAGCAAACGAATCCCTGACTATAAGAATTCTGTCATTATTCGGTGCAAGATAATTAGTAAATATCTGCAGCCTGTAATCTCCGCCCGAATATGTTGCATAAACTCCCTTATTATGTATATCTTTAGTTTCAATATTTGATAAATCAAGAGCTGTCTGTGGAAAATCGCCTTCCCTTCTTAAATCCTTAAAGGGCTGCTCCTCAATAAGGCTTGTTTCAAAATTTGGTGTGATAAGAGAAAAATCATCTAATCCGAGCGGTGCGTAATACCTGCCCGTCTTTTTTCCGTACGAGCCTAAAAACCAATCCTGATAGACCTTTACATCATAGTTATTTATATCAGTAGTTTTACCGTCATACTCAAAACCGTATCTCTGATTAAGCTCCTGACATATCAGGCTGTTAGCCCAGAAGCCGTATTCAGGCTTCCAGTGATGGTCTGTGATAAAAAACATATCCTGCGTTGAAATACTTTCCTCGCATTTCTTCTGATACAAATCAAGAACTTCTATATTCTTTTCATTCAAAGCAGCAATATATCTTTTATAATTATCATATGAATAATTATCAACTATAGAAGGTAATTTAATATCGATACTTTTTCTTGGAGCAAATACATATAAAAACTCCGCACCGTTATCATTTGAGACTTTTTTAAGCTTTTCTACTTCGCCCGTGATATAGTCAATATCATTGTCACTTATATACGGATGAGGTTCCGTAAGATAATTATCTTCGGATACCACCACCGTTGAATCGCCCTTATCAACGACCTTTGTACCTGTCACCCTCATTGCTAACGAGTTTAAATCAAGAAGCTGAAAATGATATGAAAGTCTTTCGGAAAGATTTGTGTCCACATCGTTAATTACATCCGAAATTCCTTCCTGACGAGTAACAAGTCTTATCACACTTCCGCCGAGAAGCTTTGGAACGCCCTTGGAAATAAAGCCGGCGCCAACAATAACAGTTACAATAATAAACAGCACTATGTATTTTCTTATTTTCATTACCGTCACCGCCTAAAAATTAAAGTAAATAAAAGGATTGTACGAACTGCTTACAATGCTTGCTAATGACAGAATAAACAAAACAGTCATTAATACAATATACACAATGTCCGTTACAGTATTTTCCTTAGTTTTCTCTTTTATCTTCCTTATTACAGGGAAACTGAATATAACTCCAAATAACAGATATACCGATACCTGTCTGATATTCACTGCAAAATCAGGGTCAATAAACTCACCTGTTTTACCGAACATAGAAAGGATATATCCTGCGGCAGATGTGATATCAGGCGACCTGAAAATGACCCATCCGAGCACTACGAAAAGCATCGAATAAATCCACAGAAACGGCTTTGCTCCTCTTTTATCGGTTTTATAAAAGCCTGTAAGCTTCTCTATAACCAAGAGAATAAAATACATCAAGCCCCATACAATAAAAGTCCAGTTTGCGCCGTGCCATATACCTGTAAGTAACCACACTACAAAAAGGTTAAAAACAAGCCGCGGCTTTTTTACTCTGCTTCCGCCAAGCGGAAAATATACATAATCCCTGAACCATGTGCCAAGTGAAATATGCCAGCGTCTCCAGAATTCAGTAATGGATGTTGAAATATACGGATAATCAAAGTTCTCAAGGAAGTGGAAGCCAAACATTCTTCCGAGTCCGATTGCCATATCACTGTATCCGCTGAAATCATAAAATATCTGCAGCGTATAACAAATTGCACCTAGCCACGCGCTCATAACAGACAAGCTCTGTCCTTCTGCGAAGCCGTCAAATATCCTGTCAGCGATAATTGCAAAGGAATTTGCGAGTAGTACCTTTTTAGAAAAACCGATAAGAAATCTTGAAAAGCCCTCAAAGAAATCCTCTTTAGTTTCTATACGGTCGTTGATTTGCTTCGCAACGGTTTCATATCTTACGATTGGTCCTGCAATAAGCTGAGGGAAAAACGAAATGTAAAGCGCCACATTAAATATGTTTTTCTGAACTTCCCCGTTACCCCGGTAAACATCGATTACATATGACATAGCCTGAAATGTGAAAAATGATATGCCTATGGGAAGCGCAATACTCTTAATATGAATATCAGCGGAGAATAACGCATTAATATTGTCCGCTGTAAAATTAAGGTACTTAAATACAAATAGTATCGAAAGATTGAATACTACCGTTAAAGCAATTATCAGTTTTGCAAGCTTTTCATTATTAGTCTTGCATCTGCTTATGCCCAAACCGAAAGCCCAGTTCATAAAAATCGACAAAAGCATTACAAGAACGAATTTAGGCTCGCCCCATGCATAGAAGAACAGGCTCGCAAAAACCAAAAACAAATTTTGCAGCTTTCTGCTTTTTCTGAAAATAACATAATAACAGAATATTACTGCAGGAAGAAATAAAAATAAAAATACTGTTGACGAAAATAACATATTAACTCCAAAAATAAAAAATGCGCAGCCCTGAGGCTACGCATAAAAATACATGACTCAAAGCTGCTAAACTAAATTAAACACAATATCAAAATAAACACGTGATTAAGAGCATGTATTTTTTACAAATAATGCCTCGTGTTTATTCTGATATTGACAGAATGATATTAAGTATTTAATTTAATTTAATTTAGTTTAGCATTAATATATTACTATAATTCTTTTAGTCAGTCAATATTAAATAAATATCCACCCGCATAGCGGGTGGTATTTCATTTTCGGGCATAGCCCTAATATTACTGGCGGCGCACAAGTGCGCTGTTTATTGGCCTGCCAGCC
>CADAUV010000086.1 GCA_902791235.1 Oscillospiraceae bacterium
ATAGGAAGCGCAGGAGTTAATGAAATCTGCGAGTTCTGCTCCGTTGGCAAGGCGGTTATTAAAAACCTTGAAAAATACGGTGTAATTACTGTATTTGACAAAGAGGTTTACAGAACTCCGTATAAAGCTGACTCAGTTGATGTTAAAACTGAAATTTGCCTTACAGATGAGCAGGAAAAGGCATATAAAACATATGCGAAAATGCTTGACTCAGACGGCGGTACAGGTCTTTTGTACGGAGTTACGGGAAGCGGAAAGACTCAGGTTTATCTTAAGCTTATTGATAAAGTGCTTGAGATGAACAGAGATGTAATTGTACTTGTTCCCGAAATAAGCCTTACTCCGCAGGCGCTTTCAATTTTTCAGCAGAGGTACGGTAATAATATTGCCGTAATACACAGCGGCCTTTCAATGGGTGAAAGAAACGATGAGTATAAGCGCGCCGACAGGGGAGAAGCTAAAATTGTCATAGGAACAAGAAGCGCTGTTTTCGCACCGCTTCACAATCTCGGGCTTATCATTATGGATGAGGAGCAGGAGAATACCTATAAAAGCGAGCGCACACCGAGATATAACGCAAAAGAGGTTGCTAATTTCAGGTGTAAATACAATAAAGCGCTTTTCCTTATGACCTCGGCTACACCGAGTCTTGAAACCTATTCAAATGCGGTGAACGGTAAATATAAGCTCTGTACTCTTAAAAACAGATACGGAAGCACTTTGCTTCCCGAGGTTATAACCGTTGATATGAAGGCTGAGATGAAAAACGGTAATAAATCGCCGATTTCATCTGTTTTAAAAGGTCTTCTGCAGGAAACACTTGATAATGGTAAGCAGGCTATACTTCTCATTAACAGAAGGGGTTATAATACCTTTATTGCCTGTAATGACTGCGGTCATGTTATAACCTGTCCGAACTGCTCAATCTCGCTTACCTATCACAGTTATTCAAACAGACTTAACTGTCATTACTGCGGTTACAGTAAAACACTTGACACCGTCTGCGGTGAATGCGGAAGCGACAATATAAGATACAGCGGTTACGGTACGCAGAGAATTGAGGATGAGCTCGCTTTTCTGTTTCCGAAAGCAAGAATACTGCGGATGGACGCCGATACAACATCTGCAAAATTCAGCCACGACAGGCTCTTTACCGCTTTTTCTAATCACGAGTACGATATTCTTGTCGGAACGCAGATGGTTGCTAAGGGTCTTGATTTTCCCGATGTCGAGCTTGTCGGCGTAGTAAATGCCGATAATTCTCTTTACGATGAGAATTATAACAGCAGTGAACGCAGCTTTGACCTGATTACTCAGGTTATCGGCAGGGGAGGCAGAAGAGAGCGCAGAGGTAAAGCCGTTATACAGACCATAAATCCGTATAATACAACTCTTGAATATTCAGCAAAGCAGGATTACGAAGGTTTTTATCAAAATGAAATCGGCTTGAGAAAAGCACTTATTTATCCGCCTTACTGCGACATTATCAGCGCTTCCTTTACCGGTGAGAATGAAAATACGGTTGCGCTTTGTGCTAAGGAGTTTTTTGATACACTCAAGGATATGAACAAGGACGGTAAATATAAGCTCATTGTTCTCGGTCCGAGCCCTGCGAAAATATCAAAGCTGAATAATCAGTACAGATACAGATTAGCAGTTAAATGTAAGAATTCAAAAGAGGTTAGAATACTTTTTAATAATATTGTTAAAAAAATCAATAAGATGAAGGATTATAAGGATATTACGGTTTCACTTGATGTAAATCCTTATGATTTAAGTTAGAGGTAGAAAATGGCATTAAGAAAAGTTGTTACTATCGGGGACCCGATATTAAATAAAACAAGCCGAAAGGTTGAGAAATTTGACGACAGACTTGCAAGCTTAATTGATGATATGCTTGAAACGATGTATCACGATAACGGCGTCGGACTTGCCGCCGTTCAGGTCGGTATACTCAAAAGAGTTGTTGTTATCGACATCGGCGAAGGACCTATGGAGCTTGTTAACCCTGAAATCACCAAGGCTGAGGGCGAACAGATTAGTCAGGAGGGTTGTCTTTCTTTACCGGGCAAATGGGCGAATACCAAAAGACCTCTTAAAGTCAGCGTAAAGGCGCAGGACAGAAACGGTAAGTGGCAGGTTTTCACAGGCGAAGGACTTAAAGCTAAGGCGTTTTGTCATGAGCTTGACCATCTTGACGGCGTTCTTTTCACCTCTCATATTGTTGAGGGCGAAACTCTCCATGCCGCTAATGAATAAAGATACGGTGATTAAATGAAATTGATATTTATGGGTACTCCTGATTTTGCTGTACCCACTCTTCAAAAACTTATAAACAGTAATCATGATGTGTGCGCCGTATTTTCACAGCCTGATAAGCCCGTCGGAAGAAAACAGATTATGACGCCTCCCGAGGTTAAGGTCTGTGCTTTAAATGCAGGTATTTCCGTGTATCAGCCAAAAACACTGAGGGATGAAGATACACAGGCGCTTATAAGAAGCTTTAATGCCGATGCAATAATTGTTGTAGCTTACGGCAAAATACTTCCCAAAGAGGTTCTTGAAAGCGCAAAATACGGCTGTATTAATGTACACGCTTCGCTTCTTCCTAAATACCGCGGCGCAGCACCGATTCAGTGGGCTGTTTTAAACGGCGACAGCGAAACGGGCGTTACAATTATGCAGATGGATGAAGGTCTGGATACGGGTGATATGCTTTCAGTTGTAAAAACGGAAATTAACATTAATGAAACCTCTGAAATGCTTTTTGACAGACTATCACGCCTTGGCGGTGATGAGCTGTTAAAGGTATTGTCTGAACTTGAAAAAGGTGAAATTAAACCTGTAAAGCAGCCTGAAGGTGATTTCGGATATGCCGAAAAAATCACAAAGGCACTTTCACCGATTGACTGGAATAAATCGGCTATGGAAATCCATAATCAGATTAGAGGACTTCAGAGCTGGCCATGCGCCCAGACAGTTATTTTCGGCAAAAATGTAAAGGTTCACGCTTCATTACTAAGCGATAAAACCGGAACAAGAGCCGGCGAGGTCGTTTATTCAAAGGATGTTCTTACCGTTACCTGCGGGGACGGCAATTGTATTGATATTACCGAGCTTCAGCTCGAGGGCAAGAAAAGGCTCAGTTCAAAAGCTTTTCTGCAGGGCTTCAGTATTCCTGCAGGAACAATATTAGGAGAGTAATATGGGAGTTTATTTTTCGTATTATATGACGGGGATTATTATGATACCCGTATTTATCTTTGCGCTTATTTGTCAGGCAAGCGTAAAGTCAAACTTTAATAAGTACTCAAAAATCAGAAACCGCAGAGGTATGACGGGTGCTGACGCCGCATATCAGCTTTTACAGTTAAACGGAATAACGGATGTCAGGATAAAGCAGATTGCAGGTAATCTTACCGACCATTATGACCCTCGGTCAAAGGAAATCTGTCTTTCACAGAATGTCTTTAATTCCTCGAGCATTGCCGCTGTCGGAATTGCCTGTCATGAAGCAGGGCACGCATGTCAGCACGCACAGGGATACGCTCCGTTAAAGTTCAGGAATGCGATTATCTCCGTTACAAATATAGGCTCATATGCAGGCATACCGCTTGCACTTTTGGGTATGTTTCTGCGTTCTGACCCTATAATTTATATAGGAATAATTCTTTACGGAGCGGTTGCGCTGTTTCAGCTTATCACTCTTCCCGTAGAGTTTAACGCTTCAAAAAGGGCGTTACAGACTATAAGCACATATGGCTTTTTAGAGGGTGAGGAGTATAGCGGAGCCAAGAAGGTTCTCACTGCTGCCGCACTCACCTATGTTGCGGCGCTCGCTTCCGCTCTTGCAACGCTTTTAAGACTCTTTTTAATAATTAACGGCAGGAGCAGACGATGAGCAAAAGTTCGCGGCTTACCGCATTTGAGATACTGCACAGAATAAGTACTGACGGTTCTTATTCAAATATAGCTCTTGACAGTGCGCTTACGGATATTGAAGGCGATAAGGCCTTTGTATCCGCGCTTGTATACGGCGTCTGCGAAAGGCAGTTAACGCTCGATTATTTTATTAATAAGTACGCCGATAAAAAGCCGAAAGCAAAGGTAATGACTGTTTTAAGGCTCGGCGCATATCAGCTTCTCTATATGGATAAAGTACCTTCAAGCGCTGCCATAAATGAAAGCGTCAGGCTTGTTAAAGAGATTAAGCAGGATTATTATTCAGGGCTTGTCAATGCTGTATTAAGAAGGATTGACTCCGACAGTGAGGATATCAGCGGTAATTTATCTCTGTATTATTCAGTACCTGAAAATCTTATAAATATGTGGATTAAGCAGTATGGTGATGAAACTGTCAGGTCCTTTCTGCCATCAGTTAACGGCAGACCTCCGGTCTATGCAGTGCCTAACAGCTTATATGTTGATGCCTCGGAGCTTGAGTATGAACTGATGGATGAGGGAGTCGAATGTGAAACCGAAGGCGAGCTTGTTAAAATCAATTCAGGTGTTGATATAAAGAAGCTTCGGGCATACAAAAACGGACTCTTTCATATTGAGGACAAATCCTCTTATGAATGTGCCTGCGCTTTAGGCGCTGAGTCGGGAGAGGTTGTACTCGATATCTGCTCTGCGCCCGGAGGTAAAAGCTTTACCATTGCTGAAAAAATGGGCGACAAAGGCTTTTTATATGCCTTTGATTTATATGAAAACAGACTTGAGCTTGTAAAAAACGGAGCAAAAAGGCTCGGACTTGATATAGTTGAAATCTCTGTTAATGACGCCTCGGTGTATAATGATAATATGCCTGTAGCAGACAGAATTCTCTGTGATGTTCCTTGCTCGGGCTTCGGTATTATCAGGCGTAAGCCTGAGATAAGATATAAGGAGCTTGACAGCGTTAAGGGGCTTCCTTCTCTTCAGCTTGATATACTTAATAATTCTGTAAAGTATCTTAAGTCCGGCGGTACAATTATCTATTCAACCTGTACCCTTAACAAGAAGGAAAACGAATTTGTCATTGACTCTTTTTTCAAGGAAAACAATAATTTCACTTTATGCGAGATGAAAACGGTTTTTCCCGATATTGACGGCGGCGACGGTTTCTTCTATGCAAAGCTTATTAAGAATGAAAAATGATATCAAAGCATTAACCTTTGAAAAACTTAATACTGAGCTTTCAGCGCTTTCACTACCTTCTTTTCGTACAAAGCAGATATTTAAATGGCTTCACGAAAGCGGAGTTAATAGCTTTGATGAAATGACTAACATAAGTAAGGATTTAAGGTTTAAGTTAAGCGAGAAATACTACATTTCCTCCTGTGATATTGAGGAAAAATATGTATCAAAACTTGATGGTACCGTTAAATATCTTTTCAGACTTTCTGANNNNCAGACTTTCTGACGGAGAGTATATTGAGAGCGTTATAATGAAATACAAATATGGCTACACTATCTGCGTGTCCTCGCAGGTGGGCTGTAAAATGGGATGCACCTTTTGCGCGTCAACTCTTGCAGGCTTCAAAAGAAATCTGACGGCAGGTGAAATCGAGTCGCAGCTTCATGCGGCGCAGTCGGACCTCGGTATTCGTATATCCCATATTGTTTTAATGGGGATAGGCGAGCCGCTTGATATTTTTGATAGCGTATGTGATTTCTTACATAATGTAAACAGTCCTGACGGACTGAATATAAGTATGAGAAATATAACACTTTCAACCTGCGGAATTGTTCCGCGTATTTATGAGCTTGCAGACAGGTTTCCGCAGCTCACGCTTACTATTTCACTTCACGCTCCAAACGATGAGCTGAGAAGTAAAACCATGCCTGTTAATAACAAATATTCAATAGGCGAGGTTTTAAAAGCTTGCAGGTATTATGCTGATAAAACAGGGAGGCGCGTATCCTTTGAATACACGCTTATAAAAGGCGTTAACGATTCGGAAAAACAGGCAAAAATGCTTTCTTCTCTGCTTGAAAATATGCTTTGCCATGTTAATCTTATACCTGTGAATAATGTTACTGAAAGAGGTAATATTCCCAGCGACAAGCAGGATATTCAAAGGTTTCAGAATATATTGAAAAATAATGGTATTAATGCTACAATAAGAAGAACGCTCGGCGCTGACATTAACGCATCCTGCGGTCAGCTTCGGCACAGAAAAAAGGGGTAGGCTTATGAAAATTGTTGCAAAAACCGACAAGGGCATAGTTCGTGATAATAATCAGGATGCATATGCTGTCGGCGAATTTTCGGATGAGGTTGTATGGTCCGTTGTTTGCGACGGTATGGGCGGCGCTGCCGGCGGTAATATTGCGTCTGCGCTTGCCGTTAAGGTTATCAGCGAAAAAATCAATGCAAGTTACAGGGAAAATATGCGCGATGCATCAATCAGGAATATGCTTGATTCCGCCCTTACTGCTGCAAATATAGAGGTTTATGATTTAGCTGATGAAAGACCCGAATATCGCGGTATGGGCACAACCGTTGTCTGCGCTATTGTCCGCGACCGTCAGGCATATATTGCACACGCCGGCGACAGCAGAGCTTATGTTGTAAGCGGCGGTCAGGTGCATCAGATTACAACAGACCACAGCGTTGTTCAGGACCTTATTAATAAAGGCAGGATAACGATTGAGGAAGCTAAGCATCATCCGAATAAAAATATAATTACAAGAGCTGTCGGTGTTGATAAAGAGATTGAGATTGATTTTTGTCAGGTGGACCTTGAGGAAAACGATATACTTGTTCTCTGCACTGACGGTCTTTCAAACTATGTATCAAATGAAGAAATGGTTGAGCTTATGAGCGACGGTATGCATTATGCCTTTGCTGACAGGCTTGTAACCAAGGCAAATAAAAACGGCGGCGGGGATAATATCACCGTTGTAATTATATCTGAATAAGAGAGTGTTGATATGGAAAATTATGTTGGTAAACGCCTTGAGGGCAGATATGAAATTCAGGAAATAATCGGCGTGGGCGGTATGTCCGTTGTATACAAAGCTTACGATAATGTTGACGACCGCATTGTTGCCGTTAAAATTCTTAAGGATGAATTTATTGCAAATGATGATTTTGTAAGAAGATTCAAAAATGAAAGCAAAGCAATCGCTATGCTTTCACATCCTAATATTGTTAAGGTTTACGATGTAAGCTTCAGCGAAAAGCTCCAGTACATTGTTATGGAGTATGTCGACGGTATTACTCTTAAAGAGTATATTCAGAAGCAAAACTCTATCACATGGAACGATGCGCTGTTTTTTACAACACAGATACTTAAAGCGCTTCAGCATGCGCACGACAAGGGTATTGTCCACAGGGATATTAAGCCGCAGAATATTATTCTTCTTTCAAGCGGTGATATAAAGGTTGCGGATTTCGGTATTGCAAGATTTTCAAGAAGCGATACAAAAACACTTACCGATACCGCAATAGGCTCTGTTCATTATATAAGTCCCGAACAGGCGAAGGGTGAGTTTACAGATGAGCGCGCGGATATATATTCTGTCGGCGTAGTGCTTTATGAAATGCTTGCAGGTAAAGTACCGTTTGAGGCTGATAATCCTGTTTCAGTTGCGTTAATGCAGCTTCAGAAGGATGCAAAAAAGCTCACCGAGATTAATCCCGATATACCGCTCGGACTTGAACAGATTTGTATTCATGCAATGCAGAAAAACCCGAATGACAGATATCAGACGGCAACTGAAATGCTTCTTGATGTTGAGGAGGTTGCAAAGAACCCCAATGCAACCTTTGATTATTCCTTCTTCGTTGACAATGAGCCGACTAAATATGTAATGCGCACTGACGACGGAGCAGTTACTTCCGCTAACGAAAACGGTGATGATGCTGACGAGGAAGAGGATGATTTTGATGAGGCGGCATATCTTGAAGAGGAAAAGAAGAGAAAGCGCAAGGTGGCTTTCGCAGTATTCACAGGTCTTGCTGTCTTAATTGCGGCTGTTGTTATTCTTATTGTCAGATTTACAACGGGCTTTGGCGGAGCTGCCAAGCCGCTTGATAACTTCGTAGGTATGTCCTATGACGAGCTTATTGCCTCAAATAATTATAATTATGAATTTATTATGGAGCAGGAAAAAACTGATGAGTATTCTCCTGGCGTGATTATTAATCAGTCGCCCGAAGCAGGTACCAAGGTTCTTTCAGACAGTCAGGTTAAGCTTGTTGTCGCTATTTCCGACAGTGATATTACTGTTCCTAATCTTTATAATCTGACCGAGGAAAAGGCTGTAAAGGCTCTTGCAAATGAGGGGCTTCTCAGATATAAGGTGCAGTCAGTTCCAAACGACTCAACCGAGGAGGGCAAGGTCGTTTATACAAATCCTAAGGCAGGAAGCATTGTTTCAGCCGATGACGAAATTGTTATCTTTATCAGTTCCGGTCCTACAACTGCAGAGGTAAAGAAGCTTATAGTTCCCGACCTTAGCGGTCTTACCAAGGAAAACGCAAAGGCATTTCTTGAAAAGCTCGGGTTTGACGCTAATAAAATCACCTTCACTGAAGAGGACAGCGAGGTTAA
>CADAUV010000087.1 GCA_902791235.1 Oscillospiraceae bacterium
CGAATCTTCACCATCATCAGCAACGGATTCTGTATGTTCCACACCGCCCCATTTTATACAATCTGCGTAACCAAAGCCATCGTCAAAACCTACACGTCTGTATTTATAGTTGCCGCTTGCATCTTTATAAACAGACTGGCTGTTATCAGGATAACAAGCCTCATCATTTATCATATCGGAAACAAGATTGATAAAATCCGTGTTTGTAATATCAAAGCCTATATCTCTTAGTGCTATTGCAAGCTTCTTGTCATCCGGTCTGTATGCGTCTTTTTCATAACTGCCTTGAATTCTTTCGAATATCCCATCAAGTTTCATATGCTTATAGCAATCGGTTCTGACATCAAAGGTCTTCAGTCTTAAATGACCATACATCTTGTTAAATTCCTCTCTGTCAATAAGATGTACAAGTCTGTCAAAGGAGCTTTCGCAGAGAATTTTTATCGCCTCCTCCATATGCTTCTGAGTAAAGTTGATGGAGGAAAGTATCACATGGTTTTTAAAGCCGAAGGGCATTGTGTCAAAGCTGATAACGGGACCGAGCGAAAAGCTGTCGTAAATTCCGTTACATCCAAGTACACCGTGTTCAAAAGCAATCCTGCTCTCGTAAACAGTACCGCTTGTGCCGACGAATACCGAGCAGGGTGAGCCGAAATACTCCTTGATTTTTTCAGCGATTTCTCCCTCGCTTAATCCCGAAGCGCAGAGGTAATCAGCGCCAACCTCTTCTTTTGCAAATAACGCCTTTTCGCTGTTTTCACCGCTTCTTGCAACAAAGAGGATTTTGGCATTTTTATGATTTCTTCTTATCTGGTCGCCGATAAAAAGCCCTGTCGTGCCGAGTCCGTAAATAACGGTTTTCGCAAAGGTTTCCTCCTTCGCAATTTTGTATGCCTCAGCCTCGCTGCATTTTTCCCTCGCCATAACAACTCTGAAATTCTGAGCTGAGCCGATGTCGCACATCCTTTCATGCTGGAAAATTGCGCAGGCATACGGGTCGCTGAAAACAAGTCGCTTTGCAATTGAAAGCGGAAGCTTCTCCGCGTTCCCGTACTGCTCGGGTATGTGTAAGAGCATATCGGGATTAAAGTAATTTCTGTCGCTGAAAAGTCCGTCAGCACCGTCGCAGCCGTATTCAAAATACTTTTCATCCTCGGTAAATCTTGTCGGGTCAAAGCTGTCGCCGCCGCGTATTAATACTATTGCAAATCTTTTTTCGTCAGGCACCCAGACAACACCCTCGTGCCCGTTTATAAGTCTGTTTTCGCCCTCGGGGAATTTAGGGTTAAGCTCGCCGCGCTGACCCATTCTCATAAGCTCAAGGTCAGTGCCGCAAAAGCCGCAGAATACAGGTATAACCTCTTTGCCCTCCTTAGCTTCCTCGCCTCTCAGGCGCTGCCTTTTCGGGTTTATTATATTTATCCTGCCGTATCTGAGCGGTTTTTCCTTATCATTCACAAAATATGTAGCGTTAGTCTGCATAAAATCACCTCGCATATTTTGCACAATTATACCATATTATAACATTCAAAACAATATTTTACGCAATACTTTACTTGACTGAAGTTATAAAAAATATTATTATTATAGTGTCAGGACATTTTATCCGAGGGGTAATTTATGAAACAGAAAATTATTTCATTGTTTGTTACAGCAGCGCTGGTTTTACTTTTGCTCGCGCCCGTTGCGGTTTACGGCACGGTGGAGCAAACGGAAGGGGAGGCGGCGCTTCTTCAGGAGGGCGAGTACAGTATTGAAAGCGCTTCGTCGGTTCAGTACGCAACCTTGCCTCTGAGTGTTGATGTAGAAACATTTATTTATAATCAGCTTAAAGCAAAAGCGTCGTCAATTAATCTTACCGTCTACCGCGTATCCGTTGACAGCGTCGGCGCTCTTTATTCGGATGTAATCAATGATAATCCCGACCTTTTTTATGTTTCAAGCACCTACGGATTATCATATTATCCTTCTAATAATACAGCGGCTGTTGTTACGCCGTATTATGCAGGCAGTATTGACGATATAGAACAGGCGGAAAGAATTTTTAATTCCGGCGTTTCGAAGGCGCTTGCGGAGATTGACAGCAGTATGACGGATTTTCAGAAGGCGCTTACCCTTCACGATTATATCTGCTCATATGCTGCGTATCCTGCGCTGTCAAGTAACGGTACCTCAAACGACCTTGACCTTGATATCTACCATAGCGCTTACGGCTTTTTCTATGATAACAGAGTGGTATGCGCAGGTTATACGCTTGCTTATTCATATCTTCTTAAGCAAGCGGGTGTGGACTGCGAATATGTTGGTTCGGAAAGTATGCATCATGCGTGGAACAAGGTGAAAATAGACGGCAAATGGTATAACGCCGACCTTACCTTTGATGACCTTAATTATTTTGAAGATGCGAACACTTACGGCTCTGTGCGCCATAAGTTTTTCCTTAAAAGTGATAGCTGCTTTTCTTCGATTGACGGGAGTTTTCATTACGACGGCAAAACCTACGATACCTGCGAGTGTACCGATACAAGCTTTGATACAGCCTTTTATGATGATGTCAATTCAAGGATGTATGTGGTTGACGGCTATATTTATTATCTTGACCCGGCGTATTCATCAACAAGAGTTCTTCTTATGAAAAGGGATGTAAACGGTAACGAAACTCAGGTTGGCTCTTACTATTATGCAACTACGACAGGCTTTGTTACTCAGCCCACTGACAGCTCGGGTACGGCGCACGAGGTCAGCTATGACGAGATACTTGCAAAGCTTGCATACCTTGACGGAAGATTTTATATTCTCGCTTCAAAAAAGCTTTACTCACAGCTTCTCGACGGTTACAGGTATAATATAACCTCCTTCAATGATTACAGCGCAGGTATTGCTGTGCTTGACGGCAATCTCGTTTTAAACGCTCTCGGCTTGTCGGAGGAAGGCTATTTCGTTGACAACGGTACAGTCGTGCTTGATAAGCTTGAATATTTTAATACTTATCTTTCAAAACCCGTCGGCGGTACATATAACAATTATCCCGATATCAATCTTGATAAGTATGTCAACGCAAAGGACTATGCGCTGATTACTCAATAAAAAATGCGGAAGACCTCTTCCGCATTTTTTATTATCTGAATATTCCGAATAATCCTTTTTTCTTGTATTCCTCGCTGCTTACTCCTTTGAAGGTGTAGCCTGTGTCTGCAACTACCTCCCTGATTTTTTCCTCGTCGAGTGCGCTCTCTGAAATTATAACGCTCTCAGAATTATCGTGTGAGGAATTTACCTCCTTTATGTCAAAGCTTTTTTCAAATGCTTCGTTCATATGCTTTTCGCAGTTTTCGCACATCATACCTTCGATTTTAACAGTTGTCTTAACCATAGCAATACCTCCTTGATTTGCTGATATTATATCATTTTACAGTTTTTTAGTCAATTAACTTTGCATTGATTTACCCTCAATAGTATGGTAATATATAAGTATAAAAGACAAAAGGGGTAGAAATAATTGTCTAAAACCAAGGAGAATGTTAAAAGTCATCCCAATAAAATAGGTATTAAGGAAGCAATGGGTTATATGCTCGGCGATTCGGGCAACCTCTTTGTACTTACCTATGTATCCTCGTTTTTGAAGGTGTTTTATACCGATGTGCTTAAAATCAGCACACAGAAGGTTGCGACGCTTTTTCTTGTAACAAGGCTTTGGGACGCAATTAATGACCCTATTTGGGGAGCGATTGTAGCAAGGCGCAGACCGGGTCCGGCAGGGAAGTACCGTCCGTATCTTAAATGGATTGCAATACCTGTTGCGCTTGCACAGCTTATCTGCTTTTATGATATAACAAGGCATACGGATAAGATGTGGGTTATCCTTCTTTTCGCCTATGTAACCTATATCACCTTCGGTATGCTTTATACGGGTATCAATGTGCCCTTCGGCTCTCTTGCCTCGGTAATAACCGACGACCCCGAGGGCAGAACGCTTCTTTCGACCTTCCGCTCGATAGGCGGAGGTATAGGCGGCGCGGCGCCGCTTCTGCTCGCACCGCTTATCATTTATGATAAGAAGGTTGATGCGTCGGGCGAAAGCTATAATGTTGTAAACAGCGGCGGAATGTTCAAGTTTGCGCTTGCTATGGCAGTGTGCGCAATTGTGTTTTACCTTGCCTGCTATGCTACGACCAAGGAGAGAGTCAAGTCCGAGGCTGACCCTCATATTGATATAAAGGGCGCATATGTCGGTATGCTTAAAAGCAGACCGTTTATGGTGCTTGCGGTAACAGGCGTGCTGATTAGCGGACAGCTTCAGTTTGCTTCTCTTAATCAGTATCTGTATAAGAACTATTTTTGTAATACAAATCTTTCAATTCTCGGCTCAATAGCGCAGTATCTGCCCATGGCGCTGATGATTCCCGTAACGCCGATGCTTGTTAAAAAATTCGGTAAAAAGGAGCTTGCAGGCTTCGGCTCGCTTTTTTCTTCAATCGCGGCAATCGCCTGCTTTCTCATTAAGCCGAAACCCGACCAGGCGTGGATTTTTATGGTGGTGCTTTTCATCATCGGCTTCGGTTACTCCTTCGTTTCGATAACAAACTGGGCGGTTGTTGCCGATGTAATCGACTATCAGTTTGTAAAGACAGGCGTTAAAAGTGAGAGCGCCATTTATGCCGTGTATACGCTCTGCCGTAAATTCGGACAGACAATTGCCGACTACGGCGGACTTATGCTTCTCGGTAAGGTCGGTTACGATGTTCAGATTATGGCAAATGCGGGTTATGTAAAGGGAGTGAGCGAGGGTATACTGAAGGTATGCACCTTAATTCCTGCAATTACATATACGCTCATATTCCTTCTTTACCGCTTCGCTTATCCGCTTACCAAGGAAAAGCTCGAGCCAATCTATGAGGAAATCCAAAATCAAAACGAGCATGAATAACAAAACCAAAGCGCAGAGGAAAACCCTCTGCGCTTTTAAATAATTATTTGTTGTAGTCTAACAGACGGAAAACATCCGCTCCTACAAGCAAGATTATAATTAATTTTACAGTCGCGATTATGCGCCTTTTGCAGATAGGCTTTCGAGAAAGGTGCAGAATTCCGTTTTCTTGTGAGTGGGAGCTGTACAAAGGTACTGCCCCCGAACAAAAAACGGAAAGCGACAAAACCACCGAGGTTTTAGCCTC
>CADAUV010000088.1 GCA_902791235.1 Oscillospiraceae bacterium
CGATAATTGACATAACGCAGTCCATAGCTACCACGAGTAAAACCATTGCTAAAACCCTGTCGCCGCTCGGCTTCATAGGAACTAAGGCAAACATCATAATTGTAAAGCCCCAGATAAGATAACCCCAGCAGACAAAGGCTTTACGCTTTCCCTTTCTGTCGCATAGCGCTCCGCCGACAAGCGTTGCAAGCGTAGCAAATACCGCAGAAAAAGCTACCATTAATGTCGTTGCATACGGCTGACGGGTAATCTCGTTTTGCATAAAACGGGAGAAATACATATTCTCCACTACCCACGCAATCTGACCTATCAGACCAAAAAGAATTACGGAAACCCATGTGCCAAAGCCCATAGTCCTTACCTTATTTTCACTCATAATATCACCCTAATAAATAATAGCACTACTGACAGGATTGTCAATAGTGCTATGTTCATTTATCTTCCTCTTGCAAAGGAGCGGACGACGAAGTCTGCGCCGATGCTTTCACAGATTTTGCGTGATTTTTCGATATCCTCAGGGGGTATGACATCGACAACGGTCATTCTTACCTTTTTACAATATTTTACGCACTGTCTTGTAAATTCCAGCATTGCGTCAAAAGCTTTACCTGGGAAAATATTACGGGTGATTTTATCGTACTTTTCACTGTCAGGGTCATTAAGAGAAACGGAAACGCAGTCAAAAACCTCGGATATTTCCTTGGCGGTGCTTCTGCCGTTAATAAGGTCTGAAAGTCCGTTGGTATTGAGCCTTAAATAGATATCAGGATTTATTGTTTTAAGATATTTTGCTGACTCAATAAGCTTATCAAGGGCGTTCGTAGGCTCACCGTAGCCACAGAAAACAGCCTTGTCAACCTTTGTAAAATCATATTTATCAATTGCTTCCTTTATATCCTCAATGCTTGGCTCCTCATCAAACCAGAGCTTCTTTGCATCGCCTACTGCGTCGCCCTTTGAGCGAATACAGAAGGCGCAGTTACACGGACATTTATTTGTGATATTAAGATAAACTCCGCCGTCAAGCGTATAAATTATATCTGCCATAACTAATCCTTTTTATTAAAAATTTTTTCTTTTGCATTAAGTCTGTCAAGAGCAAATGCGAATACAGCAAAAACAACCGCGCTGCCTGCTGCCTGTATTACATTGCCTGCAATATCAACAAAAGCATATGCCCTGTCAATCAGAAGGTCGGCAAGAAAATAACCGCCTATCTGTATAACGCCTGCAGGTATTGTAAGAAGTAAAGAGGTTTTTGTCAACAGCTTTTTACTGTTTCTCCCTGCAAATGCAAATATAATAGCAATAATCGACTTAATAAGTATTGTAGCGATTGCATAATTTACAAAGCCGTATGAAATATCGGCAAGAGCCTGACCGAAGGCAGCAGCAAATACTGCATATGGTCCGCCGATAATCAGAGCGCATATGTAAATTAGCGCATCACCGAAATGTACATAACCCGACGCTACGGGCACTGAAACAAACCTTGTGAAAACAAATATCAGCGAGGTAAACAGCGCCGTCTGCACCATAAGTAAAACTTTCTTATTCATATCAGTTCACCTAATACACTTTCAAAATCAACGCCGTCGTTTGATGAGAGCGCTGCGGTATTCATAACAGCCTTTTCAACAAAAGCTGTAGCGAGTTTTGTGCTTTCGGAAAGTGATTGTCCTCTTGTAATTCCGCCTGTTATAACCGCTGAAACGAGGTCCCCCGTGCCGCTGAAATAACCACCGCATTTTTTTGCCTTTATAATCTCATAATCATTATTAGTAAATACAATATTCGATATGCTTTCGCCGTCAGTATAACCTGTTGCGACAATGGATTTATAGCCTTTATTCAAAAGCCCCAAGCCACAGGAAATAATATCGGGAAGTGAAGAAGAGCAGTCGCGCTCAGCAAGGAAAAACAGCTCCGAAATATTCGGCGTAATTACATCTGCTTTCATTGAAAGGGCCCTGATTTTTTCGCACATCTCGGGCGTATAACCATTATAAAGCCTTCCGTTATCAGCCATAACAGGGTCAACGACAAGAATAGTATTATTCTCTTTAAATTCATTTATAAAGCCGGATATAATATCAAGCTGTTCTGAATTCATAACAAAGCCCGTAAGTATCGAATCAAAATGTACGCCGAGCTTTTTCCACTCAAGGTAAAAAGGTTTCATACAATCGGTAAGAGGAAGCGCCTCATAGCTGTCGTACGCCGTCTGATTTGAAAGAACGGCGGTAGGAAGCGGATGTGCTTCAACGCCCATAACGGACAGTACGGGTATTGACGCAGTAAGCGAGCATTTACCAAAGCCCGACAGGTCATTAATCACTGCACATTTTTTAAGCATATCAAAACCTCCTCTTGCATTTATGTTAAACTCATTATATAATTATTGTGTATTCAAAAAAAGACACAGTTTTAATTATTTTTAAAGGTACAGTTATGAAAAAATATATTGAGGTTTACGAAAAAATCAGGAATATGATTATCTCGGGTGAGATAAAAAGCGGCGATAAAATACCCTCAATCCGCAGGGCGAGCGAGTATTTCGGAGTGTCGATAACAACGGTGCAAAACGCATATTTCGAGCTTTGCGCCGACGGTTATCTTATTGCAGTTGACAAAAGCGGTTACTACGCAAGCGATATTATGAACAAGGCTGAGGATATTGCCGAGCCTGAAAATACGGGAAAGCCAATTAAATACGACCTTACAGGCACGGCTGACGAGAGCAGCTTTGATTTTACACTATGGCAGAGATACATAAAAAGCGCGCTGAGGCAGACACAGCGTATGGGTACTTACAGTGAGCCCGAGGGTGAATACGACCTGAGAAGCGCTATATCCGATTATATTAAGCAAAAGAGGAACATTATTGCCTCACCTCAGAGAATTATTATCGGCGCAGGTGTAGGCGCTCTTATGCAGGTTCTGGCTTCCCTTTTAAAAGAAAGGCACACCGTATCCTTCCCCGACGGCAGTTTTGAACAGGGAATCGGGATATTCAGCGATTACGGATACAAGGTTCACACGAGATTCAAGGACGCCGAGATAATTTATGTATCCCCTTCCCATATGACGAAATGGGGCGATGTTATGCCGATTAAAAGAAGGCTTGAGCTTATCGAATATTCAAAAAAGAATGATTCGCTTGTAATAGAGGACGACTACGAAAGTGAATTTCTCTATAACTCAAAGCCCACACCCTCGCTTTACACTCTCGGTAAGAATAATATTGTTTATATCGGCTCTTTTTCAGCTATGCTGTTACCGGGTATACGGATAAGCTTTATGATACTTAATGATGAGCTTTTAACGATATATAACAGTAAAAGAAAGCTTTACTCACAGACGGCAAGCAAAACCGAGCAGATAGCGCTTGGAGCATATATCAGGGACGGACACCTCGCATACAGAACGAGAAAAATAAGAAGGCTTTACACCGCTAAGACAAGACAGCTTGCAGAATACCTCAGCAAAGAGATTAAGGGCGCCGAAACGGATATAGGCGAAAACGCGTTGCAGATAATTCTGAGCTGTGAATTTCACGGCAGTCCCGAGGTGTTTGAAAAAAACGGTATAAGGCTTTATATAAAGGAAATAAAGAATAACAGAATTACTCTTGTAATATCGCCGACAGGCGTTGAGCAGAAGGAGCTTTATAACTGTGCGCTGACAATCAAAAAGTCAATAGGTCAGTGAATATTTGTTCGAGTAGTACATTAAAGCGGACTATAAAAGCTATAAGTATTGAATTATCTTAACCTCTGTGTATAATGAAATTGTAAGCCGCAGGGCAATAAAATTTCGGAGGTTTTGAAAATGAAAAACACAGTAAAGTACATCTTAAAGCTATTATCAATCACATTAATAACACTTGCAGTCGGCTACTCGGTCGCAATGCTCAGCTTTAACCTTTTCGGCGAGATGACAACGGCTCAGCTCAGAGCTGTGTTCGGCGCGGATTTCTTTGCATTAATCAGTGCAGGAGGCTTAGCCTATCACTTTTATGAAAGCAGGAAAATAAAAGAGAAAAGGCACGCTGACGCTGAAAAAAGGCGCAGGCAAAGACAGGAAAGCTTTGAAAAGGAATTTTTTGAAATAAACTCAATTTTAATTAATTCTCACAATAAAGTAGCATAAAAGAAAATAATTTGTTATAATGGGGCTGTTATTAAACAGTCCCATTTTTTTACAGGTGATAATATGGATAAGAATAAATTTTCAAATCACGCCCTTATTAATCAGGTAAGTATTACAGATGAGTTCTGGAGGCAAAAGCAGGAGCTTGTGATAAACGAGGTTCTACCCTATCAGTACAGAGCGCTTCTCGACGAGGTTGAAGGTGCGGAAAAAAGCTACTGCATTGAGAATTTTATCAAGGCAGGAAAAATAAGAAAGCAGCTTGAAGCAGGAGAAAAGGTTAAGACCTACCCTGCCGATAAGTGGTGCTATGACGATAATAACGCCGAGGACGGCGCATTTCACGGATGGGTTTTTCAGGATTCGGATGTGTACAAATGGCTTGAGGCTGTGGGTTATGTTATGGCGCTTGGGCCCGATGATGAGCTATGGAAAAAAGCCGACGGATTTATTGACATAATATGCGACGCTCAGCTTAGCGACGGTTATCTTGACACGCTTTACATCATCAATGACATAAGCAGGAGATTTACAAATCTCAAGGATTTTCACGAGCTTTACTGCTTCGGTCATCTCGCCGAGGCTGCAGTAAGCATTTATAATTCCACAGGCGACAAAAGGTTATTAAATGCCGCCTGCAGCTTTGCAGACCTGATATACAAAACCTTTGTAAAAGGCAGGATTAAAGGTTATCCGGGGCACGAGATTGCAGAGCTTGCTCTTGTTAAGCTCTACGATGTTACGGGTAACGACAGCTACCTTGAGCTTGCAAAATTCTTTATTGATAACCGAGGCAGTAA
>CADAUV010000089.1 GCA_902791235.1 Oscillospiraceae bacterium
AAAGGCGCCTGCAATAGTTTTCATTGACGAGATTGACGCTGTCGGCAGGCACAGAGGTGCAGGCACCGGTAACAGTAATGATGAGCGTGAGCAGACGCTTAATCAGCTTCTTATTGAGATGGACGGCTTTGCAACCAACAGCGGCGTTATTGTTATTGCTGCTACAAACAGACCCGATGTTCTTGACCCTGCGCTTCTGCGTTCAGGCAGATTTGACAGACAGATTACCGTTAACAGACCCGATACACAGGGCAGAGAGGATATTCTTAAAGTACACGCAAGAAATAAACCTCTTGCACCCGATGTTGACCTTAAAGAGATTGCCAAGGATACTATCGGCTTTGCAGGTTCAGACCTTGAAAACCTTTTAAACGAGGCAGCTATTCTCGCAGTAAGAAGAAAGCATAAGGCTATTACTATGGAGGATATTTCTGACGCAACCTCAAGAGTAGAGCTTGGCGCTGAGAAGAAGTCGCATAAGTATTCCGAAAAGGCAAAGAAGCTTACCGCTTATCATGAGGCAGGTCATGCGGTTACTTCCTTCTATCTTGAAACTCAGGACCCTGTAAAAGAGATTTCAATTATTCCGAGAGGTCTCGGCGCAGGCGGTTATACCTGGTACACGCCTCAGGATGAAAACTACAATTCAAGAAACGATATGCTTGAAGACCTTGTTTCACTTCTCGGCGGACGTGTTGCTGAGGCTTTGACCCTTGGCGATATCTCGACGGGCGCTTCAAACGACTTACAGCGCGCTTCATCAATCTGCAGAGATATGGTCGCTAAATACGGTATGAACGAGGAAATCGGACCCGTTGTATACAGCGATGAGAACAACGAGGTATTTCTCGGTAAGGATTACGGTCATGTGAATAATTACAGTGAGCGTACTTCGGCAAGAATTGATGAGCAGATTGAAAAGATGATGAGAAGCGCTTATCAGCAGACCGAGTCCATTCTTAAAGAGCATTTCGATAAACTTGAGCTTATCGCCCAAATGCTTATTGAAAGGGAAAAGCTTTCGGGTGAAGAATTCAGAGCGCTTATGGAAACAGGCGAGCTTCCGCCTGAGCCTGAAAAGCCCGAGGAGATAACCGAGCCCGAAGCTCAGACAAGCGAGGAGGAAGCTGAGGCTTCAGAAGCATCTGAGGCACAGCTTGCGCAGGAGAAAGAGCCTGATAATAATGTTTCGGGAGAAGATATTATAATTTAAGATAAACAGCGGTGGTTTGAATAAATCACTGCTGTTTTTATATACTATCACTGCGGCATATTCTTATATTTTCTTGACTTTTTATACAATATATTGTATTATATTTTGGTATGTAAACTTTTGTTTGGAGGTAGTCGCTTTGGCTAAAAAGAAAGAATACGGCAACGAAAGTATTAAATCTTTAAAAGGCGCTGACAGAGTCCGTTTAAGACCTGCTGTTATTTTCGGCTCAAACGGTCTTGACGGCTGTGAGCATGCTATATTTGAAATTATGAGTAACTCAATTGACGAGGCGCGTGAGGGTTACGGTAATAAAATAATTGTAACAAAATACCTTGACGGCTCATTTGAGGTTCAGGATTTCGGCAGGGGTATTCCCGTTGATTATAATAAAAATGAGGAGCAGTACAACTGGTATCTCCTTTTCTGTGAAATGTACGCAGGCGGTAAGTATGAGGATAATTACGATTATTCCCTCGGACTTAACGGACTTGGTCTGTGCGCCACTCAGTACGCTTCCGAGTATATGGACGCTGAGGTTCACACCGACGGATACAGATATACACTGCATTTTGAAAAGGGCGAGAATATCGGCGGACTTCATAAGGAAAAATACGATAAGAAGGATACGGGTACGAGAATCAGGTGGAAGCCTGACCTTGAGGTGTTTACCGATATCAATGTACCTTTGAGCTATTTCCACGATGTAATCAAAAGACAGGCAATTGTCAATGACGGTATTAAGTTTGTCCTGAAAAATCAGGTCAATGCCACTAAATTTGAAACCTTCGAGTATATTTACAATAACGGTATTGTCGATTATGTTAATGAAATAGCCGGCGATAAGGCGCTTACTACACCGCAGTACTGGGAGTGCGAGCGCACGGGTCGCGACAGGGAGGACCTTGCGGATTATAATGTTAAAATTAAGGCTGCAATGTGCTTTTCCGTTAAGAATCAGCTTAATGAGTACTATCATAATTCAAGCTTCCTTGAGCACGGCGGCTCACCTGAAAAGGCGTTCAAGAGCGCCTTTGTAAATCAGATTAACGCATATCTTAAAGCGAACAATAAGTACGCCAAGAATGACTCAACAATAAATATTCAGGACATTGAGGACTGCATTATCTTTGTTGTTTCTTCGTTTTCTACTTCAACCTCATATGAGAACCAGACCAAGAAATCTATCAATAATAAGTTCATTCAGGACGCAATGACAGATTTCTTCCGCAAGCAGCTTGAAATCTATTTCATTGAAAATAAGATGGATGCCGAGAAAATTGCAAATCAGGTTCTCATCAATATGAGAGCAAGAGTTAAGGCTGAGAACACAAGAAAGACTCTCAAAACCTCGCTGCAGTCAAAAGTAGATATGACTAACAGGATTGAGAAGTTTGCTGACTGCAGGTCAAAGGATGTAAGTGAAAGAGAAATCTTTATCGTTGAGGGTGATTCTGCACTCGGTGCCTGCAAGCAGGCAAGGGACGCTTCATTTCAGGCGGTTATTCCCGTAAGAGGTAAGATTTTAAACTGTCTCAAGTCCGATTATGACAAGATTTTCAAGAGTGAGATTATCACGGACTTAATCAAGGTACTCGGCTGCGGAGTTGAGGTTAAGAGCAAGGCAAGCAAGGACCTCTCGATGTTTGATATGGACAACTTCCGCTGGTCGAAGGTGCTTATCTGTACGGATGCCGATGTCGACGGCTTTCAGATAAGAACTCTTATCCTGACAATGATTTACCGCCTTATGCCTAAGCTTATTGACGAGGGCAAGGTGTATATTGCTGAATCTCCGCTTTATGAGGTTACCTGTAAGGACCAGACTTATTTTGCATATAACGAGATTGAAATGGACGAGATTAAAGCTGAAATCGGCGACGAAAAGTATACCGTTCAGCGTTCAAAGGGTCTTGGTGAGAATGAAGCTGAAATGATGGCTCTTACAACAATGAATCCCGCTACACGCAGACTTATTAAGGTAACGCCCGATGAGGCTGAGAAAACCTCGGAGATTTTTGACCTTCTTCTCGGCGATAACCTTCAGGGCAGAAAAGACTATATTTCAAACTACGGACATCTCTATCTCGATGCCGCAGATGTAAGCTAAGGGGGTGTATCACATTGCCAAGAAAGAAAAAGGAAACACAGGTAAGCGATAAACCGCTTGCAGATAATGTTCATATTAAAGGCGCAGGTCTTGTGCAAAATGAGATAATCACTGATACGCTCCTCGGCAACTATATGCCCTATGCTATGAGCGTAATACTTTCGCGTGCAATTCCAGAAATAGACGGACTTAAACCCTCTCACAGAAAACTCCTATATACAATGTATAATATGGGACTTTTGCAGGGTAGCACAATTAAGAGCGCCAATATTGTCGGCAGAACTATGCAGTTAAATCCGCACGGCGACGCGGCAATTTATGAAACAATGGTCAGGCTTTCAAGGGGTAATGAAACGCTTCTTTATCCGTTTGTTGAGTCCAAGGGTAATTTCGGTAAGGCGTATAGTAAGAATATGGCTTTTGCCGCCTCAAGATATACCGAGGCTAAGCTTTCGCCGATATGCCACGAGCTTTTTGATGACATTAAATACGATACTGTCGATTTCGTTGATAACTATGACAATACGATGAAGGAGCCCACGCTTCTGCCCGTAACCTTTCCGACTGTGCTTGCGAATGTATCCAAGGGTATTGCCGTCGGTATGGCTTCAAATATTGCTTCATTCAATATAACGGAGCTTTGCGACACCACAATTGCTCTTATGAAAAATCCCGAGCATCAGATTAGCGAAACTCTTTTGGCGCCCGACTTTGTCGGAGGCGGCTATGTGCTTTACGACAAGGAGGAGCTTGAAAAGATATATGAAACGGGCAGAGGTTCCGTTAAGGTAAGGGCGAGATATACCTACGATAAAAAGTATAACTGTATTGAGATTATACAGATTCCGCCCACAACTACCATTGAGGATATAGTCGATAAGATTATAGAGCTTGTTAAGACGGGTAAGGTAAGGGAAATTAACGATGTCCGCGATGAAACGGATTTAACGGGTCTTAAAATCACAATTGATTTAAAGAGAGGCATTGACCCTGATAAGTTTATGACCAAGCTTTATAAGCTCACTCCGCTTCAGGACAGCTTCTCCTGTAACTTCAATATCCTTATAAAAGGTAATCCGATGGTGCTCGGCGTCAAGGCAATTCTCAATGAGTGGATTGATTTCAGGCTTGAGTGTATCAGACGCAGAGTAAGCTTCAATCTTGATAAAAAGAGAAAACAGCTTCATCTTTTAAAGGGTCTTTCAAAAATCCTCCTCGATATTGATAAGGCAATCAAAATTGTCAGGGAGACCGAGAGCGAAGCCGAGGTTGTTCCTAATCTTATGATTGGCTTCGGCATTGACGAAACTCAGGCTGAGTATGTTGCTGAGATTAAACTCCGTCATCTTAACCGTGAGTATATTCTCAAGAGAATCAAGGATATAGAGCAGCTTGAAAACGAGATTGCTGACCTTGAGGCAACTCTTGCAAGCAAGAGCAGGATGAAGAAAATCATTGTAAATGAGCTTCAGGCAGTTGCAAAGAAATATGACACGGGAAGAAAGTCTGAAATTATTTATGAAACAGTTGACGACTATGTTGCCGAAGAGGCGGTTGTACCCGACTATCCTGTAACAATGTTCATAACCGAGCAGGGATATGCAAAGAAGATTAAG
>CADAUV010000090.1 GCA_902791235.1 Oscillospiraceae bacterium
TCATTTTAGGACTTGCAAATAAATAAACAGGTATTATTATGAAAAATACACCGAAGAAAAAGCCTGAGAAAAGCAGTGCGAAAAAGCCTGCTGACGACAGAAGCAGGCAGTTTGATGACATAGGTCTTGAACCGCCGAAGATTTACAGGGACACTCAGGCATACCGAAATCAGCAAAAGCAAAGGCAGGCTCAGTCTGCGCCGAAACGCAAAAGCCGGAGGGAGCCTGAAAACCTCACCCGTCAGGAAAGGCGTGTAAGGGAGAGTAAAAGGCGTAAGAAGAAAAATCTCCTTCGCAAGATTATTCTCTGGTTTGTCTTTATTATGGGAATACTTGGCGTCGGTGTGGTCCTTTCGCTTACAATGTTTTTCAGTATAACGGAAATAACCGTGCAGAATAATGAGCGCTATACAACCGAGGAGATAATTTCTCAGTGTCCGATAGATGTCGGCGAGAATCTCTTTATGGCTGACACAAAGAATGCGTCAGAGCTTCTTGAAAGGAACCTTCCGTATATCTATAACGCCGAGATTAAAAGAAAGCTTCCTGATAAGCTTCTGATTAATATAACCGAGTGCGAGCCTTCCTATTATATTATTAATGAGGATGAAACCTATCTGCTTCTTGACGATAACTTCAAGGTGCTTGAAACATCGGCACAGGAGGGCAGCGGTATGCGCCTTGATAATGCAGAGCTTGCAGTTGCAAATGCGGGTCAGGTTGCTGAGCTTGCAGATGAGAATGTATATGCCTCATTACAGACGATGGCTCAGTGCCTCAAGGATAACAGCTTCACGCAGTTTACGGGTATGTACAGCTACGGGCTTACTGAAAACTACCTTGTTTACGATAACCGTATTACCTTTAAGCTCGGTACAACAGAGGAGCTTGAAAAGAAAATCTTTCAGGGACTTGCAACCTGTGAGAAGCTTGATGAAACCACACCCAATGTAGAGGGCGAACTGAACATAACGGGTGGCAAGCAAATTTACTTTACAGAAAAATAAGAGAAAATTGTCGTAAAGTGATTTACTTGTCAAAATAACAGACAAAAGTCTATCTTTGTGAAAGTTGCACAAAGATAGACTTGATTTTTTTACAAAAGATTATCAAAAATTCTCTGAATTATTCTTAAAAAAGTATTGCAAAGTAGTTACAAAATTGTTACAATATGAAATGTACCAAATCTAACAAGATTTAATATACTATTTCTAAAGGAGAATAAAAGATGGGACGCTACGAAATTGATACAAATGATTCCAAGGTAGTACAGATTAAAGTTGTTGGTGTCGGCGGCGGCGGCGGAAACGCTGTTAACCGTATGGTTCACTGCAATATTCAGGATGTTGAATTCGTTGCAGTTAACTCTGATAAGCCGGCTCTTGCAAAGTCTACCGCTACACATAAAATCCTTATCGGCGAAAAGGTAACAAAGGGTATGGGCGCAGGCGCTAAGCCTGAAATCGGCGCTCGTGCTGCTGAGGAGAGCAAGGAAGCTCTTACAGATGTACTTACAGGTGCGGATATGGTATTCATCACCGCAGGTATGGGCGGCGGCACAGGTACAGGTGCAGCTCCGTTCGTTGCTAAGATTGCAAAGGATATGGGCATCCTTACTGTCGGCGTTGTTACAACACCTTTCGCATTCGAGGGTAAGAGAAGAATGGACCAGGCAACTGCAGGTATCGACGAGCTTGCCAAGAATGTTGACTCCATTATGGTTATTCCTAACGAAAGACTCAAGGAAGTAACTGATGAGAAGATTACTCTTCTCAATGCTTTTGAGATTGCAAACGATGTTCTCCGTCAGGGCGTTCAGTCTATTTCTGACCTCGTTAATGCAACAGGTCTTGTTAACTCTGACTTTGCCGATGTTACCGAGATTATGAAGGATGCAGGCTATGCTCATATGGGCGTTGGTCGCGGTAAGGGTAAGGATAAGGCGGAAATCGCTGCGCAGCAGGCTATTTCTTCACCTCTTCTCAACACCTCTATCGACGGCGCTCACGGCGTTCTTCTCAACATCACAGCTTCAACTGATATCGGTCTTGAGGAAATCACCGTTGCTTCACAGATTGTTACTGACGCAGTACATCCTGACTGCGAAATCATCTGGGGTGCAAACTTTGATGAGAATCTTGAGGACGAGATGATTATTACTGTTATTGCTACACGCTTCGGCGAGGACGGCCCTAACGGTCAGATTAAGTCAATCACAGCTAATGCCGAGGTTGCTCCTCCGGTAATTGATGTAGCTCCTTCAAGCGCAGCGTCAACTTCAGCATTTACAGATAATGATGATGACGCTTTTAAGGATATCGTATCTTTCTTTAAGAAATAATTATTCATAGTAATTACATAAAAGGGCTGTCCTGTGCTTTAGCGCAGGGCAGTTCTTTTTGTATATACAAATTGATAATTAATTATCATATTGTATAATCAAACCGTAAATTATGATTTTTGCGGAAAACTCTGTTTATTGCAAGTTAAATGCTTTACATTTTAACATTTTCCACACACTTTTTAACATTATTAAATGTGAACAATATTTACTTTTTAACATTTTCCACATTGTTTTCAGCAAAACTTTCAACAAAATTTTACTGTAAAGCTTTCAACTTTTACAGAAAATAGTAAATCCCGTATGCAGTATATACATACGGGATTTTGTATTTTTAATGAATATTACCATTCACTTTTTGTATATGAACGAATAATATTTGTAACAATATTGCTTCGTCTGAAGCCCTTGCCCTTGCCTGATTCCATCTGCTCCTGAATCTTTCCTGCCCTGATTGTAACAAAATCAGCCTTGTCAATGATTTTGTCAATCGGCGGAATATTTGAATCAAACTGGTATTTCGAGGTAGGAGAGTCCTCGATTTTTGTTACAAGCTCGCTGTAACAGTCCTCGCTTGTTGCGGTAACCGCAAGCACAACAACCTTGTTGTTTTCACAGAATACAACTTCGTTGCAGTCCGTAACATTAACGCTGTAAATGTTAAAATAAGCTCTGTCAACCCTGTTTCCCTCGGGATGATGCGTGTGCTTGAAGTCAAGACCCGCCCTAATATTATTGCCGTCGTAAACCTCGGCAACCTGATTAAGTCCTGCCATATCCCAGCGGCTTAGCGGTTCGCTTACAGGTTTTATTTTAACAATATTCTTTTTCTTTCCGCAGAGAATACTCAGCTCCTGCGTACCGTGCATTGAAGCTGCAAGGAAATAGAGCCTTGTGTCGTTATCCCTGACCTTTACGGTCTGACCGCGACAAATCATAACATCGTTTGCGCTGTCGCTTTTCTTCTGGAAGAAATCAAAGTAAATACCGTTTGCACAGATTGTAGTCGGCATCTCCTCGGCAGGCAGTGAAAATCCGCTTCCCTGAAGAATTACATGCCTCATATCCTCGTCGGCAGTAAAGCCCTGGGCGTTGTAGCTGAGCCTTTTTGGAGTATATAAAACTCTCTTTGCCTTGTCCTTATGTGAAACATCAAACTTTATACAGAAGGTCTTTACTTCAAACGGCTTTAAATCAAATACAAAGCTCCTGTTACCATCCTCTGAAACAGGCGTAATTGATTTTCCGTGATACTCGGTATGAGTTGCCTCGCACATAAGCTTAATCGGCTTGAAGGTGGTTATCTTAACGCCCTTTTGCGCCTTGCCCGAGGTTTCGTAAACTCTGATAACCTTGTCGTCGTTACTCTCGCTGCCCTTGAAGCATTTGATAAGCGCATTGTCGTTATTTATTGCAAGGTAGGATTCCTCATCGCTGAAGCGTGTATAGTTAAACCTTGCGTTAGTCTGCATAACGAGCAGCGGTCTTGTGAACATCTCAGCCTGCTTTGTGTTGCCGTTTGAAAAATCGCCCTCGTGGCTGTATATGGCAAAGGAGAATACATTCCTGCCAAGGTCCTGTAAATCCTGCCTTGCGTCCTTTGTGAATGCGCCGGACGGCGTATGGATACACGAAAGCCTGAGTGTATTGTTATCGGGCTTGTCCCAGCCGTACTTACAGTCGGACAGTATAGCCACGCCGAAGTTTTCCTTGCTGTCGGTAATCTCCGCCCATTTCTGTGCGGGTACCTCGTGGAGCTTTTCGGTGTTATTTCCTCTTTCAATAACGCCGATGCCGAGGTCGTAAACAGCCTTTTCGTTTCTTGAAGCAAGAGGGAAGACCGCCTTTAAAAGCGTACGGCGCGTGCGCCAGTCAACAATGTTTTTAACCTCAATAATCTCCGAATCTGCGCTGAGGGTTACAAGCTGAACTATTGTTGAGAATTCAGCCTGCCTTACAATCTTCATTCTGACTCTTGCAGGTCCGTCTTCAACAATTGTGAATTCAGGCGTGTTTGCATAGCAGTATGGCTCTCTGTCAAGGTCATCCTTACGGATTTCCCAGCTCGGATAGGACATAGCGCCGACATCCCGGAGCATCGCCATCTTTATCGGGGAGCTTATAATCTGCCTCTTAAGTTTTTTATCATAAAGATATGCAATATCGCCGTTTTTATTGAAAATTAATTTGTACTTATTATTCTCAAGAGTATGGCCGTTTATCTTAACGCCCGTGTCAAGCCTGCACGGCTCCTCGCTCTTTCTTATTTCATATACCTTGTAGGAGTATGATTTCATATCTGCACGAAATACCACGGTGAGCTGCTTGCCGTTTTTGGCAACAAGCTGAGAGGGTACCTCTTTACCGCTTCTGTCAAATACTCTTACATTTTTGCAGTTTACAACGGAGCGAATTCTAATCTCAACACATTCGCTTCTCTCAAACTGAGTCGGATTATTGACAACAACGGCAACGCTTGATTTGTCAACCCAAGAGGTGTCAAGCCCCCTGATA
>CADAUV010000091.1 GCA_902791235.1 Oscillospiraceae bacterium
CGGATTTATCTATGTTGACACGGGTGCGCTTTACAGAACGGTAGCTCTTAATGCGAAGAGAAACGGTGCGCTTGACAGCACCGAAAAGATTATTGCGCTTCTTGACAATACTAAGGTTTCACTAGGCTTTTCGGAGGACGGCACGCAGTGCGTTTATTTAAACGGTGAGGATGTTTCCTCTCTTATCCGTACTCCTGAGATTTCAATGGGCGCTTCAAAGGTTTCGGCAATACCCGAGGTCAGAGCATTTCTTCTTGATTTGCAGAGGGATATAGCAAGAAAAAACAATGTGATTATGGACGGAAGGGATATCGCTTCGGTTGTCCTTCCCGACGCTCAGTGCAAGATTTTCCTCTTTGCCTCACCTGAATGTAGGGCGCAGAGGAGATATAAGGAGCTTATTGAAAAGGGCGAGAGCGTTATGTATGAGGATGTCCTTGCTGATGTAAACCAGCGTGATTATCAGGATTCGCACAGGGAGATTGCGCCGCTTAAACCAACTGCGGAGTCGGTAATGGCTGACACTTCGGAGCTTGACTTACAGCAGTCAATTGACCTTATTATTTCTATTATCAAGGAGAAAATGTAATGAAAGAATTTGATTATTCACAGGTTAAGCATTACAAATTTTACGGCTTTATCAAGCACACTCTCGGCTGGCTTGTAAGGTGCGTATACCGAATTGATTTCAAGGGTGAGGAGAATATTCCTGCAAAGGGCGAAAGGTACATAGTTGCAATCAATCACACCTGCGCGCTCGACCCCGTGTTCATAGGCGCTTCAAAGAAAATGCCGCCGCTTCACTTTATGGCGAAATCGGAGCTTTTTGAAAACTCGTTTGTCGCTTGGATAATTACTCATATGTACGGCTTCCCCGTGAAAAGAGGTCAGGGCGATACCACCGCCGTCGAGTTTGGTGAAAAGATAATTAACGAGGGCCATGTTATGGCTATCTGCCCCGAGGGCAAGAGAATTAAGGACAAGGACGGCGTACCGCAGAGAGCTAAGGCAGGCGTAGCGATTATCGCAAACGCGACAGGCGCAAGCGTCCTCCCCGTCGCAATTTGCTGCGATGGTAAAATCAAGCCGTTTAAAAAGGTTACTCTTTCTATCGGTAAGCCCGTTACCTGCGAAGAGATGGGGCTTCACGGTCAGGAGGACTATGAGCAAATCAGAAATGCGGCTGATACCGTTATGAATAATATCACTGCACTTTGGGAGGCTGAGCGCAATTGATTAAGCTTGCAAAGACTGCGGGCTTCTGCTTCGGCGTTGACCGTGCGGTAAATCTCGTTTATGACCTTGTTGAAAAAGGGGAGAAGGTCTGCACTTTGGGTCCCATTATTCATAACAGTCAGCTTGTTGAGGACCTCGAGTCAAAGGGCGTAAAAATTATTGAGAACATCTCGGATTGCCCTGACGGCTATACGGTTGTCATCCGTACTCACGGAGTCGAGAAGTCCGTTATTGACGAAGCGGAGAATTCGGGCGTGAAATATGTTGACGCCACCTGTCCCTTCGTCGCAAAGATACACAAGATTGTTTCCTCTGAGCCTGAGAACACCGTAACTCTTATTGCAGGGGACCCCGAACATCCCGAGGTGAAGGGCATAAAGTCCTATTGCAAGGGCAAATCCTTTGTGTTCAGAGATGAAAATGAGCTAAACGATATTATTAAAAATAATCCATTAAACGACGAATACGCGGTGATTTGCGTTTCGCAGACAACTTTTTCGCTAAAAGAATGGAAAAAATGCGAAAAAATAATAAAAAAAATATATACAAACTGCAAAATTTATGATACAATATGTAATGCAACGTCCTATAGACAAAAGGAGGCGGAAGCTCTATCGGAGGAGATGGACGCCGTTATTGTCATAGGAGGTAGGCATTCCTCTAATACCTGTAAGCTCAGGGATGTCTGCGCTCACAACGCCGATACATATCTTATCGAAACGGCGGACGAGCTTAAGGATATTGACCTTGGCAGATACGGGAACATAGGGGTAACAGCGGGCGCGTCAACGCCTGCGGTAATTATTAAGGAGGTACTTAAAACCATGTCCGAAGAAATTATTGAAAAGGAAGTTGAAGCAGCTGAAACAGTTGCGGAGACAGCAGATACCGCTGATAATGCAGTAGTAGAGACTGCTGCCAACGCATCTGCCGATGGTGAAGCAACCTTCAAAGAACTGCTTGAAGAATCTTACAGAGATGATGAAAACAGCAAGGAAGTTACAGGCACAGTTGTCAGCATTACTCCTACTGAGGTGTTTGTTGATGTTGACGGCAGGAAAGAAACAGGTGTTGTTGCCGTAGAGGACCTTTCCTCTGACCCTTCGGTAAAGCCGGAGGATGTTGTTTCTGTCGGGGACACTCTCAAGTTCGTTATCCTCAAGGGTAATAATGAAGAGGGTATCCTTAAGCTTTCAAAGAGGCTTGTTGATGAATATCAGGGTTGGAAAGATATCGCTGCTTCTAAGGACTCAGGCGAAGTTCTTGAAGGTACGGTTACAAGAGTCGTTAACGGCGGCGTAATCGTTACGGCAAACGGTATCGGCGTATTTGTTCCTGCATCGCTTTCAGGTGTTCCGAGAGGTCAGGACCTCGATGTACTTAAGGGTGCAACAGTTCGCTTCAAGATTATCGAGGTAAATCCTGCAAGACGCCGCGCAAAGGGTAACATTAAGGTTGTTGCCAATGAGGAAAGAGCGGCTCAGCGTGAAGCTTTATGGGCAACTCTTGAAGAGGGTCAGAAGCTTACAGGTACTGTTAAGTCGCTTACAAATTACGGTGCATTCGTTGACATCGGCGGTATGGACGGTATGATTCATATCAGCGAGCTTTCATGGTCAAGAATCAAGCATCCGTCAGAGGTTGTTAATGTCGGCGACGCAGTTGAGGTTACAATCAAGAAGCTTGATGACGAGAACAAGAAGATTTCTCTCGGCTTCAAGAAGCTTGAGGACAATCCTTGGGAGATTCTCAAGAGGGATTATCCTATCGGCTCAACTGTTAAGGCTAAGATTGTCAGCATTGCTGATTTCGGCGCATTCGCTAATATCCTTCCGGGTATCGACGGTCTTATCCACATCAGCCAGATTTCGTGGGAGAGAGTTAAGACTCCTGCCGATGTACTTGCAGTAGGCGATGAGGTTGAGGTTAAGATTATTGATGTTGACTTTGATAAGAAGAGAGTTTCTCTTTCAATCAAAGAGCTTCTCGATAAGCCTGAGGAAACAATTCCTGCTCTTACCGAGGACGAGCCTGAGGAGGCTCCTGCGGAGGAGGCACCTGCTGAGGAAGCTCCTGCCGAGGAAGCTCCTGCCGAGGAAGCTCCTGCCGAGGAAGCTCCTGTTGAGGAAGCACCTGCTGAGGAGGCACCTGTTGAGGAGGCTCCTGCTGAGGAAACTCCTGCAGACGACGCTGAATAATTCAATATTCCAAAATTTAAAGGCTGTCCGACGGACAGCCTTTGTTTTGTACTATTTGGTTAATCAAACATATAATCAATAAGATTTTTGTAAACGCCTGCGGGGTTTTCAAGGAATTTCTGTTTTATAATCTCCGCCTGCGCCTGAGTGGGTACAAAAAGGTTCAGCACCATAAAATCCCTGTCAATATCGCTTACATGAAGTGAAACTGTGAAGCCGTTTTCAGCAGGCGAAATAGTTACCTTGTTTTCCTTCTTGTTAATTTCAAATGCGTTTAGCTTTGTTACAAGCTCAATACTTCTTTCCCTGATGCTCAGCGGCAAATCGTTTTCAACAATATCGACTGAGAAGCGACATTTCGGTGTGGCGGTAAGATAGCCGTTTTCATCCTCAACGATATTTTCCTTCTTAATCATTTTTGAAATTGCATTTGTCGTTTCAAAATAATTTGCAAGCTGACCCTCAACAAGCGCGTCAACAATTACCTTCGAGGTTACCTTGCCGTCGAGCGTTGCAACTATATAACAGATTATCATTGCAAGAGTGGAGCTTGAGCGTATACCTCCGTCCTCAACTCCTGCGGTAAAGGCGTCAAAGTCGAGCGACGGGTCGTATTCCTTTATATCGTCATTAATCATATTATCACCTTAACTTTCTGTGCTTCTTATTTTAGCACATATATTTTTTTCTTGCAATGCCTTTGTCCTTAAATACGGCGCATAAAAATATTACTATTGCAATAAAATAACTTTTGTGTTATAAATATAATGAAAATAAGTAAAGGAGTTTTAATTATGGCTAAAATAGAAAAAGATACAATCATCGGTGATATTCTTGATATCTGTCCCGACGCAGCGCCTTATCTTCTTGAGATGGGTATGCACTGCCTCGGCTGTCCTGCTTCAAGAGGCGAAACCTTAGAGCAGGCTTGTATGGTACACGGTACAGACCCGGATGAGCTTTGCGCAAAGCTTAACGCTCTTATTGCGGAGTAATGCAAGCTCTTTCAAAAAGGCTTTCTGCTGTGGCGTCGCTTGTCGGTAAGGGAGCAAGGCTTGTTGATGTGGGTACTGACCACGGATATATTCCTGTTCACCTTGTTAAAAGCGGCATTGCCGTTTCAGCTATCGCTGTTGATATAAACGAAAAACCGTTGTCCTCCTGCAAAGCGCTTGTTTTACAGGAGGCTCTTTGTGATTTAATAGATGTTCGTCTGTCCGACGGACTTGCCTCTGTACGCCCTGAGGAGTACGATACCGTGATAATCGCAGGTATGGGAGGCGAGCTTATTGCTGAAATTCTGTCCTCGGCGCAGGGCGTTTTTCAAAAGCATATTATACTCAATCCG
>CADAUV010000092.1 GCA_902791235.1 Oscillospiraceae bacterium
TATTTTTCTGTTTCTTTCAGGCGTAGGGCTTTACTATTCTTTCTCTAAAAATCAGAAAGTCGGAAGCTTCTACAGGCGCAGAGCATCAAGGATTTATCCCGAGCTGATTCTTGTATCTGTCATTTTTACTATTGCAACCTATAATAAGTTTAAGCTTAAGATATTTATTGCAAGACTTTTCGGCGTATCATTTTTCCTGACAGGCGAGAGGTTTTTCTGGTTTTTCTCATTGATTATACTTATGTATATTCTTTATCCTGTAATATATAAAATCTTTGAGAAAACCGATATTTTCGGGCTGATTATGCTCGTCGGCGCTGTTTTCGCGGTTTTGTTATTAATAAGGCATAATTCTCCTGAAAACTTTAAAAAATACGAGATTGCGATTACGAGGATACCTGTCTTTCTTATAGGTGCATATCTTGCTAAATATGTAAAGAGGGGAGTTAAGCTGCCGCTTATTCCTTTTATAATCTTTTCTTTATGTTTAGTGGGAAGCTTTGTTTATTTGCAGATTAATTATTTTGACTTTCTCAGCGATAATTACTTTATACAAAGGCTTCTTTACTGTCCTGTTTCAGTAGGAATTATATTTTTATTATCTGCCGTTATACCTCTTATTAATGAGAATGTTATTTCTAAAACACTTGTGTGGTTCGGCGGCTTGTCTTGTGAGATATATCTGATATTCGACAAGATCGGATATATCATTAAGCAGCATTACGGTGAAATGCTTAAAGGCAGACAAATTCTCTTTGTCGTATATTTAGCAATATTTATAGTTTCAGTTGTACTTTCACTTCTTCTTAAAAAGTATAATGAAGCTGTTGCTAAAGCGCTTACGAATAACAAAAAGAAATAGTCGTTAAACTGTATAAATATTTTAATGAACTTTGTGGCTTTTTCACAAAGTTCATTTTTCGTTATACAAAAATCCCCTGAATATGCAAGTGTTCAGGGGATTTTCTTATAATTTTGGAAATATAAACAAATAACTGTCCTTCGTTATTCCAAGAGTGTTTTATAGTTTGATTGCGCCGTCGGCATAGGAAATACTGTATGTGTTTCCTTTAATGAATTCAGCCGAGGCCGTCGGATTTGTTTTATAATAGTTATCATTTATGCGGTACAGCATCGCGTTATTGCTGAGAGCGGAAATGGGAAGTCCGTACTTTTTACTGATGTTCTGAAGTGAAACGAATTCAGCTCTAAGCTCATCGCGGCTTATTTCGGGAGTGTAGCAATATACCGAATAATCATTAAAAAGATTGTATCCTTTGTAATAATTAAAGCTGTTAGTAATTACAGTATTATTGATAGCGGAAGGAAGAATGCTTGCCCCGAGTATTTGCGCGCCGGCTCCTTTTCCGAATACAATACCGTCAATATTCATATATTCCTCTATATATTTATAAGCGCCGCTTTCTTTAAGCTCCTTTAAAAGCTTGAAGGGGTTACCGTCGTCAAAATAAATCATACCGTATAAGGTCAGGTCTTTCTCAAGGATTTCCTTACCGTCTGAAACGGCGTCAACAATTGTGTAATGAAGACTTTTTAAATTCTTGATTGCATTTTTTTGCATATCCTCATACTTATTCTTCTCAGCCGCAAAAGGTATATAAAGAATGGGCTTGTCCTCAACTCCGAATTTATTTACAAGCTCAAGACTTTGGCTAAAGCTTTCCTCGCTGTTTGAATAAGAAGCAAATATCTTCATATTATCACCTCGGTTTTATATTAGCACACTTTCAGTCAATTATCTACATTCTTTCGCTTTTATTTCTAAATTTGGCAATAGGTATTTACAAATAGAAAATAATATACTAATATTTATTAAATAATTCAAAAAGGTATTATAAAATGAAAACAGATTTAATAAAAGGCAAACCGATTAAAAATATAATATTGTTTTCATTTCCGATTATGGGAAGCTCTCTTCTGCAGTACTGTTACAGTCTTGTGGATAATATTATTGTCGGAAGATATGTAGGAACGGACGCGCTCGCCGCAGTGGGCAATGTAGGCTCGATTAACAGCTTTATTATCGGCGCGGCTCTCGGTCTTACTGCCGGATTTACAATACCTGTTGCGCAGAATTACGGGGCAGGGGATTATAAGAAAATGAACAGTTATGCCGGTAACAGTATTTCGCTTGCCGTAATTATCGGAGCGATTGTTGCAGTTATTGCGCATATTATTTCCTATCCTATGCTCAGACTTATTCATACACCGAGCGAGATAATCGACCTTTCCGCTTCGTATATAAATATTATTTACTTCTGTGTGCCGATACAGATGTCTTTAAATAATTTCAATGCGCTTTCACGAGCTGTCGGGGAGAGCAAAAAGCCGCTTTATTTTCTGATTTGCAGTGTAATTGTCAATCTTTTCCTTGATATTCTTTTTGTAAAGAATTTTGGATGGGGAGTTGTGGGTGCAGCATTTGCGACTGCAATTTCGCAGATTTGCGCAACAATTCTCTCCGGCGTATACATTCTTAAAGTTAATAAAACATTTAATATCAGCAAAGCGGAAATAGCACTCAAAAAAGCCATTGCCTTAAAGGAAATAAAAATAGGCATACCTCTTTCACTGCAGTTTACAATAACATCAATCGGCTCAATGGTATTACAGACAGCCGTTAACGGCTTTGGCGCTAATGTTATTGCGGGCTTTACAGCGGCAAGCAGAGCGGAGCAGGTGCTTAATATCCCTATGTCAGGTCTGGGCGTCGGCACAATGACCTTTGTTGCGCAGAATTACGGAGCTAATAATTATAGCAGGATTATTAAAAATGTTCGCCGAATTTATGCTCTTGATTTGTTTGTGTCGGTTATTTGCAGCGTAGTGCTTATTTCTGCAGGACCGCATATTGTCAGCCTGTTTATGACAGATTATAACGAGGAGATAATGAACGCCGCGCTTCATTATCTGAAAGCCATTGCGCAGTGTTACAGTCTTGTTGCAACGCTCTTCGTTTTCAGAAATGTGCTTCAGGGCTTGGGCTTTACCTACGCAAATACCGTTGCAGGCGCAGGAGAGCTTTTCGGAAGAGTGCTTGTAGCGCTTGTTTTAACGCCGCTGCTCGGATTTAACGCTATATGTTATGCAGGTCCGTTTGCATGGCTACTTGCAGATATACCTCTGATTGTGATATACTTAATTAAGAGAAAACAATTGTATTCATCAGAGGGGTGATTTGATGGCTTATTACATCGTACTTTCAATAGGCGTTATTGTTTCCTTTATATTCTGCTTAAAACGCTCAAAGGGATTCAGTATAAGCAATCTCCTTTATAAAGCTGTATCAAGTCTTTTCTATTTGCTTACGGCTGTATTTGCGCTTATCAACAGAATTAAGACAGGCGACGCACAGGCTTTCGGTTCGCTTATAATTATGGGCGGTGCTTTCGGTCTTGTCGGCGATATAATGCTCGATTTAAAAGGCGTATATAAGCAGGATGAGAGAGTATATCTGCACAGCGGGTTTATTGCATTTTTAATAGGTCATATATTCTATATAAGCGCCGTTGTATATTCAATGAGAATGAAATGGTGGCTTGTGCTTATAGGCGCGCTTGTAGCAATAGGCGGGGGAGTGCTGACAGTAGCATCGGCAAATGTTATGAAGGTGCATTACGGCGCATACAGAAAAATTGTTGCCGTTTATACAAGCTTCCTCTTAATGACCGCGGTTGTTTCATTTATCGCAATGCTTGTAAGTCATTTCGATAAGGGCTATATTCTTATGTTTGTCGGAGCGGTACTTTTTGCGCTTTCGGATGTTATTCTGTCGGGAACATTTTTCGGCAGAGGCAAGGACAAAAAGCGTCATTATTTCATAAATCATTTCTTATATTATGCCGCTCAGTATATGATAGCAGCGTCAATTATGTTTATTAATTAAGTATTGACATAAGTATTATTTAGTGGTATTATATCAAAGTCGCAATTGCGAGAGTTGTTGTGATACCGCTATATGCGGGCCATTAGCTCAGTTGGTCAGAGCAACCGGCTCATAACCGGTCGGTCCGGGGTTCGAGTCCCTGATGGCCCACCAAAACAAAAGGTGCCCTTTGGGGCGCCTTTTGTTTTGTAAGGGAAAAAGGCCGCGCAAAAAGCAGCATAGCGAAATTTTGCGCGGAGAGGACGAAGTGCAAAGCCATCATTAAAACAATGCGATTAGCATTGTTTTTCGATGGCGGAGCGCATGAGGACGAGGCCCACCAAAAGAATTAAAAGGATTACAAAGGTGCCTTTGGGGCACCCGTCATAAAGAAGGTTATGTTTTGGCTTTGACCTTTTGCCCCTAAAGACATTAAAAACCGCCTGAATACGCAAGTATACAGGCGGTTTTGTAATCCCTTTATGAGCTCAAATCTCTTTGCCAAAACTGCTTCGCACCCTAAAATCAGCCTATTTTTTGTTAGAACAAAGCATAAATTCGGGTTAAGGCTTGACGCCTTAACCCGAAT
>CADAUV010000093.1 GCA_902791235.1 Oscillospiraceae bacterium
AGAAATGACAGGAGTTCTTTAAACCTGTCCCCTTCCTTTTCTTCTCTTTTAATGGATGCGGCATGCATCTCTGCTCTGTTTTTCTTATCTCTTATAAGAAATAAAAGCGTTTCGATTGTCCAGCCTGCAAAGCTGTATAAAATATACCATAAAAAGTATTTGCACAAAGTCAGAATCATAATGCTTCAACCCTTCTGTTAATCTCGTTATATACAGGAATAAATTTTTTTGAAGTTTTGATGTAATCGGCTGTGGCGCATCTCTTGTCAGAAAGCGTCAGCACCCATCCTCCAAGGCTGTTCGGAGCCTTCGCAAGAGGGAACATATGCCTGAGTATCATATCCTCCTGCTTTTTGTCAAGAGGTATTACATTGTACTTCCTGATATTCCTGACCGCCGCTTTCGGATGGTACCATGCGTGGTATTGCTCATGCTTTTCGATATGCCAGTCGTAAAGGTAGAAATCGTGCAGTAAGCTTGTTCTGACAATATACTCGGTATCAGCGCCGATTTTTTCACATGCCTTCATAGCGGTGTACGCGACATAAACGCTGTGAAAATGGGTGTCGGTTGTCCCGTGATGCTCATACTGCGTCATACCCCTGAAAAGCTCGTTTTGCAGTATATCTTTCGTGAGAGATATGAATAAATCAATATTCTTGTTTTCTTTTTCAATATTATAACTCATACAGACTATTCTATATAAGTTAATGAAAATGTAAAGCGTTTTACGCCGATTTAAGAAATATTTTATAATTAAAGCCCAGAGCGATTGCCCTGAGCTTTAACGGCTTTGATATTTATTTATTCGCCCTGAATAAGTAAATTGATTGCGCCTTCGATTAAATCAAAGAAATGCTCAACAATTTTTTTGTCCTCGTCATTGCCTTTTACACACATTGAAAGAGTAATCTCTTTTCTGATTGAGGTTGCGGAAAGCAAAGCATACGGCTTGTATTTAACAGCGCCGCTCATAAATCCGTCAAGCGGCTCGTGCGTGGTGCTACCGTCGGTGAGCGCAAGCTTGTCAACCTCGAGTATTCCGATATTACTCATAGCAAGAAGCGGATTTGAATAACCGATTTTGATTATCTCCTCGCTTGCCGCATGCGGTAAAATCTTATAACCCAATGAGAGAAGCGGAAGTCCGTGCAGTCCCATAAATCTGTCGCTCTTAAACTGATTTGACGAAGCGACAACATACTCAAGAGTCTTGAAAATATCCTGTCCTCTTTCGGGGATTTTACACTGCATCCACGCCGTCTGATTTGTAACGCCGTTATCGTCGTTATTCTTCATATGACGGCGAAGGTCGATGGCACAGGAGATTGAAACGCTTTCTAAAGGATTGAATCCTGCAAGCTCGTAAAGCGCGTAAAAATATGCAGTGAGGAGCATATCGTTAATTGTAGCGCCGCGCTTCTTTCCTGCGGAGTGTATTTTGTCGAAAGTTTCGGCGGATATCTTCCTTCTTGCAATAAATGATTTGTCCGCGATATTGTCAGGCGTGAAGGGGAAGCCGTGATTGTCGGCTGAGTTTATATTCTTATAAAGGCTTTTTGCCATTTTCTTTTCGCCGGCAGTGAAGTCCTCGTATACCTGAGTATAAGCTCTTGAGCCTGTACGAAAATTAATCGGGCTGATTTTCTGTGTAGCATAGGCATTGTAATTTGCGCAAAATGCTTTAAGGAAGTATTTGAAGTCGCCGCCGTCCATACACATATGGTTTTCAACAATGCAGAGCGTCGACTTACCGCCGTGATAAAACACTGCTACCTGCATCTGTATATCCGCCTCGGGCGGAATGTACTGGCAGAGGAATTCGTCAATCTTATCTGCAAGCTCCTCCTCGCTCACCTGATATGCGTGAACAACATTGTTTATGTTATAGTCCTTTACAGTCCAGTAAGGGCTTATGTGGTTGTCCGTGAACGATGAATGAAATACAGGCGCCTTTTCAAAAAAACAGAGTATAACCGTTTTTAAAATATCAATGTCTATCTCAAAGTCGTAGTGGAGCTCAGCATGCACCATTCTGTCGTTGAAATCCCTGAAAAGATAGTGCATCTTGTCCCAAAGTTCGGCATTTAATCTGCGTTCCATGAATCAATAACCTCCCTTTCTACAGCACTGTTCTGATTGATTTTTACAATCGCTATGATTAAATCAAGTAAAAGTGAAAGTGGTATCATAATCCAGCCCACAGACCACGGGAGATATCCGAGAGCGCAGACGATGATGAAAATCATAGTGAATATTGCGGGTATGTAGCATATCCAGAAAAGTATTGCAAGCTTTTCCTTTGTAATGCTTGCGAATACCGCGTCGCAGATAAACATACTCATTACACCGAATATGAGGATGAGCCAGCTTTTCGGCATTTCGATAACTCCGACGAAAAACAGAAAAACCGCAACCGTAATTATCATTACATCCCCTGCAAGCAGCAGCCTTGCTATGAAGTGGAAAAATCTCTTCATCTCAAGCACTCTGTTAATAATCAGCGAAATGATGTAGGCAACCCATATAAGTATTCCGTCAACGACGATAACCCATGTGTCTCCCCACTGATGTGTAGCCATACTTACACCGAGGAACACTATTATGAGCGTTAAAAGGTAAACAGCCGAGCCGATGATGTTCGTCAGCGCAAACTGCCTTCTTCTCTTGGCTTCAAGCTTTTCTGCAGCGTATTTCTGATACTCGGCAACGATACCGCTGTTTTCGCTGATAACAAGATCTGCAATAACCTTTTTGTCTTTAAGACCTCTGAGCGTCAGCTCTTTTTCGCGTTCAAGCATTTTATCAAGTATATCTTTTTTGAATTTAAAAAGATTTTCGTCGCTTATACTGCTTGGAAGCATTGTTTCAATATAGTCGTAAAACTGTTGCATAAACTCTCTCCTTTATATTTATTATCTATTTAAGGATAACTTAATTTCAGTTATTTGTCAATTAACCGAATTGTAATATTTAAAATTATTTACATTTATTGTAACTGCAAAATTTTTGTGATATAATTTAATTGCATAATTATATTCAATTTTATAAGGGGGAATTGTTTTGAAGGAAGCAAAAGCTTTGGCATATGTCAATATGTACGGCGTGCTTTGTACACTTGAAAACCTCTGCTCAGTCGATGAGGAGGCAATCAGGATATGCAAGGGCTTGAAGAAGCCTGTTGCGCTGTGCTTTGATGTAGCCGACGGTCCGTGCTGTACCTTCCGTTTTTCGGAGGACGGCTGTAAGATGACCGAGGGCAGCTTCGGCTGTACCTGTAAAATGAATTTTTCATCGCCTGAGAAATTCAATGCGCTTATTGACGATTCAAAGCCGGGTGTGCCTGTAAAGAATATTCCGCAGGTGCTTTCATTTCTGCTCGGTCCTTTTACAAAGCTTACGGATATTTTAACAAAATATCTTATGCCGAAGGATGAGGATATGAAAAACAGAAGGTTCTTTGAAAGGTCAACAATCCTGACGATGTACACAATCGGCGGAGCGATTTGCGCGCTTGCAAACAATGATTCAATCAGCAAGCTCTCAGCGTCATATATCCCTGACGGGGATATTCAGATGGGCATTACCGACGCCTGCTATGTAACAATCCGCGCAAGAAGTCATAACCTCGAGCTTATCAAGGAGAAGCCCGACACACCGAGGGCTATTATGGAGTTCAAGACTATCGACCTTGCAAACGGTCTTTTCAACGGCACTGCCTCAACAATGGCGGAGCTTTGCGCAGGCAATATTTATATGAGCGGTATGATTAATATGCTTGATAATGTTAACCGTATACTTGACAGAGTTGCGGTATATCTCGGATAAGGAGGGGGAGCTATGAGTAAATATCCTGAATACACACACGAAAAATCACAGGAATGGTTTAACAGAGCGCTTAACGCAATACCCTCAGGCGTTTACGGACATTTAGGTCCGAGCGAGGGTCTGTTCCTTCCCATTACA
>CADAUV010000094.1 GCA_902791235.1 Oscillospiraceae bacterium
GCTTTCACCGTACACAATTGAGGAGGTTGTCGCAAGAGATTATCTTATTGATGAAAAGCCTGCGGCGATTCTCAATATCGTTGACGGAACAAATCTTGAGAGAAACCTTTATCTTACAACACAGCTTGTGGAGCTTGGTATTCCCGTAGTTGTAGCTATCAATATGATGGATGTTGTTAAGAAAAGAGGGGATAAGATTGATACCGCCGAGCTTTCACGCCAGCTCGCATGCCCCGTTGTTGAGATTTCGGCTTTAAAGGGTACAGGAGTTGAGGCGGCTGCTGAGGCTGCTGTTAAGGCTGCTCAGGGCGAGCCCACCGTGCCGCAGCACAGCTTTAGCGGAGTTGTCGAGCATGCGCTTGCTCATATTGAGGAAAGGCTTCTTCACGATATGCCTTCACAGCAGCAGAGATGGTATGCAATCAAGCTCTTTGAAAGTGATGAAAAGGTGCTTGAAAAGCTTGGAATTTCGGCTGAGGATAAAGCGCATATCGCCAAGGATATCGAGGCTGCCGAAAATGAGCTTGACGATGATGCGGAGTCAATCATAACAAATGAGAGATATGTTTACATAGCTTCGATTATCAAATCCTGTTATAAGAAAGCAAATCAGGGAAAGCTTTCAACAAGCGATAAGATTGATAAGGTTGTTACAAACCGTTTCTTAGGTCTCCCGATTTTTGCGTTTATAATGTTCCTCGTTTATACAATTTCAATGTCGGGCTCAGCTATTGGTACAGGACTTACCGACTGGGCAAACGACGGACTTTTCGGCGACGGCTGGCACCTCACGGGTAAGGGCGCATACGAGGAAGCTATGGATGAGTATGCACAGGAGTACCTTTTTTCCGATGACGCTTTTGTTGCAACCGTAAATGCTGCCGTTGATGCCGATGTAGCAGGCGCTGAGGATATTCAGGGCGCTGTTGAGGACGGAAGCTGGGCTGACTTTGAGGAGCCATATGATTTCTATGCCGACTCGCTTGCCGAGGAGGGCTATGAGATTTCCGGCTATGTTGACGCCGCAATGGGTAACGAGGATGAGGGCATTGAGCCTGCAGGCGAGGTTCCCGCTCCCGAGAACTACGGAACATGGGTACCGGGTATCCCCGTGCTTGTTGAAAATCTCCTTAATAAAATCGGCGCAAATGAATTCGTATCAGGACTTATTCTTGACGGTATTGTTGCAGGCGTTGGCGCAGTACTCGGCTTCGTGCCTCAGATGTTAGTGCTTTTCCTCTGCCTTGCTTTCCTTGAGAGCTGCGGCTATATGGCTCGTGTAGCTTTCATTATGGACAGAATTTTCAGAAAATTCGGACTTTCGGGTAAATCCTTCATTCCCGTACTCGTAGGTACAGGCTGCGGTGTTCCGGGTGTTATGGCTTCGCGAACGATTGAAAATGAGCGCGACCGCCGTATGACTATTATGACAACAACCTTCATTCCCTGCGGCGCTAAGCTTCCGATTATCTCAATGATTGCAACTGCGCTTTTCCACGGCTCGCCGTTTGTTGCGACAAGCGCTTACTTCGTCGGAATTGCTGCAATTATCTGCTCGGGTATTCTCCTTAAGAAAACAAAGATGTTTGCAGGCGACCCTGCGCCGTTTGTTATGGAGCTTCCTTCATATCACCTTCCGACAGTCGGAACAGTCCTTCGTTCAACATGGGAGCGCGGCTGGTCCTTCATTAAAAAGGCAGGTACAATTATCCTTATTTCATCAATTGTTATTTGGCTCGGCTCGGTATTCGGTCAGGGCGGCTTTGACCCCGACAGAGAGCTTGAAACAAGCGTTTTAGGTATGATAGGTAATGTTGTTAAATATATCTTTGCGCCACTCGGCTTCGGTACGGGCGTTGCAGGTATTAAGGCAACAATCGCAACAGTTATGGGTCTTGTTGCAAAGGAAGAGGTTGTCGGCGTGTTCGGCGTACTCGACTTCGAGGGTATGACAAAGCTTGCCGCTTATTCCTTCCTCCTCTTCAATCTTCTCTGTGCACCTTGCTTCGCTGCAATCGGCGCAATCAAGAGAGAGATGAATTCTGCGAAGTGGACATGGTTTGCAATCGGATATCAGTGCGCTCTTGCTTATGCGGTTTCGCTTGTTGTATATCAGATAGGCTCAATTTTCACAGGCAATGTAAACATTCTTGGTCTTATCTTTGCAATTGCAGTACTCGCAGGCTTCTGTTATCTTCTGTTCAGAAAGAATAAGTATGATAACAATCATCTTACGGTTACTGCAAAAAAGAACAGGCAAACTGTTAAAAAGTAATTGACAAACAAAAAATAGTATTATAAATTAAGTGAGGGCGGTGGTTGTCCTCACTTGATTTTAATAAGGCTTTAAAGGAGTGATATAATGTTACAGATTATCCAGAATAATTACGGCACAATCATAGCGGTTTGTTTTGTGGCATTATTGGTGTTCCTTGCAATACGCCGGATGGTGCTTGATAAAAAGGCAGGTATCGGCGCCTGCGGACAAAAATGTTCGCAGTGTGCAAAGATGGGTCATTGCGACTCGGAATTTGAAAAAACGGACGCAGCGCCCGATAAGGATTTTCCTGCGGCGGAATGTTCAGGAGTCTGCGCCTCCTGTCAGTATAAAGATAAGTGTCATTGATAAAGAGGACTGACATTGTGGCACCCTCGTCTTTACGACGGGTGCCCTTTAGTCAGTCCTTTATTTTTACAATTCGACAGGAAAAAATATTTTTCTAACTTTTAAATTCGTTATTGACTATTTATTCTCTTTAGTATAAAATCATTATGCTTAAAAATAATAAATATATGAACGATGTATAAAGGTGTAAAATGAAAAAGTATTTAACAGTTATCACGGCTCTTGTTCTTGTTGCGGTACTCGTTGCGTGTACTGCCGTGAAAAGCGACAATATAATACCTGATACAACAGCGAAAAAGGAAACCACAACAGTTACCACAACCGAGGATATTCAGGCTTTAATCAATCTCGGCAAGGGTAAGGAGGAGGGGATATTCTCCTCATCAATCAAGGAACTTCCCGAGGAGTATTATGAGCCTGCCGAGAATACAAATCCTGTTGAAAGGCTCAACTATGTCTACAAGGATATACAGAAGGGCTGTATAATCTATGTGCCGCCCGGTTATGATGAAACAAAGGAGTATAATATTTACTACCTTCTCGGCGGAGCGCTTGCCGATGAAACAGCGTTTTTCGGTGATGCAGGGGAGGAATCGGTTCTTAAAAATGTTTTTGACCATATGATTTTAAGCGGTGAGATTGAGCCGTTTCTCGCTGTAAATGTCAACTTCTTTTATCACAAAAATCATCATCTCGATATTGACGACGGCGCAATCGTTAACACAATCAAACAGTTTAACAGTGAGCTTCGTGAGGCGATAATCCCTGCGGTTGAGGCTGATTATGCAACCTATGCAAAGGGACCAAGGGAGATTGATTTTATCTCTTCAAGAAAGCACAGGGCTTTCGCAGGCTTCTCCCTCGGAGCCTCCTGCAGCTTTCTGGCTCTTGCGAATAATCTTGACTACTTCTATTATTATGCTCCTCTCTGCGGTGCCGATTTTGCTAAGTATTATCCCGATTATATCACTGAAAATACTATTGACGGACTCAGAAAAGAGCTTGTCGAGCTTGATTATACAACCGACGATTTCTTCGTTTACGCAACCGAGGGCGAAAATGATAATACCTTTGAGGATATGAATCCTATGATGGAGGATTTCATCACCAATTATCCCGACCTTCGCAGCGTTTTGAAAGTATTTCGAAGCGTTGTTCTTCACGTTCATCGACTACTTTAAGGA
>CADAUV010000095.1 GCA_902791235.1 Oscillospiraceae bacterium
TTCAAATTCAATATTGCAATGCAGGGCGCTCTCGGCATAGGTTCAAACCTCGAGCATTTTACGCAGGAGGATATTGAAATTTCTAAGCGAAATGTTGAGCTTTACAAAAAGATAAGGGATATTATCCAGTTCGGCGAGCTTTACAGAATACTTGATATCGACAAGGATGAAATACTCTTTAATCAGTATGTCAAGCCGGATAAATCCGTTGCGGTTGCGTTTATTGCAAGCGACGGCACACGGTGCTTTAAAAAAGCTGTCCCCTTCTATTTCCTTGGTCTTGACGACGACAAGCGTTACAGCCTTGAATGGGAAGGAAACAGCATAGTAAAAAGCGGAGCATTTCTTAAAAATGTCGGTCTTCATTCAAAAATCCGCGGCGAATATTTCAACAAAATAATCATTATAAAAGAAGTTCAATAAACAAAAACAAGGCAGCTTACGCTGCCTTGTTTTTGTTTATACAGGATGAACCTTCGTTTCTATATTGTCGTGCTTACCGTCAAGGTTGTATTTTTTATCACGCCTTTTCTCAAAGAACTTAACTGCAACCTGACCAAACTGTGCATAGGAGAGGATATCCTCCTCTTTCTCATAGTACTCCTTAATCTCATCCTTATAGGATTCGATTGTATCGGTAATCAAATCTGCAGGACGACAGGTTATTACATCCTCATCGCCGACGATTTTTTCAATGAATTTCGGGTCTATCGCACATGGAGTTTTACCGTACTTGCCTGCGACCATATCCTTAAATTCCTTGGTAACCATCTTATATCTTTCGCCCATAATTATGTTGAATACAGCCTGTGTACCGACAATCTGCGAGGTAGGCGTTACAAGCGGCGGATAACCTGCGTCCTCACGAACACGGGGTACCTCATTGAGTACCTCTTCAAGCTTATCCTCCTTGCCTGCCTGCTTAAGCTGAGATACAAGATTTGAAAGCATACCGCCCGGAACCTGATATAAAAGAGTGTTTGCGTCAACGCCGAGCATTTTCGGGTCAAGCAGACCTGATTCAAGATACTTTTCACGAAGAGGAGTAAAGTAATCCCTTATCTCAGAAAGAGCCTTAATATCAAGTCCTGTGTCATACTCAGTACCCTTAAAGGCTGCAACCATCGATTCGGTAGCAGGATGGGAAGTACCCATAGCAAGCGGACTTATAGCGGTATCAATTACATCTACACCTGCCTCAACACCCTTGAGGTGAACCATTGAAGCAAGACCCGAGGTATAATGCGAGTGAAGCTGAATCGGAACCTTAACGGTTTCTTTAAGCGCCTTTACTAAATCATAGGTACCGTAAGGTGTAAGAAGGCCTGCCATATCCTTAATGCAGATTGAGTCAGCGCCTGCGTTTTCAAGCTCCTTAGCATAATTACAGTAGTAATCAATATCAAACACGGGACCTGTTGTATAAGAAATTGCAGCCTGAACATGTCCGCCGTATTTCTTGGCAGCGTTAATTGCAGTCTGAAGATTTCTGACATCATTAAGAGCGTCAAATATTCTTAAAATATCAATACCGTTGTCAATGCTTTTCTTAACAAAATAGTCAACAACCTCATCCGAATAATGACGATAGCCAAGCATATTCTGTCCTCTGAAAAGCATCTGAAGCTTTGTATTAGGGCATTTCTCACGGATAAGGCGAAGTCTGTCCCACGGGTCCTCGTCAAGAAATCTAAGGCAGGCATCAAAGGTTGCGCCGCCCCAGCACTCGAGTGAGTGATAGCCGATTTTATCCATTTTGTCAAGAATACCTGAAAATTCCTCAGTTGTCATTCGTGTAGCAATCAGCGACTGATGAGCATCACGAAGTACTGTTTCAGTAATACCAATTTTTGCCATTTAATTGACCTCTCAGTTAAGTGTGATGATTGTCGTACCTGCTTCTACGCTGTCGCCCTTATTGACCTCAACAGAAGCAACTGTACCGTCGGACGGTGCAACGATGTCGTTCTCCATTTTCATAGCCTCAAGGATGCAAAGCACCTGACCGTTTGTTACGGAGTCTCCGACTGAAACCTTAACATCAAGGATATTACCGGGCATAGGAGCCTCAACCTTAACGCTTCCTGCTGAACCTGTTGCAACAGGCTTTGCCGCAGGAGCAGGAGCGGCTGCCGGTGCGGCAGCTGACTGTACAGTTGCCGGTGAAGCTGAGCCTGTACCCTCTTCAACTGTAACATTATAAGCTGTTCCGTTAACTGTGATTGTATAGTTTTTCATATTATAATCCTCCATTATTTAACAGAATGTTTTCTTGGTAATGTATTTTCTCTCTTGCCCGAAAGCATATCAAGAGCAGAGATAACGCTTTTTCTTGTATCCTGAGGCGCGCATATACTGTCGACTGCGCCGCATGCAGCAGCAGTGAACGGTGAAGCAATTGTTTCCTTATATTCAGCCTCAAGAGCTGCCCTGTCCTCACCCTGTGCGAGTCTGTCGTTATAAAGGAATGCAACTGCACTGTCAGCCTCAAGCGGAGAAATTACAGCGCTGTCCCAAGAGATAACATAATCAGCATTAGCGCCTCTGCCTGCAAGCGTTATATATGCGCTGCCGACTGCGTTACCTGTTATAACAGAAATTTTCGGGCAGGTTGCGCCTGCGTAAGCAGTAGTGAGCTTTGTAAGTGCCGTAAGAAGCTGATTTTCCTTTTCCCTGATTACGCCGTCCGCATTGACAACTGTAATTATGGGAAGCGAATATGCGTCGCAAAGCTTTACAAGAGCTTCAGCCTTATAAATACAAGATGGGCAAAGCGCTGTACCGTTGAAAGCTACAATTCCCACTGAAGAGCCCATTACGCTTGCGAGAGCGGTTATTGCGTTATTTGCATACTCGCTCTTAAGCTCAAGTAAAGAGCCTTCGTCGGCAATCGCCGAAACTATATCCTCTGCAGTTGAATCTGCGCCAAGAGCAGAAACCTTTTCGGAAAAATCAAATATCGGTGCGCAGTCAAGATTATTTGAAGGAAGCAGTGCAACCGCATCTCTTACGCAGTTAATTGCTGAAGCTACATCCTCGGCAAGAATATCAACTGTACCTTCATTTGCGGACTGCAAAGCGGTAAGCTCGCTCGGAACAGTTACATAGAAGTCGGCGTCCTTGACAGCTACAACAATATCCGCCATATTAGCAATAAGAGCGGCACTGCCGAGGCAGGAGCCAGCTACAAGAGAAATCTGAGGACATACGCCGCTCATGGCTGAGGAAGCCTTAATAAGCTCACCGTAAGCATTTAAAACCTCAAAGCCCTCTGTTAACTTTACGCCGTTGGAGTCATAGATTCCGACAACGGGACACCCTGTCTTTAAAGCAAGGTCGTAAACCTTTTTTATCTTTGCGCACTGGGCAACAGTGAATGCACCGTCGCTTATGCTTTTATCCTGTGAAAAAGCATATACTGCAGTACCGTTGACGCTGCCGAAGCCCGCAACAACCTCCACTTCGCCGTCAGCGGATTTTGCGTATGCGTCAAGCTGTGTAAACTCGCCGTTATCAAAAAGCGCTTCAAGCCTTCCGAGAGCTGAATCAGTATTACTCATATGGAGCCTCCTTATATAAAATACTATATTTTAAAATAATTCAATATAGATATTAACACTTTAATGTGATAATATCAACATAAAATTTTTATTTTATAAATATTAAACAAATTTTATGTATTGAGAATAGTTTTTTTCAATAAAAAAGCCGCCCTGATTTTCAGGACGGCAATA
>CADAUV010000096.1 GCA_902791235.1 Oscillospiraceae bacterium
GCTATCTTACCGCGGCGTAGGATAAGGCTGTTGATGTTGTTCTTGAAACAGGACAGGCGTCAACCTCTTTCTTACAGCGTAAGCTGTCAGTCGGCTACGCGAGGGGCGCTAAGATTATTGACCAGCTTGAGGACAAACACATTATCGGCCCTGCAAACGGTTCAAAGCCGAGGAAAATATTAATTACCCGTCAGCAGTGGATTCAGATGCAGGCTAACGGCTCTGCCGATGAGTTTACGGCCGAGAATACCGAGCAGATGTCCTTCGAGGATACTGAGGCGGCAGAGGACGATTTTGTTGTTGAAGAAAACTATAATGAGGACGAAGAATGAACACCTTTCTTCCTGTAAGTAAAAAGGAGATGCAGGAGAGGGGATGGGAGCAGGCGGATTTCATCTATGTTACGGGTGATGCCTATGTTGACCATCCCTCCTTCGGCGCTGCTATAATAACAAGAGTCCTCGAGGATGAAGGATTTAAAGTAGCTGTACTCAGCCAGCCTGACTGGCGGGGTACGGCTGATTTTGTTAAGCTCGGCAAGCCGAGGCTCGGCTTTCTTGTTACAAGCGGTAATATTGACTCAATGGTTGCTCATTATACCGCTGCAAAAAGGCTGAGGCACGACGACGCCTATACAGCAGGCGGCAAAGCAGGTAAAAGACCTGACAGAGCCGTAATTGTCTATTCAAATATTCTTAAAAAGCTATATCCCGACATCCCCGTTGTTATCGGAGGACTTGAGGCGTCGCTTCGCCGCTTTGCTCATTACGATTACTGGGATGACGCGGTAAGACCGAGTATTCTTATAGACTCAAAGGCGGACCTGCTTATTTTCGGTATGGGCGAAAAGCAGATTGCCGAAATTGCCCACAGGCTTGACGATGGCGAGGATATAAAGCAGATGCGCGATATTCTCGGTACTTGCTATTCCTGCCCTAATTATGAAACCACATACGAGGGCGTAGAGTGCCCTTCGTTTGACAATGTAGTTAACAGTAAAAAGGAGTATGCCAAATCCTGCAGAATTCAGCAGGATGAACAGGACCATATAAGAGGCAGAATAATTAAGCAGAAGCACGGTAAGGTTATGGTGGTGCAGAATAAGCCTATGCCGCCGCTTACAACCGAGGAGCTTGACAGGGTTTATTCTCTGCCGTATGCAAGGACATATCACCCGTGTTATGAAGCACTCGGCGGTGTTCCGGGTATTAAAGAGGTCGAATTTTCAATTACGCATAACAGGGGCTGCTTCGGCGCGTGCAATTTCTGTTCAATTGCGTTTCATCAGGGTCGGTACATTACAAGCCGCTCTAAAGAGAGCATTATATCTGAGGCGAAGCTTCTTACAAGTCTTCCCGGCTTTAAAGGGTATATCCACGATGTCGGCGGACCTACCGCTAATTTCAGGAAGCCCTCCTGCGAGCTTCAGAAGGAAAAGGGACTTTGCAAGGGGAGAAAATGTCTTGCGCCCGTACCCTGTAAAAATCTCATGGTTGACCATAGCGAATACCTCGGTATTCTTCAGGAGTTAAGAAATATAAAGGGAGTTAAAAAGGTCTTTATCAGAAGCGGTATCAGATATGACTATCTGCTTGAGGACAGGGATGACAGCTTTTTCCGTGAGCTTGTTGAAAATCATGTTTCGGGTCAGCTCAAGGTAGCGCCCGAGCACTGCTCAGCTCCCGTGCTTGACAAGATGGGAAAACCTCATATTGAGGCGTACATTAAGTTTTCACGAAGGTATTTTGAGTATACGGGAGAAATAAATAAGGAGCAGTATTTAGTGCCTTATCTTATGTCCTCGCATCCCGGCTCAACTCTTTCTGACGCTGTCGAGCTTGCACTTTTTCTGAAGAAAAACAGAATAAGACCCGAGCAGGTACAGGACTTCTATCCCACACCGGGTACAATTTCAACCTGTATGTTTTATACAGGGCTTGACCCCTACACTATGGAGGAGGTCTATGTTGCGAGAAGCGAGCATGATAAGGCATTACAGCGTGCGCTTCTCCAGTATTTCAACCCTAAAAATCAGAAGCTTGTTGAGGAAGCACTTAAAAAAGCAGGCAGGCAGGATTTAATAGGATATGATAAAAAATGCCTTGTTAAGCCGACTAATAATGCGAACAGACAGGTCGGTAAACATAATACAAATTACAGGAAAACAAAACCGCAGAGCTTTAATAATAAAGGGAGAAGACGATGAGCAATAATAAAAAGCAGGCTCTTACTGCCGTCGGAACAGGACTTATTTTACTCGGAATTTTTTTCCTTGTATTTGCGCTTTCAATGCCAAAACAGCTTGTAGCTGTTGAGGGCGAAGGCGACAAGCTGACTGCCGCTATGGAGGATAACAGCGAAGGCTTCTCAGAGTATTTGTCTGAGCCAGAGGGAATAACAGTTACATATCCGCTCAATCTTAACACCTGCACTTATCAGGAGCTTATGAGTGTTAAGGGCGTGGGCGAGAGCAGGGCGCGGCTCATTCTTGAATACCGCGATTATCTGGGCGGTTATACAAGCGTTGAGCAGTTAAAGGATATAAGCGGTATAGGCGATGAGATTTATAATGAAATCTCAGTTTATTTTACGGTATGAGTGAGCTTAAAGCTGCCGCAAGACTTCTTTCAAAGGCTGTTTTCCCGAATACCTGCAAAATCTGCGGCGAGGTAATCGAGCTTGACGCCGAGTTATGTGAAAAGTGCAAAGGCTTAAAGAAAGTCGCTTCTCCGCGCTGCTTTAACTGCGGAAGAGCAAAGGCTGCCTGTGATTGTAAGCAGAAGAAAAATGAGTACAAGCGCGCGGTTGCTCCTTACTATTATGAGGGCAGTGTTGTAACGGCTGTTTATAATTTTAAAATGCGCAAAATGGAATTTCTCGGCGAAAGTCATGCCGGGTTTATGAGCGCCTGCATAAAGGAAAACTATGATGATATTGCGTTTGATTATGTAACCTTTGTGCCTTTTCGTTATTTTCACAAGATTATGAGGGGCTTTAATCAGGCTGAGGTGCTTGCGCGCTTTGTCGCAAAAAATCTTGACCTTGAGGTAAAACCCGTGCTTTACAAAAAGAGGTATACGGGCGTACAGCATAAGAAATCGGCAACGAAAAGAAAAGCGGACCTGTTCGGCGCATTTGATGTCCGTGAGGATTTTGCGGATGCTGTTGACGGTAAAACGATATTACTTATTGATGATATTAAAACTACGGGAGCAACGCTTAATGAGTGTGCTAAAATGCTTAAACTTTATGGCGCTGAAGAGGTAGATGTCTGTACCTTTGCAATAACGCTTCCTAATACAAAAAAATAAATGACGCTGTTCATATTAGGCGAGGTGCGGTAACGAAGGTTAGTCCAAAACTCACATCTTTTCCGCCATAACTGCTTCAAAAAGTCCATTAGGGCGCCAGCCCAAATGGACTT
>CADAUV010000097.1 GCA_902791235.1 Oscillospiraceae bacterium
AACGGCGCGCTTTATATAAACAGCGGAAGCGGATATACTCAGGTCGGTCAGACAAGCTTTGATACGGGCATCACCTACCGTATTACGCTCACATATGACGGAAGCACGCTCAAGCTTTACAAGGACGGAAATGAGGTAATCAGCACCGCTCTTAACCGCATAGGCTTTAATAAGAATTCTTCCGTAAGCTATATTGCCCTCGGATGGACTGACACAATCGGCGCGGCGGCATTTCGCGGTACGCTTTCGGGACTTCGTTTCAGAAAAGCTTCACTTACCGCAGCGGAAGTTAAAAACGAATACAAGCCTGAAAGCGAGCTTTTATACAGATATGACGAAGGCACTGAAAGCTATCAGGGAAGAGGCTCTGCCACAGTCTGCGGAAACGGAGTATCGGCAAATTATACCGGTAAGCCTGCTGACTCATATACAATTGCAGGTTGGGTTAACACAGGCGCAAGCACTGATAACGAAAAGGCGCTTTTTGAATTCGGTAACGGCGGCACGGGCGAGAACAAGCAGTATTTCACAATGCGTGAGGACGGCATTTTCAACTACTGCTGGTTTGACGGCTGGGGTGAGCATTACTTCGACTCAAACAAGGTCTACACCTTCTCCCCTAATACATGGTACTACTTACAGGTAAATATCATTCCTATCGGCAACTCCGTAAGGTTTATGGTATTTGTTAATTCCGAAAAGGTTTACGACGGCTCCTCATTCAGCAAGAGCGTTAATATGAATGCTTTTGATTTCAACCCGATTAAGCTCTTCTCCTCCCCCTCACTTCCGCTCACACTCGGCAGCGGTAACGCATACTGGGGCGCAGGCTCATGTTACATCTCGGATTTAAGAGTTTACGGCAGGGCGCTTGACGCAAAAGAGCTTTATGAAATACAGGGATACGACCATCCCTTCCTTCACTACGGATTTGAAAATGAGAATGACGCACCGACAACCGTGAACGCAAGCCTGAGCTATGACAGCGAAAGAAAAAGCAACGCCCTTGTATTAAACGGCAACAACAGCTATGCACAGTTACCGACGGGCGCGTTTGACGGTAAAAACCAACTCACAGTTATCTTTGATGTTAAGGCGGATATAAACTCGGGTAATTACTTTACTTTCGCCTTCGGCGCAAACAGTACGAAATATGACTTCCTGAGAGTAAGAGGCTCGGAGGTCAGGAATGCAATCACCGTAAATTCCTACGGCGACGAGCATGAGGTCAGGACGAATGTTGACTTCACGGACTGCTGGATGAATGTTGCGATTGTATTTGACGGCACGGTAAACAGGCTGTACATAAACGGAACGCTTGTAAGCGAGAACAGCAATACAGGCATCAGTGTATCGGACCTCGGCACAGGACTTTATTCATATCTCGGCAAGTCGCTTTACGACGGCGATGGATATTTCAAGGGCAGCTTTGATAATTTCGAGGCATACTCCTGTGTACTTGACGACGACGCAATCAAGGAGAAAGCGATGAACAGCTTACCGCTATTAATCAGCGCATACGCAGGCGAGCTTGTAAGTGATTTAAACAATGTTTCAGGCACTGACAATCACACTGCGGTAAAAACAGAAATTGACCGCGATAATAATACTATCACACCCACTGTGAAGCGTGCGCAGAACATCAAGTCGGTACCGTTTAAAATCAATATTCTTAACGAAAACTGCAAGGCATATGTTGACGGAGTTGAGTTCACATCAGGCGAAAGGCTCGACCTTTCATACGGCAGAACGCTTACGGTTACTGACGGCGAAAACGAGGAAAGCTACACAATCAGCGCTGCTCAAATCGCTAATAACTCAGTACTTCCCGGTATGTACGCCGACCCCGATATTGATGTGCTTGACGGCAAGTTCTGGATTTATCCCACTACGGACGGCACTCCCGGTTGGGGCGGCACGCAGTTCCACGCCTTCTCCTCTCCCGATATGGTACACTGGACCGACGAGGGTGTAATCCTTGATAACAAGGACAAGAATCCTTCCGTAAACGCTCAGGGAATACAGATTGCTTCTTCGCAGTGGTCAGACGGTAACGCATGGGCTCCTGCTATTGAAGAGAAAAACGGCAAGTATTATTTCTATTACTGCGGAAGAATACTTGAGTCCCTTGAATCAACCTACGGACAGGGCATGGCAATAGGCGTTGCATGGGCAAATTCACCCGAAGGACCTTACACCGCGGCACCGACTCCGATACTCTATCCTAAGATGATGGAAAGCGCCAATATCGGCTTTGCAGGTCAGGTTATCGACCCGGCAATTTACACCGAAAACGGAAAATCATACATCCTTTTCGGTAACGGTATGGCGGCTATGGCTGAGCTTAATTCAGATATGATAAGCGTTAAGCCCTCAACGCTCAGCATTATAAACAACCTTAACGATTTCCGCGAGAGTATTGCGGTATTCAAGAGAGGCGATACATACTACTTCACATGGTCATGCGACGACACCGGAAGTGAAAACTACCATATTAACTACGGTACGGCTTCATCGCTTACAGGTACAATTACAAATATGGGTACGCTTCTTCAGAAGGACGAAAGCGCAGGAATTCTTGCGACGGGTCATCAGTCGGTAATCTACCTGCCCGAAAGCGACAGGTGCTTTATCGCATACCACAGATTCTACACGCCGCTTTCAATAGGAGGCAATGTAGGTCATAGGAGGGAGACCTGTATTGACGAGATTACCTTCAACGGCAACACCCTGAATACGGTTACCCCGACAATGACGGGCGTAGGTCCGATTGATATTCACGGAAACAGCATAAGCGAAAGTATAACCTATGCGACCTGCGACACCGACGGATATATCACGGCGGACGGCTTCACGCTTACGGCACAGGACGCGCCGGAGGTCAAAGCATACGGCCACGACTGGAGAATTACGGAGCATCCTGCGACCTGTACACAGGACGGATACGACGATTATTTCTGCGCAATCTGCTTGCAGCATATCCAAAGGAATCCTACGGATAAGCTTAATCATAATTATGTTGTAACTGCAGGAAGCGACGGCTATGAATTCTGCATAAGCTGTGAACGCGGCGACCTTGAAAAGCAGTTTAACTTTGCGGATTACATTAACGCAACAACGCTTGACCCGAGATACGACGAGGATATTGATGTTGTACGCGACGGCGTTATAAACGCAAAGGATTATGCACAGTTAAAGAAAATGATTAACGAATAAACGAAGAAACAGCCTCTGAGAAATGGCGAGGTGCGATAACGAAGGATAGGTTTTGACTTCGTCTTTTTGACTCTAAAACAACAAAAAATCCGCTGAATACGGCAAGTATGCAGCGGATTTTATTATTGCCT
>CADAUV010000098.1:0-2928 GCA_902791235.1 Oscillospiraceae bacterium
TCCTTGAGCTTCTCAGGCGTGTCCTCCTCCTCGGGTGCAATTACAATTGCAAGAGGGTCGATGAAAATTGTCCACGCCGTTGCCGACTGCGCAAGCACATTTCCGTCAGCGTCGTAAATCGTTCCTCGCTTCGCGGAAATCTCGGTATCCTTCATCTGCTGCGACTCAGCCTTCTGTGCAAGCTCCTGCTGTCTTACCGTCTGGAGATAAAGCACTCTTAAACCGTTACCTGTGAGGAGAAGAACTATTACGGATAAAAGCGCGAGCATTCTCAGCTCATATTCCTTCAGCTTGCCTTTTTTACTCTTCATAAAAGCTTTCCTCCTCTGTTTATTTGCCTGCGCGATTGTTCTCTTATTAAATATATTATATATTGAGAACCGAAAATTCGGCTCTCAATATCCTTATGCTTAAAATTATTATTATATTACTCCGCAGCCTCGAGCGCCTGAAGTCCTATCGCATAGTTTTCCTCATATGCGGTAACATCAATATACCTTATCTGATTAGGCTGCATTTTAGTCATGCCAAGCTCCTCGACTGCATACTTGTCAATCTGGCTCATTGAAACAAGTGCGTCAAGCTCGCTGTTAATTCTTGTATTTTCGCTCTGTGCAATTGCAAGCTGATGCTCGTATCTTGCAATCTCGTGTATAAGCTCATTCTTATGCGCCATACTTCCGATAGCGCAAAACATCATAGCAATAACGAGAACGGCGCTCGTAACAATAAGCGCAGCCCTTCTCGAATTAAGCTTTTCCTCACGGATTAAAACGGCAGTACTCTTCCTGCCCCTGTTTTCACGGACCTTAAGACCCTTGTCAGCCTTAGGCTCCCTCTTAGGCGCAGCCGATGACCTTGTAAGGTTAAAGGACTCAAGCGCATAAGCAGCGTCCCGCGAATATGAATATCTTCTGAAATCGCCCGTATTAGTCATACGACCACCCTTTCCTTAAAACTTCTCAAAGACGCGAAGTCTTGACGACCTCGCCCTCGGATTCTCCTCAAGCTCCTTTTCACTCGGTGAAACGGATTTAAACGCCCTTCCCTCAGGCTTATTACCGCAAACGCACACAGGAAACTCCTTGGGACAGGTGCATCCCCTGCTCCACTGCGCAAACTTTTCCTTAACCATTCTGTCCTCAAGCGAATGGAAGGTTATTATAGCAATTCTTCCGCCCGATGAAAGGCAGTCAAACGCATCGTCGAGCGCGCCCGAAAGCTCATCAAGCTCGCCGTTTACCTCAATCCTTATCGCCTGAAAGGTCTTTCTCGCAGGGTGCGAATCACGCATCGCCTTCTGCGGATATGAGGCTTTTATAATATCAACAAGCTCGAAAGTGGTTTCTATCGGCTTGTCCTGTCTTGCTTTGACTATATTTGAAGCAATCCTTCGCGAAAACTTCTCCTCGCCGTATTTAAAAAGAATATCTGCAAGGTCATACTCTGAATAGGTGTTGACAACATCGTATGCGCTCATACCCTTTTTACTCATCCTCATATCAAGCGGCGCGTCCTTATGAAAGGAAAATCCGCGCTCTGCTGTATCAAGCTGAAAGGAGCTTACGCCAAGGTCAAGCAAAAATGCGTCAAGCTTGTCCACGCCGGTGCTTCTGAGTATCTCTTTTATATTTGAAAATTTATCATTAACAATTGTAACATTGGGCAAATCGCCGAGTCTTTCCTCAAGCACTTTAATAGCGTCGGGGTCCCTGTCGATAGCGATAAGCCTGTCGGCTTTTTTCGCAATTTCACGCGAATGACCGCCGCCTCCCGCAGTGCCGTCAGCCACAATTTTATTTACATCTAAATTTAACGCCGCTACCGCCTCGTCGAAGAGTACGCTTTTATGAACAAATTCCATCATTCTCTACCGGCAGTCGCGTTATCAATAAGGTCATACACGCCCTTATCCCTGTCAAAGCCGCCGCTGAGCTTTTCAAACTCGTCAGCAGACCAGATTTCAATATACTGACCCATTCCTCTGAAAACGACATCGGAGTTATTGGTAAGTCCCGCATTATCCTTAAGCCTCTGCGCAACAGTAAATCTTCCCTGCGCGTCGGCTACAATTTCCTCGGCGTCGTCAAAGAAACTCGCGAGTATATCGTACTTCTGATTTTCGGTGCCCTGATTTAGAGAATCATAAACCTGATTGAACTTTTCCTCGGGATAGAGATTAAGGCATCTGCAGCCGTGAATGGTTACGCCGACAAGATAGAATTCCTTGCCAACTCTTTCACGCCACTTTGTGGGTATCGAAAGACGGCCTTTTGAGTCAAGTCTGTAACCGTCAAGCTTTCCTGCAAGCAAACGCATGGCTTCTCTCTCCTTTCAGAAAATTTGTGCAATTCAGGGATTTATCCGAGTTATTTGTGGGATTTCAATGAAATCTAAGGGAATAACTTGGATTTTTCGGCACAATCTTATTATATAGAGGGATTTCAATAAAGTCAAGCAGAAATTTCAATACAGCGCATCTGTAATTAAATTTTCAACATTGTAATTGTTCTGTAACCTTTTTAAGAGTTTACAATATTTAGTTGTGAAAGCCGATATTATATGTTATAATTCATATATATTGACAATGAATTTACGAAAGCGAGAACAAAAAATGAGCGAGAAAAAAACTACCTGGGGACAAAAAATCGGATACGGCGTCGGCGCTGTCGGGCTTGATTTAAGCTACGGACTGTTTTATTCCTTCCTTAGCTATTACCTGTCAAGCGTACTCGGGCTCAAGGAGGCTTTCCTTCTTTTGCTCACGCCCATAGCGAGAATCTGGGACGGTATCAACGACCCGATGATGGGTACAATCGTCGACAACACAAGGACGAAATTCGGCAAATACAGACCGTGGATACTCATTGGCGCAATCAGTAATGCGGCGGTGCTGTTCCTTCTTTTCACGAGCTTCGGTATGAGCGG
>CADAUV010000098.1:2988-4096 GCA_902791235.1 Oscillospiraceae bacterium
GACCTTCTCCGGATTGGGTCAGGGAATAATCACGGTGGCAACTCCGATTATCCTCCCGATGCTTTCATCGGGTATCACAACCGAAAAGGGTTACAGCGCCTCGGGCTTTTCGCGCTGGTCGGGAATCTGTGCGGTTATGCTCGTTCTCTTCTCCTCAATATGCGTGCTGACTACCAAGGAAAGAAATGTTGTCTACGCAGAGAAAACAAAATTCTCATTTAAAAAGATTTTCTCGGTACTTGCAAAAAACGACCAGCTTATTGTATTTATGCTTTTTGCAATGCTTTCAAACGCAGGCTGGTATCTTACAAGCGGTACTGCGGTTTACTACTTCTCGGATGTTCTTGAAAAGCCCACTGCGCAGTCCCTGTTCCAGACTATCGGCGCGGCAGGCTCGGTGCTTGGTTTGCTTGTAATTCCCGTTCTGTCAAAATGGTTTTCAAAAAGAAAGATTTATCAGATTTCGCTTATCACAACTATAATAGGTTATATACTTATGTATATCGCAGGCCCTGTGCTAAAGCAGACGCTCATTCTCGACATCGCCTACATTCTTTCCTCAACAGGTATTGCCTCAATGTTTGTAGGACAGACAATTTTCCTTGCCGATATCGTTGATTACGGCGAATACAAAAACGGCGAGAGAAACGAAAGTATCACCTTCTCAATGAAGGGCTTTTTACAAAAAATGGCATACACCATTCAGACAATCATCCTTTTCGGAGGTCTCAGTATGGTGAATTACAGCGAGCAGATTAAGGCAAAGGCAGCGCTTACCGACGCAACAAAAAGCGTTATCGGCATTATTTGTTTTGCTGTACCGTCCGTGCTTGTACTGCTTTCGCTAATTGTGTTTACAGCGAAATTCAAACTCCACGGCGAGCTTGCGGACAAGGTACACGATTACATCGTTGAAAAACGAAGCAGCGAGAAATAACACAAAATCCCTGATGCACAAGGCATCAGGGATTTTTTCTGAACAATATATAAAAAAAGCCGTCCTTGGGGCACCCGTCGTAAAGACTGTCAGCCCTAAAATCGCCTCTTTTTCGCTATAACTGTATTAAAATTCGGGTTAAGGCATCAAGCCTTAACCCGAATTTATGCT
>CADAUV010000099.1 GCA_902791235.1 Oscillospiraceae bacterium
TTTGTACAGCTCCCGCTCGCAAGAAAACGAAATTCTGCACCTTTTTAAGGGCATAAACCTATAAACAAAACACCGAGGGAAACCTCGGTGTTTTTCATTGTTATATTCATTAATTCTATTCTCTGATAAATTGTGTAAAGCGATTTTCCTTACACCACAAATTGTGTCAATATTTATGACTTAAATTTAATAAAATTTTTTATTCAAAAACACCTTGACATTATACTCTTTCTTTAGTATAATATCACTCGCTGTAAAGAGAAAATACTTTACACAGCTTTATGAAAGGAGAGGTAATATGGCAAAGAATCTTCAGATTCCTTTTTTGCTTGATTTTTACGGCGATATGCTTACAAAAAAACAGCATGATTTTCTTGTTTACTATTACGAGGAAGACCTCTCGCTTTCGGAAATTGCTGAAAATGAGGGCATTACCCGTCAGGGTGTGCGCGACTCAATTAAGCGCGCCGAGGCTCAGCTTTTTGATATGGAGGAAAGGCTCGGCCTTGCAAAGCGCTTTAATGAAATAAAAAAGGGCGTCGAGGATATTGAGGCTTGCGTTGATGTTATAAATGACTATAACCTTAATCATTCGCTTTCAATGGAAATTAACGACGCTGTTGCAAAAATCAAAACACTCTGCTCCTTCCTTAAGGAGTAAAAAGGAGTTGATATCTTGGCATTTGAAGGTTTAAGCGAACGACTTGAAAACTCGTTTAAAAAATTGCGTGCCAAGGGTAAGCTTACCGATGCCGATGTTAAACAGGCTATGCGTGAGGTTCGCCTTGCGCTTCTTGAAGCCGATGTTAACTATAAGGTAGCCAAGGAATTTACCAACAAGGTAACCGAGCGTGCAATCGGTGCGGATGTTATGGAATCGCTGACCCCCGGTCAGATGGTTATAAAGATTGTTAATGAAGAGCTCACGGACTTAATGGGCGGTAACGAGGCAAGGCTTGCTATTGCAAATCACCCTCCGACCATTGTTATGATGTGCGGCCTTCAGGGTAGCGGTAAAACAACACATTCGGCTAAGCTTGCTCTTAAGCTAAAAAAAGAGGGACACAGACCTCTGCTTGTTGCCTGCGATGTATACAGGCCTGCCGCTATTAAGCAGTTACAGGTTGTCGGCGAGCAGGTGGGCGTACCCGTATTTGAAATGGGTACGGAAAACCCCGTGCATATCGCTGAGGAGGCAATTAAGTTTGCTAAGGACCACGGCAATGACTATGTGTTCCTTGATACCGCAGGTCGACTTCATGTTGATGAGGAGCTTATGCTCGAGCTCACTAACATCCGTCAGACCGTCCACCCTCACGAAATTTTACTTGTAATCGACGCAATGACAGGTCAGGACGCTGTCAATGTTGCTAAGAGCTTTAATGAAACGCTCGGTATCGACGGCGTAATTCTTACGAAGCTTGACGGCGACACAAGGGGCGGTGCGGCGCTTTCGGTAAGGGCTGTAACGGGTAAGCCGATTAAATTCGTCGGCACGGGCGAAAAGCTCGATAACCTTGAAACCTTCCACCCGTCGCGTATGGCTTCGCGTATTCTCGGTATGGGCGATGTGCTGTCCTTTATTGAAAGGGCTGAGCAGAGCCTTGATGAAAAGAAAGCGGCGGAGCTTGAAAGAAAGCTTGCGAAAAACAAGTTTGACTTAAACGACCTGCTTGACCAGTTCGACCAGATTGAGCGTATGGGAAGTCTTAAGGATACGATTAAGATGATACCCGGTATAGGCAGTAAGATTAAGGACGAGGATATTGACGAGGGCGCATTCACACGCTTCCGTGCAATTATTTACTCAATGACACTCGAGGAGAGGACTCATCCGAATATCATCAATCCTTCGCGTAAACGCAGAATTGCTAAGGGCTGCGGTATGGAGGTCGAGGATGTAAACAAGCTCCTTGCTCAGTTTAAGCAGATGCAGAAAATGATGAAGCAGTTCGACGGCGGAAAGGGCGCACCCAAGGTGAGCAAAAAAATGCGCCGTATGATGCAGGCTAATCCTGAAATGGCTCAGAAAATGATGGGCAATATGAACGGTAATAATAATCCATTCGGATTTTAAATTTTAATTATTATATATTTGGAGGTATTTTAAAATGGCAGTAAAAATCAGACTTCGACGTATGGGCGCAAAGAAGGCACCCTTCTATCGTGTAGTAGTAGCAGACTCAAGATATCCGCGTGACGGTCGTTTCATCGAGGAAATCGGCACATACAACACAATGGTTGACCCTGCTGAGATTAAGCTTGACGCTGAGAAGGCTAAGAAGTGGATTGCTAACGGCGCACAGCCGACAGACACTGTTAAGAGCATTCTTAAAAAAGAGGGCATTCTTTAATCTATGCCAAGAATGAATCCGGCATATTTTAACAGGAGGTGTTTTCTTTGAAGGATTTGTTAATCTCAATTACAAAGGGCTTGGTTGAAAAGCCCGACGAGGTTTCTGTTGATATTGACGAACCCAATGAAGAGGGCGTAACTGTTTATCATCTCCATGTCGCAGAGGATGATATGGGAAGAGTAATAGGAAAACAGGGCAGAATTGCGAAGGCAATAAGAGTTGTTATGCGCGCAGCAGCAACACGCAATGATGCCAAAATATCAGTGGAAATAGACTAATTAAAGCCGTCTTGGGCACCCTTCGCAAAGAAGGTTAGGTTTTGGCTTTGACCTTTTGCCCCTAAAGACATTAAAAACCGCCTGAATACGCAAGTATACAGGCGGTTTTGTAATCCCTTTA
>CADAUV010000100.1 GCA_902791235.1 Oscillospiraceae bacterium
ATAAAACTGCTGAATATATAAGACGTATCAGAAAATCATATAATAAATATAAAGAGATATTGAAGGATAAAAAAGATATTTCAAACTAGTTTTTAGGAGGTAATAATAAATGGCTGTTGAGAAAAAAACAAAGGGCGAAGTTTTGAGTGAAAAGCTTTTGTCCGAAAAAAAGAATGGCGGACTTTTGCTTGACGATAAGCAAATCAAAGCCGCTGACGATTTTTGCGAGGGCTATAAGGATTTTATGAACACTGCAAAAATCGAGCGAGAGGCTGTTATCGAATCGGTAAGGCTCGCTAAGCAGGCAGGCTTCAAAGAGTATGTACGCGGTAAAAAGTACAAGGCAGGCGAAAAATTCTATTATGTAAACAGGGGCAAGGCTGTTATCCTCGGTGTTATGGGAAAAGAATCTCTTGACAAGGGCATACGGCTTGCAGCAGCTCATATCGACTCCCCTCGCCTTGACCTTAAGCAAAACCCTCTTTACGAAGACAAAGAGCTTTGCCTGTTTAAGACACATTACTACGGCGGTATCAAGAAATATCAGTGGACAACTGTTCCGATGTCGCTTCACGGTGTTATTATAAAGGCAGACGGCGAGAGTGTATCGGTTAATATCGGCGAAGATGCAAATGATCCTGTTTTCTGCGTAACAGATATTCTTCCACACCTTGCAAGTGAGCAGATGAAGCGCAATCTCGCGCAGGGTATCAAAGGTGAGGAGCTTAATATTCTTATCGGTTCAAGACCTTTTAAGGACGACAAGGTCTCAAAAAAGGTCAAGCTCAACATAATGTCCATACTCAATGAAAAATACGGCATCGTAGAAGACGATTTCGTTTCAGCAGAGCTTGAAGCAGTTCCTGCATTCAGAGCTTGCGATGTTGGATTTGACAGAAGTATGGTGGGCGCTTACGGACAGGACGATAAGGTTTGTGCTTATACCGCATTAAAGGCTATACTTGACTGTAAAAAGCCGAATAAGACCTGTCTTACCTGCCTTACCGACAAGGAGGAAACAGGTTCAGACGGAAATACAGGTCTGAACTCGTCATATCTCAAATACTTTATCTGTGACCTTGCACAGACATTCGGCTTTGAAGGCAGAAACGTTATCTCTGCATCTGAGTGTTTGTCGGCTGACGTTAACGCAGCTTTTGACCCCACATTCCCCGAAAACTACGAGATACGCAACGCTTGCCAGATCAACTACGGCGTTTGTGTGACCAAGTTTACAGGCTCACGCGGAAAATCGGGAACATCAGATGCATCTGCTGAATTTGTCGGAAGGATCAGAAAACTTCTTGACAGCAACGATGTTCTGTGGCAGACGGGCGAGCTTGGAAAGGTCGATGCAGGCGGCGGCGGAACTGTTGCACAGTATATTGCAAATCTCGATATGGACGTAATTGACGTTGGTGTACCTGTTCTTTCGATGCACGCACCGTTCGAGATCACCTCAAAGATAGACACGTATATGGCATACAAGGCATTTAACGTATTTTTTGCCGATTGATAATATTTTGTATGATCCGATTACCGATAAAACGGTAGTCGGATTATTTTTTGTATTTAACAATTTTATATGACCTTTTTTTCAGGCTTGGGCATCTAAAATAAACATATACAAATACAAGCTGAAGGTTATGATATGAAAATATACATAGATATTGTGATAATAACCAATACCATAATAACTCTGATATGTATTGAAACGGCTGCAAGGATGATAAATACAAAACTTTCAAACAAGCGCTTATTCTTATCATCATTTATCGGCGGACTGACATCTCTGGTTATTGCTGTTCCTGCAAATGAGTATTCAACAGCAGTTTTGATAACGATTATCAAGATCTTGAGTTATCCGATGATCGCGCTTATAGCATTTAAATTCAAAAGCATAGCAAAGCTTATCAGAAATACTCTGATCCTGTTTGCAGAAAACCTGGCTTATATGGGGATAGTTCTTGTTCTTTGGGAATTTTCTGATACAAAGCTAATATACATAAGGAATTATACGGTATATTTCAATATATCTGTTATGCAGATAACTATCGCTGTCGTTGCTACTTATGCTGCTTTGACAGTTATTGAAATTATCAGAAAAGCGGCTAAAAGTTCAGACAACTACAATGCTGTCTACACCTGCGGGAATTACAAGCTTTGTGTTCGAGCTGTTGCAGATACGGGTAACAAGCTTTGCGATTGTTTTACAAGAACTCCTGTGGTAATCATTTATTGTGACGATCTGTACTATTACTACGGACTTGACTCCCCTGCAACGCTAAGCTCGGGAAAATTCAGACTTTTACCGTTTGAAACAATAAACGGCGGAGGACTGATACCCGTAACATACAGCGGTGAACTGACAATAATTGATGATAATTATTCATACAGTGATCTGAAATGCTGCATTGGGATAAAACGCTCGTGCGGGAAAAGATCCCGTGCGATATTTAATCCAAGAATACTTAATTAAGGCGGTACGGAAATGACGGTTTTATTGAATTTAGGCAAACGTTTTGAAAAACTCCTGTATGCTTTTTTCGGCGGAGAGAGCCAGTCTGTTGACTACATTAACGGGGCTGACCAATTACCGCCTCCTCTGAGCAAGGACGAGGAACAAAAGGCATTTGAGCTTCTCAAAACAGATGAAAAGAAAGCTCGGGAATTGCTTATAATCCATAATCTGAGGCTTGTGGTATACA
>CADAUV010000101.1 GCA_902791235.1 Oscillospiraceae bacterium
CCGCCGCTTATGCGCACCATGTTGCGCTCGTCGGATTCAACGGTTATATCGCAATCGGGAAAGTTCTTTATAATGGAAACCGCCTTCTGCGCGTTGACAATAACGGCTCCGTCGGAAACCGGGAATACGTTTCCGCACGTGCGAACGCCCTTTTCAAGGTCATAGCCGCAAACCGAAAGCTCGTCCCCTTTTAAGGTGAGAAGCAAGCCTTCAAGCGCGGGAAGAGTGCTTTTGTTCGAAGCCGCCGTAGCCGCCGGCACGAGCAATGATAAAAGCGTTTTCTTGTCAGCCGTGAATTTCATGTCAGACTCCTTAAATTAAGTTTATTGTGCACGGTATGAAGACGGTTTTTTATAAACGCGTATCCGCCGTTTTCTTTTTTAAAAGCCGCCGCGGGCAAAACACAACCTGAAACCAATACAAAGGTATTTAGAAGTAGTTATAGTATTAGTAGCCCGGGTGGAAACTGTGGACAAGCCCGTTTATGCCGCGGACAAGCGGGAAAAACGGCGAAAACCGGAGTGGAACAACGTGTGGGAAAGCTGTGGACAGGCATAAAAACCGTGTGGAAAAGCCCTGTGGAAGGATTTTTATGTCAACCGGCGGCGTTTACTGTTGTTTAAGCTCGGATATCGTTTTGTTGATATCGCGTTCGAAAACCGGTTCGTTTTTCATTTTGCGTTCGATAAAGCTTATCGAATTTATAACGGTGGTGTGATCCTTTTTGTTAAAGAGCTTTGTGAAAAACTCGGAGTTAACTTTTTTCTTCTTGAGATAAATGCGCCCGAGGAAGCAAAGAGGGCAGGAATGTCAGTTGAGGCGTATTCGAGAAAAAAGCGTTACGATTTTTTTGAATCTCTCGGCTGTGATAAGATTGCAACGGCTCATAATAAAAGTGATAACGCCGAAACGCTTATTTTCAGGCTTGCAAGGGGTACGGGTCTTAACGGCGCCTGCTGCATAGCGCCCGTGAGGGATAATATTATAAGACCCCTTATTGAGATTTCCTCCGATGAAATCAGAGCTTATTGTGATAAGAACGGTATCGCTTACCGTGTTGACAGCACGAACAGTGAGAATATATACAGCCGTAATCTTATAAGAAATGTTATTCTCAAGGAGCTTGAAAAGGTTAACAGCGCATATGAGGATAATCTGAACAGCTTTATTGAAAGTGCGCGTGAGGATAACGAATACTTATCTTCTGTTTCTAAGGATGCTTATAGTGAATGTTTAAGTGAAAATTCACTTGTTGTCAGGCTGTTAAAGCAATATCCTGATGCAATATGTAAAAGAATTATTCTTGAATACTTTTCCGATAACGGGATAAAGCTTGACAGAATTCACCTTGACGAAATCTTTTCAAAGCTTGACGGCTGCAAGGTTCAGATAAGCGCTGAAAGCTATGCCGTCATAAGCGGCGGCGTATTAAGATATGCCTGTCTTGACGGTAAGAAAACAGTTTATAATTATGAAAAAGAAATTTTAAATAAATTTGAATTTAGCAGTAAAGATGTTGATTTTTACTGCGACTGTGATAGAATTAACGGCAGTGTAATAATCAGAGAAAGGCAGGAGGGGGACAGCATCAGACCTTGCGGCAGAGGCTGTACAAAATCCCTTAAAAAGCTTTTTAACGAATATTCAGTACCTATTGAAAAACGCAGCGCAAATATCGTTATTGCCGATTCCTGCGGAATAATCGGCATAGTAGGTCTGTGCTGCGATGAAAGAGTAAAAGTAACTGAGGATACCCATAGGGTATTTACTCTTAAAACCATTATGGAGGACAGTAAATGAAGAATCTGGCAAAAAACTGGAAATCATTAATTATATATCTTTTGATTACGGTTGCCTTAATCAGCTCTGTTGCCTTCTTTGCTAATCAGCAAAATGAGGAAAAGCTCAAGTATTCTGAGATTGTAAGGATGTTTGACCACGACGAAATTAACTCGTTTACGCTTGATTTATCAAACGGCAATCTTACCTACACAACCTTTGACGAGCCCGATACAATAAAGCGTTACTCAGTACCGAGTATTGCTGTCGAGCTTTTTGTTGAGGACATTTCACCTGAGGTTGAGTACTATAACAGTACCCATACAACATCTCAGATTGAATATGATTATAAGGCAGGCACATCGGGCACATGGCTTATCAGTATGATTCCGTCGCTTCTTATGCTTGTTGTCCTTGTAGGTCTCGGCTTTTTTGCCTTCAGGCGTATGAGCAGCGCTATGACAAACGATACCAACAGAACTCTCGGCTTCGGTAAAATCAAGGCGAGAATTATTGATAACGACGATGAGAAGGATACAACCTTTGAGGATGTTGCAGGCTGTGAAGAGGAAAAGGCGGAGGTTGCTGAGCTTGTAGACTTCCTTAAAGACCCTGAGGAATTTACAAAGCTTGGCGCGAGAATTCCTAAGGGCGTGCTTCTTGTCGGACCTCCCGGTACGGGTAAAACTCTTCTTGCCCGTGCGGTAGCAGGCGAGGCCGGCGTTCCGTTTCTTTCGATTTCAGGCTCTGATTTCGTTGAGATGTATGTCGGCGTCGGCGCGTCAAGAGTCAGGGATTTGTTCGACCAGGCAAAGAAAAAGGCGCCTGCAATAGTTTTCATTGACGAGATTGACGCTGTCGGCAGGCACAGA
>CADAUV010000102.1:0-2201 GCA_902791235.1 Oscillospiraceae bacterium
CTTGAGTCCGTCGAAGCTGTTTTTATATTCTCTTATAGTCATAAGGTCGGCAAGCACCTGACAGGGATGGCAGTAGTCGGTAAGTCCGTTAATAATCGGAATTGAGCCGTATTCTGCAAGCGCTTCAACCTCGCTTTGCTCAAAGGTTCTTATCATAATGCCGTCAAGATAGCGTGAAAGCACCCTTGCGGTATCCTCAACGGGCTCGCCTCTGCCAATCTGTAAATCCCTGTTTGAAAGGAAAAGAGCCTGACCGCCGAGCTGATACATACCCGTCTCAAAGCTTACCCTTGTTCTTGTCGAGCTTTTCTGGAAAATCATTCCGAGGGTCTTACCCTTGAGAATAGGGTGGTCTATGCCGTGCTTTGTTTCGTATTTAAGCTGGTCGGCAAGATTAAGAATATCTAAAATATCGTGCTGTGATAAATCCTGCAGTTTTAATAAATGCTTCATTTTTCAATTACCTCTTTCAAAATATTTAATCCTTTGTCAAGCTCACCGTAGCTGATTGAAAGCGCGGGTAAAAGCCTTACCTTATTCTTATGGGCGGTAAGTACAAGAAGACCGTTTTCAAGACATTCCTTAGCTATATCTCCTGCGTCTTTCTCACATTCGATACCGAGCATAAGACCCATGCCCGAAATGCTCTTAATGCCGCTTACGCCCTTTAAAAACTCTTTTATGTATTCGCTTTTCTTTTTAACCTCAAGGAGAAATGCGTCGTCGATTCTCTTAACAATTGAAACTGCGCCCGCCGCACAAATCGGATTTCCGCCGAAGGTAGAGCCGTGGGAGCCGTAGGTAACGGAGCCTTCCGTTTTCTTACTGAACAGCACCGCGCCAATCGGAAGACCGCCACCAAGACCCTTTGCAGTTGTAACAATGTCGGGCTTGATGTCAAAGTTTTCATAAGCGAAATACTTTCCCGTTCTGCCGTTACCCGTCTGTACCTCATCGCAGATGATGAGTATATCTTTTTCCTGCTGTAATTTTTCTATCGCCTTGACAAATTCGAGGCTGAGGTCGTTCACACCGCCTTCGCCCTGAATACACTCGAACATAACTGCGCATACATCGTTGCCGGCAAGCGCGTTAAGCTCGTCAATATCATTTGCTGTGCAGTATTTAAAGCCTTCTGTAAAGGGCATAAAGTGGGTGTGGAATTCATCCTGCCCCGTAGCCGCAAGGGTGGTTATCGTTCTTCCGTGGAAGGAATCCCTGAGGGTTATAATCGTGCTTCTGCCCTCGCCGTATTTGTCAAAGCTGTATTTTCTTGCAAACTTTATTGCGCCCTCGTTAGCCTCTGCGCCGCTGTTAGCGAAAAACACCTTGCTCATTCCCGTCTTTTCACAGAGCAGTTTTGCAAGCTCCGCGCAGGGCTCAGTGTAGTAGAGATTGCTCACATGCTGCAGCTTATCAAGCTGCGCCTTAACAGCGTCTGCCCATACCTCGTCGCAGATACCGAAAGCCGTAACGCCGATACCCGAGCCGAAGTCCGTATACTCCTTGCCGTTTTCGTCATAAAGCGTTGAGCCTTTGCCTTTGACAAGTGCAACATCAAACCTGCCGTAGCTGTGCGCAACATATTCCTTATCAAGTTCTTTAATATCCATAGTCCGTAACCTCTTTGTTATCTCAGCCTGAACATCGTTCCCATACCTTCATCCGTAAGAAGCTCCATAAGAATGGAGTGGGGAACTCTGCCGTCAATGATGAAGGCTTTTTTTACGCCCTGCCTGAGAGCGTAAGTCATTGAATCAATTTTCGGTATCATACCTCCGCTGATAACGCCTTCCGCGATGAGCGCAGGCGTGTCGGAAACATATACCCTGTGAATGAGGGTGGAGTCGTCGTCCTTATCCCTTAAAAGTCCTACAATATCGGTCATCGAAATAAGCGCCTCAGCCTCGAGCGCTCCTGCAACTTCAGCCGCAACAGTGTCCGCATTTATGTTGTAGCAGTTGCCGTCCTCGTCATAACCGATTGTTGATATAACGGGTATCCATTCGTTGTCGAGTATCTCGTTTACGGCGTCCATATTCGTTTCAATAATCTCGCCGACATAGCCATGCTCCTTGTCAAGCGCTCTGCACCTTAGCATATTTCCGTCCATACCCGAAAGACCTATTGCATGACCGCCCATATTGCCTATCTGACAGACTAAATCCTTATTGACCTTGCCACCGTCCAGCTCAATAGGT
>CADAUV010000102.1:2209-4726 GCA_902791235.1 Oscillospiraceae bacterium
GCACCATCTGTACAACATCAACGGTCTCCCTGTCGGTAACTCTCAGCCCGTCGACAAATTTGCTTTCTATCTGCATCTTGTCAAGAACTCTGTTTATATCGGGGCCGCCGCCGTGAACAAGCACAACCTTAATGCCTACCGTTGTAAGCAGTACAAGGTCGCGCATAACGGCTTCCTTAAGCTCCTCGTTTATCATTGCATTACCGCCGTATTTTACAACGATAATCTTTTTCCTGTATATCTGAATATTAGGCAGTGCGTGCGCAAGTATCTCCGCCTTCATCTGATTATCAATATTCATATCAGCACCTAACCTCAATTTTTTTATTTTACAATCGGGTACGGGTGTACCGTTTGCAATCATTCATTTCTCATTCTTCATTTAATTATGTTCTGTAATCGCCGTTAATCTTAACATAATCATAAGTCAGGTCGCAGCCCCATGCGGTCGCACAGCGCTCGCCCTCGTGAAGATATACATTGATGACTATTTCATCGCTTTGGAGGATTTCAGAAGCCTTCTCTTCGGAGAAATCAACGCCTGCGCCGTTCTCGCATACCTTGATAATTCCGTATTCGCTTCCAAGCTCAACATCAACCTTGTTTATGTCAAACTCAGCGTCGGCGTAACCGATAGCGCAGAGAACTCTGCCCCAGTTAGCGTCCTTGCCGAACATTGCGCATTTGAAAAGATTTGAACAGATAACGCTCTTGGCAACGACAATAGCCGTGTCAACATCGGGTGCGCCGTAGCAGTTACAGCAAAGTAGCTTCGTAGCGCCCTCGCCGTCCTTTGCAAGCATTTTTGTAAGCTCGCCCATAACCTCGAACAGTGCGCTCTTGAATATCTCGAAATCCTCGTTCTCGCTTGTGATTTCGTCGTTTTCGGCAAGTCCGTTTGCCATAAGCACAACCATATCGTTTGTAGAGGTGTCGCCGTCGATTGACAGACAGTTGTATGTGATTTTAACTATATCGCTCAGCGCTTTTTGTAAAAGCTCAGCGCTAATCGCACAGTCGCTTGTAATGAAGTTGAGCGTGGTCGCCATATTCGGATGAATCATACCCGAGCCTTTAGCCATACCGCCGATATGGCAGACCTTGCCGCCGAGCGTGAACTCTACCGCATATTCCTTCTTAACCGTGTCGGTTGTCATAATTGCGGTAGCGGCTTCCTCGTTCTTGCCGTAGTCAAGCTCGCTTGCAAGTACGGGAACAGCCTTTTCAATAGGCTCTATGGGTAGTACCTGACCGATAACGCCCGTTGAAGCGACAATGACCTTTTCCTGAGGAATACCAAGCTCGTCTGCCACAAGCTCGCACATTCTCTCAGCCTTTTCAACGCCGTCAGCGTTGCAGGTGTTTGCGTTCTTTGAGTTGGCGATAACAGCGATAGCCCTGTTGCCGCTCTTTTCAAGATTTGCCTTTGTAACGAGAATCGGCGCGCCCTTAACCTTGTTCTGAGTGTAGACAGCAGCCGCGTTACATTCCGCGTCGGAAGCGTAAAGGCAGATATCGTTTTTATGTACAGCGTCAGGAGTATCGTTTGCAGGGCGCTTTATTCCGCAGTACATACCGCTTGCCTTAAAGCCCTTTGCAGCACAGATTCCTCCGTCAATTTTTCTGATGTCAAGTTTCATATTTATTCTCCTGTATTTAAACCGGTTGTTTCTTCAATTCCCATTGAGATGTTAAGGCACTGTATAGCTGCGCCCGACGCACCCTTGCCGAGATTGTCAAAGCGTGAGGTGATAATAATTCTGTCCTCATTGCCGTTTACCTCAAGCTCCATATCGTCGCGCTCGGCGAAGGCGTTGCCGGAAAGCATACCCTGCGTGTAGTCAAGCGGTCTGACCTTTACAAGCTTTGAGCCGTCGTAATGCTCAGCAAGCATTTCCCGAATATCCTTTTTTGTGTATCTCTTCGTCATACTGCCCGGGAAAAGCGCGATACTTACAAGCATACCTCTCGGATAGTCGCAGATGAAGGGGGAGAATATCGGCTCCTTGCTTATTCCCGATACAGCCTTCATCTCTCTTAAATGCTTATGCTCCTGGGTCAGCGCATACATTCTCGGCGCGTCAAGCTCAGGACTTCTGTTTTTATCCTCGTACTGCGCAATGCCCTTCTTTCCTGCGCCCGTGTATCCGCTCATAGCGTAGCATACAACATCGTAATTTCTGTCAATAAAGCCGTGTGATACAAGCGGATATACAATCGAGTTAAAGCCGCTTGCATAACAGCCGGGAACGGCAATTCTTTTCATTTCGGCGATTCTCTGCCTGTGTGCAGGGCTAAGCTCTGCAAAGCCGTATGCCCAGTCAGAATTAGTCCTGTGCGCCGTCGAGGTGTCAATGAGCGTTACGCCGTCGTTTTCAACAAGCGACACCGCTTCAATTGAAGCCGCGTCAGGCAGACAGAGGAAGGTATAGTCGCTCTCGTTAATGAGCCTTGCCCTTTCCCTTGCGTCCTTTCGCTTCTCGGGGTCAATCAGTAAAAGCTCGATATCGTCCCTGT
>CADAUV010000103.1 GCA_902791235.1 Oscillospiraceae bacterium
GGTAATATCGTTGCCGACGGTGAGGTTCACACCGTTGTGAGGCTTCGGTGTTGCCGTAAAGGTTGCTGTGTAGGTCGCGTCCTGTGTTGCCGCAACAACTTCGGGAGTCCAGCCTGCAAAGGTGTATGTGTATTGCGCATCATCCGGCTTGGTCGGTGTTGCGCCGTCATAGGTCGGAGTTGTGCCTTCTGCTACATCTGTATCGGTTTCAAGCTCCGTATCGCCGTTCTTCCAAGTTATGGTATAAGTTGCCGGAGCGGGAGGTGTGCAAAGCCATGCATCGTCGCCGTAACTAGAAACATCTCCCCGGATACCGTCAACAGTATAGCTGGTGTCAGCTTTATTACAAACATTATTAAAATCAAGTTTTGACATGGACGCAGGGGTGATAAAGATAACACTGAAAACACCATTTTCGTCAAAATACACTACATCAACAAAATATTGTTGTGTGTTTGTGACACTGACCCAGTTATCGAGTATCCATGCCTTTGCTTCCGCAAAGGTGCAGGTGCCGATGTTTTCAGCCGTGATGTCGTTAGCACTTGCTGCCTTTGTGAAAGAAACGGTGGAAGCTTCCTCTTCAGCCAAAATTGAAAATTCTTTCAATGAAGAATCAAATTCAACCTTGCTCAAATCGAGATTTAATGCAGGGCGTACATAACTCGATGTAGTCGGAGATTTGCCAGAGGCTATGACGTCGTATGTCACCACGTACGCCACTCTCGCTCCTTCATCATCGTAATAGCCGGGCGAGCGAAGCCACCAATAATTTCCGGCGGTACCGCCGAGCATTTTGACTCTCATCGGTAATTCACTTGCTTCGCTAACGCTCAAAAGGTAAAGCTTTGCATTTTCAGTAGTTTCGTATACGTCAATTGAATCGTAACCATAGGTGGTAAGAGTAGTCGGAAGAATCGCATCCGCCACATCCTCAAAAGCGCCACCCTCGGCAGTCAATCCGTCAAGATAAGCTTTAACGGTAGAACCGTTGTAGGACATATCACTCGCTGATGACCCGCTGGTGTAGAATTGACTGCTACCAATCGCGTCCTTCGCCAGAAGTGTTAAGCTGCCTGCATTCGTATCCGTAGAATTATCCTCAATGACGTACCATGCCATATTGTTGAAATAAACTTCCTTGTTCCACAGGTCTTCGCCGTTATCTCCGTCTGCAACTACGTAGTTGCCATACGATGTGCCTGCAAATGCAGTGAACGGCATGACAGAGAACAGCATCACCGCAACTAACAAAATTGATAAAACTTTTTTTAATTTCATTTTTATCAAATCCTTTCATTCATTATTTGCATTTTAAAGGAAAAGGCGCCGAGCAGCTGACCGCATACGAGCAAAAATAACAGGTATCTGACGGATATGCTCTTCCATTATAAAACAACTAAAGTAACTCTATTTTATAATTTTTAATAATTTTATTCAATAGAAGTCAACAGAACGTGTACTTTTTTTCTAAATATTTTTTCTTGTGTTTATTCGGCAATTTCGTTATACTGTTAATAACAGGCAAAAACGAGGTGTAACGATGAACAGCGAGTTTTCAAAGATATTGAAGAAAAAAAGGCACGAAATGGGCATTTCACAGGAAACGCTGGCAAAAAAATTGTTTGTTACCAAAGCTGCCGTTTCTAACTGGGAGAAAGGCAACCGCATACCTGATACAGATATGGTAATAAGAATTGCCAAGTGTCTTGATATAGACATTTCCGTTCTGATGAGCGACGGTAATGAAACTCCCAACGTTATCATCGTTGACGATGAAAAGATTATTCTTAAAGGCGGTATTCCGATAATAAAGAGCGTGATACCAAACGCTGAGGTTACGGGCTTTACAAAGCCTTCGGACGCCGTCCAATACGCAAAAGAGAACAAGGTCGATTTGGCATTTCTTGATATTGAAATGGGAATGACAAGCGGTCTTGATGTTTGCCAAGACCTTTTAGACTGTAATCCCAAAACGAACGCTATATATCTGACGGCATATATGGAATATTCCTTTGACGCCTGGAAAACAGGTGCAAGCGGATTTATGCTAAAGCCTTTAACTGCCGACGGCATAAGAGAACAACTCAGCCGACTGCGCTATCCGTTTTTGTTAGGAGAAATAGAATGATAACTTGGTTCACCGTTTTCACTTTTTCCGTCATCAGCACAGCGCTTTTAATATCCCTGCTCGGCATATGGCTTACGGCGATTATCCCCCTGATTGACCGCTGGAGCAAGCGATTTTTCTTTGCCTATTTCACGGCTCTGATGGCGTGCAGCCTCGTGAGTCTTGTTGATTTGATTATTTATCAATATATCGGTACAACATGGGAACGCATTTTTGGCTTTCTTGAGGTGTTGCTGCTTTCCGTGCCGCTGCCGATGCTGACGGCTTACCTGCTTCACTCGTGCAAAAAAGACATTAAGAAAAACACCGTT
>CADAUV010000104.1 GCA_902791235.1 Oscillospiraceae bacterium
TGAAATCAAATTCTATAAATCCGTAATATGACAAAATTGTTATATAAAATTCACTTAATTGTAAGGTACAAGCGGTATCATTGTGTCATCGAAAGGAGAAAAAGTATGAAAATTTTAGAAACAGTAAATCTTTGCAAAACATATGGAAACGGCGACACAATGGTAAAAGCGCTTGATAACGTCAGTTTTTCTGTCGAGCGCGGAGAATTTGTTGCGATAGTGGGTCCAAGCGGCTCCGGCAAATCAACGCTTATGCACATTGTCGGCGGCGTGGACACCGCAACAAGCGGCAGCGTCATTATTGACAAAACCGATATATCCACTCTTGATGAAACGGCGCTTGCAATCTTTCGCCGCAGACAGATAGGTCTGGTGTATCAGTTTTACAACCTTATTCCGATTCTGACGGTTGAGGAAAACTTAACCCTTCCGCTTCTTCTTGACGGCAGAAAGCCCGATGAAAGACAGATGAACGGCATTGTAGAACGCCTTGGCTTGCAGGACAGACTCAATTATCTTCCTTCCCAGCTTTCGGGCGGTCAGCAGCAGAGAGTTTCCATCGGCAGGGCGCTGATTAATAATCCTGCTCTTATGCTTGCCGACGAGCCGACGGGTAATCTTGATTCCGAAAACAGCAAGGAGATTATTTCCCTTCTCCGTCAGTTCAACAGCGAACTCGGTCAGACTGTCATTATGATTACACATGACGAAAATATCGCACTTTCGGCAGACCGGCTTATAGAAATCAAGGACGGAAAAATTGTCCGCGATGAAAGGAGAGTACAATGAACATAGTCAACAGGCTTACTCTCCGTCACATAAAAAGTCACAAGCGGCGCTCACTGCTGACGCTTCTTGCGATTATAGTGTCCGTTGCGATGGTAACCGCTGTGTTTACAAGCGTTTTTTCATTTGTGAAATTTATGCAGGATTCCACCAAAGCGTACGACGGCAACTGGCACGCACAGTTTATGTACGAAGAAATGCCTGATACGACCGCGTTTGATAACGCTGAGTTTGATTATTATACTGGCGCAAACCTTGTTTGATTATTATACTGGCGCAAACCTTTTTCAGTTCACGTACGATAAAAACGTTGAAGCGGCGAAGGCGTACGCACAGGTTGACGCAATTGATGAAAGCGCGATTGACATAAGAAATATTAAAATAACCGACGGCGCGTTCCCGAAGAACAACAACGAAATCGTCGTTTCAAGGGAGTATATAGAAAAGAATAAGCTTGACTGGAAGGTCGGCGATACGGTAAACCTTTACTGCCTTGATTTCAATACTGAAAAAGAGGGTTACAGGGACTACACGCTCTGCGGTATTGCCGAGGGCAACGTCAGTTTCTTTGACCATTTACTGCCTTGATTTCAATACTGAAAAAGAGGGTTACAGGGACTACACGCTCTGCGGTATTGCCGAGGGCAACGTCAGTTTCTTTGACCACCGTGACGGCTTCGTTGCGAATCTTGACGGCGTTATCCCAAAGGACTGTCTCGTTTACGTAACGGTAAGTTATCACAAGCTTGATAATTCTGTTTATGACAGAACGGAGGCACTTCAAAAGGAAACGGGCGCAATTGAGAGAAAGTACAATATCGACCTGCTCAACTATTCTTGTATAATGGAAAAGAACGATACATTGAAAACCATCGGCGGCTTTGCGGCGGTTATTCTTGCGGTTATCGTTGTTGCTTCCGTTATTATGATTTATGACTCCTTTGCCGTATCGTATCAGGAACGTGAACGCTATCTTGGTATGCTCGCTTCCGTAGGTGCAACAAAAAGGCAGAAACGTGCATCAATTTATTTTGAAGGCTTTATTCTCGGCTGTATCGGTATTGTGTTCGGAATTATTGCAGGCTTTGTCGGAATGGCGATTACATTCAAGAGCATTGAGAGCGCCTTGCTGGCAACGATTTCAATCCCGATTAAAGGTACGCTCAAACTGCACTTCAGCCCGTATATCATTCTCGGCACAGTTCTTATCAGCGCGCTTACCATATTCATTTCGTGCTATATTCCCGCCCGCCGCGCTTCAAAAACTTCACCGATTGAGGCAATTAAGGGGACGAACACCGTTAAGGTAAAGAAAGCGAAGAAGCTGCGCGTTTCAAAGCTCACACGAAAGCTGTACGGCTTTGAGGGCGAGCTTGCCGTCAAGAATTTCAAGCGTAACGGCAGAAGAAGCAGAAATATTGTTTTTGCCCTTGCGATGAGCGTGGTGCTGTTTTTAACTGTAACGAACTGTTCACAGATGTTTACCACCCTTGTGAAAAATTCAGCAGGGGAGGAAAATGCTGATTTTATCGTATACACCGAAAACGAGTATAAGGACAAGGTCAGGGATTATTTTGACGGCGCAAATATTGATGGCTATATCGGCTATATCACGTCAGAGGCGACACTTGTTAACACAGAGCTTTTTACCGAGGATGCATATCGCGCTTTCAGTCTTTCAGAAGGAGAGGATATCACGGATTTGTTCCTCTTTGTGATGGATAACGCAAGCTTTGACGATTATCTTAAATCAATCGGCGAGCAGCCTGAAGCTTATCATGATAAAACGCACCCGAAGGCACTTGTTTTCAACCGTGTGATTGATACAACGGACGGCAAACCAAAGGAGTGCAAGGCATTTAAAGATGAAGCAAACGGCAAAACGCTGAACTGCCTTGTTGACGAGTATAACGAGGAAACGGGCGAATATGATGACCGCCGTGAATTTTCCGTGACAATAGGGGCGATGACTGATAAAAAGTTTGAGTCATCTTTGTTTGAGCCGATATATGTAAGCGAGCCTGCACTCGTTTTTTCCGAGGATGCTATTTCCTCCCTGCCGCTTGAAAGGCGTATGTTCTGCTTGGGCATTTTTGCCAAGGACTACAAAACTGTAATGAGTGCAGCGGATGAGTATTTTGAAAACGCAGGCATCGCCTATTCAATAGAGGACAGCACCTCGCAGATGCAGGCGGTAAATGCGAATACAAAAATAATTAAAGTCTTTATTTACGGATTTATCACGCTTTTAACACTGATTGCGATTATCAATATTATCAATTCAATTTCGAATTCAATGAACGAACGCAAAACAGAATTTGCAATGCTCAAATCAGTCGGTGTTACGCCAAAGGGCTTTAAAAAAATGATTTATGTTGAGAGCCTGCGATACGGTGTAAAGTCACTGGTGTGGTCACTGCCGATAAGCATAGGACTTCACGCGCTGATGTACTATGCGCTGTCTAACGCAGAGGGTACGCAGATACCGTTTTCAACAAACTGGCAATATTACCTTTCAGCAATTCTTGCAGTATTTGTTATTATTCTTATGTCGCTGCTTTATTCTGCAGACAAAATCAAGGACGATAACATTATTGAAAACTTAAAACAGGATTAACACCTATTATTCAGATCATCAGTAAGCATTTAGAAGCCAATTTTGAGGGCAGCAATGATATACCATTGCTGCCCTCATTTTGAAGTTTTGGAACGCAGTATTCATGTGGGATTCAGAACCTTAAAATGCTGACATATTAGAGCATATTC
>CADAUV010000105.1 GCA_902791235.1 Oscillospiraceae bacterium
TTGCCTGCGGTACTGGCAGTATGAGTGCTGAGCTTTCAAAGCTCGGTTATGAAATAACGGGTATTGATTTGTCGGAGGATATGCTTGCCGTTGCTCAGGGGAAGGGTATACCAAACACAGTTTTTGTCAAAGGGGATATGACTTCATTTGAGCTTCCTTACAGGGTTTCTGCGTGCCTTTGCTCGCTTGACAGCATTAATCATATAATCGGTTATGATAATCTTGTAAAATGCTTTAAATGCGTTTATAAAAGCCTTGAAGAAAACGGAGTGTTCATCTTTGATGTCAATACGCTTTATAAGCATAAAAGCGTACTTGCCGATAATACCTTTATTTATGATGAGGACGGATACTATCTTGTATGGGACAATGAAACGGAAAACAGCATAACAAGAATTATGCTTGACTTTTTTATCTATAACGGCAAGAGTTATGACAGGTACAGCGAAGAATTCTTTGAGCAGTGCTACTCTGATGAAGAGATTAAAGAAGCTCTTGAAATTTCAGGCTTTAAGCTGATTGCCGTTTATGACGAACTGAGCAAAGATAAACCAAAGGAAGATTCACAGAGATTATATTATATTTGTAAGAGGAATTAATATGGGAAAGATTGTAAGATATATAACTGAGGACGGCAGCGCTTTTGTTATAGCTGCCGATACAACCGATGCAGTATACGAGATGGAGCAGATTCATAAAACAAGCGCTGTTAATACCGCCGCGCTCGGCAGACTTCTTACCGCTGCATCAATGATGGGTGTAATGCTTAAAGGAAAGGACGACAGCGTTACTTTAAGGCTTAACGGAAACGGTCCTGCAGGTACGCTTATCGCTGTTTCCGATAGCAGCGGTAATGTCCGGGGATATCTCCAGAATCCTGTTGTCGAGCTTCCGTTAAACGATAAGGGTAAGCTTGATGTAAGGGGAACTGTCGGTACTGACGGATATCTTTTTGTAATGAAGGATATGGGTATGAAGGAGCCTTATATCGGACAGACTCAGATTGTAAGCGGTGAGATTGCCGAGGATATTACAAACTATTTTGCAACCTCCGAACAGACTCCCTCTGTCTGCGCACTCGGCGTGCTTGTCAATCCTGACCTTACGGTTTCAAAAGCAGGAGGATTTATTATTCAGCTTCTACCGGGATGCCCTGATGAAACCATTACTGCAATTGAAAACAATATGCAGAACATTAAACCTGTAACTGTTATGCTGAGTGAAGGTATGAGCGCCGACGATATTGCCAAAAAAGCAATGGAAGGGCTTAGTGTTGAAAAGCTTGATGAAAGCAATATTTCATACAGATGCAACTGTTCAAGGGAAAAGGTTGCCGCAGCTCTTATTTCGACAGGTGAGAAGTCCCTGACCGAAATGGCAGAAGCGGGTGAAAATACTGAAGTCGAGTGCCATTTTTGTAATAAGAAATATGTATTTACTCCTGACGATATAAGAACATTAATTAAAAACTCTAAGTGCTAAAAAAGTTTAAAATAATACAAAAAAAGTCTTGACTTTTAATACCACTTATTGTATTATATTGCTTGTCGCAAGAAGTGCGGCATATGTGGGAGCATAGCTCAGCTGGGAGAGCATCTGCCTTACAAGCAGAGGGTCACAGGTTCGAGCCCTGTTGTTCCCACCATCAGGTGGCCCGGTAGTTCAGCTGGTTAGAACGCCAGCCTGTCACGCTGGAGGTCGACGGTTCGAGCCCGTTCCGGGTCGCCATTTGTGCTTCTGTAGCTCAGTCGGTAGAGCAGAGGACTGAAAATCCTCGTGTCGATGGTTCGATTCCGTCCGGAAGCACCACATATGCGGATGTAGCTCACCCGGTAGAGCGCAACCTTGCCAAGGTTGAGGTAGCGAGTTCGAGCCTCGTCATCCGCTCCAACAAAAAAGAGAACGGCATTAGCCGTTCTTTTTTTGTTAGTATTATAACACGAGGCTCGAACAGGGCAATTCGGCTTGCCGAATAACAACAGTCCGGTGGACTGTTGTGGTGCCCGCGTGCCTGCCGGAAGGAGCTTTAGCTCCGACGGGGGAGCCTCGTCATCCGCACCAACAAAAAAGAGAACG
>CADAUV010000106.1 GCA_902791235.1 Oscillospiraceae bacterium
TCTCCTTTCGATGACACAATGATACCGCTTGTACCTTACAATTAAGTGAATTTTATATAACAATTTTGTCATATTACGGATTTATAGAATTTGATTTCAAACTGCGTTCCGCTTCCTTTCTCGCTTGTAACGGAAACGGAAGCATTTTCCTTATTAAGTATAGTTTTTGACAGCGCAAGACCTATGCCCACACTTTCGGATGAGGAGTTTTTTCCGTGGTAAAACCTCTCAAATATATGGGGTAAATCCTCTTTTGCAATTCCGCAGCCGTTATCACTTATCACGATTCGACTGAACACCGTTGTTTCGTCGGTTGAAATTACAAGCCTTCCTCCGTCGGCAGTATGTTCAATGCAGTTTTTAATTAGCGCAAATTCGTTTACGCTCTTTTTAACACTTATGTTTTTTAAATCCATTGTCAGCATAAACGGAGCAAGGCTGTTTTCAATCACATCGCTTACGGAAAAAGACTCAATGTTCATTTCAGCCGTATCCGCGTCAAGCTTTGAAAGCTTTAAAAGAGTCTGAATAAGCCAGCTCATTTTTTCGCACTGCGTATTAATTATCCCCGTAAACTCACGGCGCTTTGCAGCGTCCGTTTCGTTTCCAAGGAGTTCTGACACAACAAGCATTGATGTCAGCGGTGTTTTCAGCTGGTGTGATATATCGGCAAGCGAATCTGCAAGGTATGTTTTGTCGGCTGCAATAATCTCATTTTGCGTTTTAAGCTGGCTGATAACCTTCAGCAGATTGTTCTGCAGAATTGACAGCTCGCCCTCGGTATTATCCTCAACAGCCAAATCGTAATCACCGGCACAAACAAGTGATAGATAATTGTTTAAAGCGCTGATTGCCCGATAGCGTTTATTAGTATAAAAACAGAATACAGCAATAAGAATAATGCCGAGCGCAGCACAGATTATTGCTCCCGTTTTATTCGTAAACAGCGTTATTATTGAAACTGCGGCAGTAACTGCAACGCCAATAATAACAGGAATAAAGAATTCTTTATTTTTCATCAATAATATACCCCATACCTCTTACGGTTTTAATAATTTTCGGTTCGGCAGGCTCATCCTCAATTTTGTTTCTTAACCTCTTAATATAAACAGTAAGCGTGTTGTCGTTCACATAATCGCCCTCAATATCCCATATATCCTCAAGCAGTTTATTGCGCGTGAGAACTATGCCGCGGTTGTTCAGCATTGTAAGCAACAGGCGGTATTCCATAGCTGTCAGGATAACCTCTTCGTCGTTTTTGAAAACTCTTGCCTCATTTGTGTTAACGCGGATATTTTGTATATTAATTATTCCGTCGGCTGTTTCTTTACTGTAACGGCGAAGAACGGACTTGATTCGCGCAAGAAGCTCCTTAAGCCTGAACGGTTTTGCGATATAATCATCTGCGCCGAGATCAAAGCCCATAACAACATTTGCTTCATCGTCATAGGCGGTAAGAAAAATCACGGGGTAATCGCCCTGTGCCTTCACCGCTTTGCAGATATCATAGCCGCTGCCGTCAGGCAGATTTATGTCAAGTATGATAAGATCTGTCTGCTCAGCCTCATTGAATTCACCCAGCCTGTAAAGCTGGCGGAAAGCGTAGCCCTCACGCTTTAATGCAAGCACTATGCCGTTGTTTAGCCCTGTATCGTCCTCTATTATCGTAATATGCTTCATTGTGCGACCTCACGTAAAGTTTTGCGGCTGTCTTACGTCAGCGCCGTGACGTTCAGCCAAAATAAAAGCTGACCAAAGACAGCCATTTGTATTGTAACATAATCGCACAAAAAAAGCAAGCATCTGCTGACGGCATGCATTCCCATCGCGGAGGGAGCTCTGCGGTATAATACACACAGTTTCAGTTGTTTCTTAAACGTTGTTTGTGCATATCCAACAATCGCAGGCGCTGAATTTTGTCGGCAGACCGCGATTTTCAAAAAACCGCTTGCAATCCCGCAAAAATAGGATATAATATCGGTCGTACCATACGTTTGATATATTCCA